>NZ_SMKD01000223.1 GCF_004348595.1 Micromonospora sp. KC723
AACCCACCGCGTCGCCGGCGGCATCCTCAACAACAACGGCAAAGTCCGACTCGACCACAAAACCACCATCACCGACAACGACCCCACCAACTGCGCCGGCACCGTCAAAGACTGCTTCAACTGACCGACGGTCAGCCCGCGTCCGGGCAGGCGTCCGGCCCCCTGTCACCGAGTGGCAGGGGGCCGGACCGTCGCCAGGGATCAGCGTTCGACGAAGACCGCCACACTGCGGGCGGGCACGGTGAAGGTGCCGCTCGCCCTGTCGAACGAGGCCGCCCGCAGCACCGGGTCGACCGAGGTGGCCAGCACCGGATGCGGCGCCACATCCGCCCCGCGCAGGCCGTCGACCTGCTGCTCCGCCGACTCGGGCGTGGCGTTGAAGACGACGGTCACCGACGCCCACCTCCCGTCCAGTCCCCGGCCGTCGAGGGTCATGGTCAGCACCCCCGGGGTTTCCCGCACGCCGGAGAGCGGGAACGCGACGCGCCGCTGCACCTGGTCGGCGGTGGCCAGCCCGAACACCGGCGAGGACGAGCGGATCCTCAGCAGCTCCGCGTACCGGGCGTTGGTCAGCTCGATCGTCGCGCAGTCCGGTACCAGTTTCTCGTCGGCCAGCAGCGGTCTGGCGTACGACCACTTGTCCCTGTTGTCCTGCTCGGGCGGCAGTCCGACGCCGAACCCGTTGCCCTCTGCGCAGTCCCAGCGGATCTGGTTGAACCAGTCACCGGAGTTGTACGAGTTGCGGTCCAACGACTTCGAACGCAGCCGCTCCGAGCCGGCGGCCACGAATCCGCTGCCCTGCCCGAAGGTGGTGGTGGCCAGGGCCAGCACCTGCATCCGCGCCCGGTCGGCCGCCGAGGTGCCCTGCGGCAGCTTGTACGCCAGCGCGTCGTACAGGATCTCGTTGTCGTGGGCGTCGACATAGGTGACCGCCTCACCGGGCGCGGCGGTGTACCCGGCCGGCGAGCCGTTGTAGTCCACCTGGGCGCCGGTGACCGACCTGCCGGACGAGTCGGTGAAGCGGTAGCCGCGCAGGTTGCCGGTCAACCCCACCTTGAGCAGGTCCTGCTGGTGCAGCAGCCGGGCCTTCTGCTCGGTCGCCGTCCCGTTGACGGGGTCACCGTTCGGATCGGTGTACAGGCCGGAGGCGAAGCCCTGCGCGCGCGGGTTCGGGTCGAAGGGGCCACCGCCGCGCACCGCGTCGCGCAGCCGGTCGTTGAAGGTGCCGATGCCCGTGCCGGCCATGTTGGCCTGGGTGGCCTGCACGAACCGGGCGTCGTCGGCCACCTCGCCGAAGTTCCAACCCTCGCCGTAGAGCAGGATCCGCCGGCCGTCCACCCCGTCGCGGGCCGGGGTCAGCGCGTCCAGCGCGGCGCGTGCGGCCAGGATGTTCGCCTTCGGATGGTGTCCCATCAGGTCGAAACGGAAACCGTCCACCTTGTAGTGCCGGGCCCAGGTCACCAGCGAGTCCACCACGAGCTTGCCCATCATGGCGTGCTCCGGGGCGGTGTTGGCGCAGCAGGTCGAGGTAGCCACGGCGCCGTCCGCCAGGAGCCGGTGGTAGTAGCCGGGCACGATCTGGTCCAACACCGACCTGGCGTCCGTGCCGGAGGCCGAGGTGTGGTTGTAGACGACGTCCAGCACCACCCGCAGGCCGGCGCCGTTGATCCCGGCGACCATCTGCCGGAACTCCGTGGTGCGCTTCGCCCCGACCGGGTCGACGGCGTACCCACCCTCCGGCACGGTGTAGTGCAGCGGGTCGTACCCCCAGTTGTAGCCGTCGGAGTCGGCCACCGCCGCGACGCACCGCTGCTGCTCGGCGGAGTCCGGCGGCAGGCGGGCCAGCTCGCAGCCGGGCTGCCGCTGGTCGGCCCGGCGCTCGGGGATGGTGGCGAAGTCGAACGACGGGAGCAGGTGCAGGTGGTTGACCCCGGCGTCACCGAGCGCCCGGAGGTGCCTCATCCCTGCCGTGTCGGGATCGGTGAAGGCGAGGTAGGTACCGCGCCGCTCGGGCGGCACGCTGGCGTCGGCGATGGAGAAGTCCCGCACCGACAGCTCGGAGATCTGCGCCTTCGACGGCGGCACCGGCGGCGGCTTGCGCAGCGTCGCCCAGCCCGCCGGCGCCAGCGACGCGTCGTCCAGGTCGACGATCTGGCTGTGCGTCGAATCCGGCGCCAGCGCCACCGAGTACGGGTCGGTGACCGCCGCGGTGACGATCTTCTGTGCGGCCGGCTGCCACGCCTCGACCTGGTACCGGTAGTACCTGCCGAGCCAGTCACGGGCGCCGCGCACCGACCAGACGCCGGTGCGGTCGTCGCGCCGCATCGCCACCATCCGTGGCGGCGTCGACGGCGAGTCGAACAGCTGCACCGACACCGCCCGGGCGGTGGGTGCCCAGACGGCGAGGGTGGGTACCCGGTCGGCGAAGGTCGGGCCGAGCGTCGCCCCGGTCGCGGCGGAGTAGACGTCGTCGAGCACGCCCGGGATCTGCACCCCGCTGGCGTTCAGCAGGGTGCCCTCGGCGTCCCGCTCGGTCACCACGAGTTGCCCGCGCAGCGCGGCCGGCACCCGGGCCAGGTCGGCCCGGTCCAGCGCGAAGGCCCGGTGGGCCCACAGGTGCGGGAAGGCCGCGCGCTGGGCCTCGGTGAGCCCGTTGCGCCGCGCCCGCAGCGGCAGCGAGGTGTACGTCCCGGACAGCTCGCCGTCGACGACGGTCACCCCGCCGGCCGGGGCCGCCACCAGGGCGTAGGTCCGGCCGTCGGGGGGCCCGGTCTGCCAGGCCACGGTGGACCGGTCGATCCAGTGCGCCTTCCGCCTGGTGATGTCCGGGTCCCTCGCGGGACCGGAGGACCTGGCCGGCAGCAGCCGGCCCTTGATCCCGGCGAGCAGCCACACCTCGCGTCCGGCGACGGCGAGGTCCAGGCGCTGGTCCTCGGGGTGGTCCTTCACGTCGCCGGAGTGGGGGATGTAGCTGAGCCCGGTGGCCCCGGCCGACAGCGGCACCCGGAAGACCGCCCCGTACGAGTCGATCCTCGCCGGCATGAGCGGGCGGGCCCAGTCGGTGGGGTCAGCGGCGCCGTCCCACAGGTGCAGGCCCCAGCCGTCGTAGTCGTTGTCTGCCCTCCGCCAGTGGATGATCGCGGTGCCCTCGTCGACGACCGGGTCCGGCTGGCCGGTGGCGGCTCGCCGGGTCGGGTAGAGCGTCGGGTCACCCTCTCTGATCCAGACCTCGCCGGTCCGCGTCGCGTCGATGGCGCGGTCGGCGGCGACGTCCTTGTTGCCGTCGGCGTCGACCACGAGGAACCCGACGGACTTCGCGCCCGGCTTCAGCTTGAGCCAGGCGAACCGGCCGTAGGAGTCCTCACCGGCGAACGGCTGCCCGGCGGGCCACTCAATGGCGTACGCCGGGTCGACGTCGCCCCAGGTGTGGAGCCGCCAGTCGTCGTACCCGCCGGTGGGACGCTGGTAGTGCACGACCACCCAGTCCCCGGCCGCGTCCTGCGCCGGGGTGCCCACGGTCGCGGTGCTCCGGGTGCTGGCGGTACCTCCGCTGAAGTCGTCGACGGCCTTGTGCTCCACTGCGGTCCCGCCGGTCAGGTCGTGGTGGACGGTGTACGGCTCGCGGGCGCTGCCCGCCAGCGTCTGGTCGCCGCCGGGGATCCGGGCGGCGGCGGTGGGGGTCGCGCCGGTGGTGACGCCGCCGTAGATGCCGGTGAAGGTGGTGCCGGGCGACCAGGTGTCCACGGTGACAGTCTGCGCGGTGTCGGCGTTGTTCGCAGCAACGAGGCACCCGGCGCGGTCGGCGGGGGCGACCTGGGAGAAGGCGAGGACGCCCGGACCGTCGGCGGTGGTGAGGGTTCAGAGACCCGCGCAGGCGGAGCCGTTGACCGTGCAGCCCGACGGCATCGTCCCGCCGGTGCCCTCGAATATGAACCGCACCTGCACCGAGCCCCGGGCGGTTAACTCCACCCCACTGGTGTAGGTGAGGACCCCGTCGCGCATCCTCGCGGTGCCCTGCGGCGCGCTCTCCACCCAGACGCTCCCCAGCCGGCCTCGGGGCTGCACCAGCCGGATCGTCCACGATCGAGGGCCCGACGTGGTGTTGGTCAGCAACACCTCTCCGGCGAAGGAGTCACCGTAGTCCGCCATGACCCGGAACCGGCCGGTCACCGTCAGCGCCGGGGACGGCGACGCCCGTGGCGGGTTCGGGGTCGACGGCTGGGTGCCAGCCCCGGCGGGGGTGGCCGACGGACTCGACGCCGAAGGGCTGGGCGGGACGGCCGAGCGGGGCAGCAGCCCCGGCACCGCCGGCGCGGTGCCGGTGGCCAGGGGCAGCGACGGCGTGGCGGCCGACAGGTTCGGCATCGACATGGTCGGAGCGGGCGGCGGAAGATCGGCCACCGGCCGGCGGCGACCGGCCGAACCCAGCGCGACCACCAGCAGCAGCACCATCACGACCACGCCGACGACCACCACGAGCCAGGGCAGCGAGCGGAGGGACACGGATCGGGTGTGCGGCGTGCCGGACATGCGTCTCCCTGGTCGGTCCCGTGCCGGGAGCATGGCGACGATCGGCGGCGCGGGCAGTAACGCGACCGAGGACCCCACCGTCCTGACGGTCGGGCAGCGCCAAGCTACCAGCTCAAATCCCACACCTAGGATTCCCAGCAAGGGCGGGGCGGCGAACCCGACCGACCGGACGACGTCGGTTTGACCCCGGGACCGCCCGACCCGGCCGACCCGAGGAACTGACCCGACCGAGCGGGTCGACCGGGGCGGAAACTGGCGGGATCAGCGGCCGGAGCAGGCGACCCCGTTGACCGTGCAGCTACTCGGACGGTTGTTGCCGCCGGTGTACTCGAAGTGGAACCGCAAGGGCACCGTGGCACGGGGCCCCAGGTCCACCCCGCTGGTGTACGTGAAGACACCGTCGGACATCCGGGCCGACCCCTGCGGCGCGCCCTCGACCCAGGCCGTGACCAGCCGGCCCCGGGGCAGCACCAGCCGGACCCGCCACGACCGGGATCCCGACGTGGCGTTGGTCAGCAACACCTCGCCGATGAACGCGTCCCCGTAGTCGTTGAGCTTGCTGTAGCGGCCGGTCACCGACGGCGCGGGAGCGGGCGGCGGATCGCCGGGCGCGGGCGGATACGCCGGCGGCGCCGAGGTGGACGGGGCGGGCGCCGGCGGCGAGACGGTGCCCGGCGGGCCGCCGGACGGGGCCGGCGGGGCTTCCGGGCCGGTGCCGCCCGCCTCACCGAGGGACGGCTCGGTGCGCCGGGGCGTGATGCCGGGCAGCGGCGGCAGGGGCAGCGTCGCCGCGACCCGGGTCGGCGTCGACGTGGGCGGCAGGTCCGGTAGTGGGATGGTCTGCACCGGCTCCGGCGGCCCGGAGTGGAACCGGTCCCCGCCCGGAACCGAGAGCAGCGCGACAACCTGCAACGTCAGCAGCGCCACCACCCCGGCGACGACCACCACCCAGGGGGACCATGCCATCTGCAGCAGACCGCCGAGCGGCGATCGTGCATGATGCCTGTCGGACATGCCCCTCCTTCATCGGTGCCGTCCGAGAGCGTACCGATCTTCGACATTGCCGGAAAGGGGTGATCCCGCCTGCTGTCCATACGGCAGAGACCCTCGCCGGCCGTCCTGTCGGGAGGTCGGCCCGAACGTCGGCACGG
>NZ_SMKD01000224.1 GCF_004348595.1 Micromonospora sp. KC723
GGGTGGCGGTGGCCGGTTCCGGGGTGGGACCGGTGTCGTCCGGGATCGCCCGGTCGGCGGTACCGACCTCGGCGGTCGGCTCGGCGTCCTCGACCGGGGTGCGCGGAGCCGGGATGCCCGGCGCAGCCGTCTCCGGCTTCCCGAGCTCGGTCGCCGCCGGGCTGGCGGTCTCGGCGTCGGTCGCTGCCGGCGTGGGGGCCTCCGCCACCACGGATGCGGCGGGGGCGGGGCGCGCCTCGGCCTCGCCGGTCACCGGTGCCTCCTCGGCCGGCGCGGCGTCCCCGGCCTTGCCGACGACCGGGGTCACGCGCCCCTCGGTGTCGTCGTGGCCGGTGTCCGCCCCGGCCGGCTCCTCGCCGGGTGCCGCCGGCGGGACCGGCGAGGCCGGCTCGTCGGTGGCGCTGTCGGCCGGGGACGCGTCGTGGCGCAGGGTGTCCGTGGCGGCGTCCACCTCGGTTGGGGCCGGCGCGACGGCCGGGGGCCGTGCGTCGGCGGCCGGCGCGGCGACGGCCGGTTCCCGGTCGGTGTCGGCCGGCGCGTCGGTCGCCGGGGACGTGTCGGCCGGCGCGAGGGTGACTTCCCGGTCGATGGGCTCGTCGACGACGGCGGCGGGCGCGGGGAAGCGGTCCGTGGTGGCTTCCGGGCGGGATGTGTCGAGAGTCGCGGCGGCCTCGGCCTTCTCGGCCTCGGTGAGGCCGACGACCGGGTCACCGTCCATGGTGGGCCCGACCGGAGCGGTGGTGGTCGTCGCGGGCTGCCGGCCACGTGCCAGCCAGCCGGCGGCTCCGCCCAGCAGCAGGGCCAGGATCACGATCAGCCATTGCCCGAAAGTCGACGGCACGGCGAACCTCCCTCTTGCGTACGTCGTGAAAGTCGCGAAGCAAACTCGGCGCAGCTTCGCACACGCGCACATCGGGCGACAGGGAGGATCGGTCATCGCGGCCCAGGTGAGACAGCCGGTGCCCGGGCGTGGTGGCGGGATGACCGACCGTATGCCGTTCTCGTGTCCACCGACCCGCCGGGCCGCGACGAGGTGCCGGCGTCGCGACCCGGCGGGCGACTCAGTCGTCCTCGCCGCGATAGGTGTAGAAGTCGTTGACGAAGCGGCGGGCCAGTCGGGGCACCCGGCTGGTGACGCCGAAGTAGCCGCGCGCGCCGAGCAGGGCGAGCCGACCGACCACCGGTTTGTACATCCGGTCGTCGCCGCTGGTGCCGCTGCGGCGCAACGAGTCGGCGACCCGGGCGAAGCCGTACGGCACCATCTCGGCCTCGTAGTCGGCCACCGCCTGCACCAGCGTCTTGTCGCCGGCGGCGGCCTGGCGCAGGTGCCGGCAGAGCAGGGCGGCGTCGCGCAACGCGGTGTTGGCGCCGACCCCCCGGCCCGGGGTCATGGTGTGGACGGCGTCGCCGAGCAGCGTCACCGTGCTGCTCTTCCACGCCGGGATCGGTTCGCTGGTGGCCACCCTGATCGGCAGGGCGCTGCCGGGGTCGCTGCGGGCGAGCAGCTCGCGCAGGTTGGGGTGCCAGTGGCGGGTCAGGTTCTGGGCGACCTTGACGAGCTCCTCGCCCCGGCGCTGCGTGATGTCGGGCGGGAACCGGCGGGCGGTACTCCAGACGATAAAGTTGATGTTGTCGCGGGTGTTGTCGTGCGCCCGGCCGGGCCAGCCGTGCAGCAGTGCCGCCTCGTCGTCGCTGACGTCGGGTTTGAGCTGGCCGTCGCGGTCCCACCTGAACTCCATGACGTGCAGCACACCCATCACACCGCAGGTTCCGAAGATCAGCGAGATGCCCTTCTCGACCCGTTCGGGCAGGAGTTGGCGGGTGTGCGCGGTCAGCGGGATCCGGGTGGCGATGTTGATGGTGCCGGCGTCCCGGACGACCGCGTGCGGCAGGTACTGGCGGCGGACCGCCGAGTGCGTGCCGTCGGCGGCGACCAGCAGGTCGCCGGTGGCGCTGGTGCCGTCGGCGAAGTACGCCGTCACCGTGCCGTCGTCGCGCTGCTCGTAGCGGGTGAAGGTCTTGTCGAAGTGGACGACGTCCGCCATGCCGGTGAGCAGCACCTGGCGCAGCGTCATCCGGGCCACCGAGCGTTCGGTCTCGACCGGGTCGGTGTCGGGGCGCAGCGGGAACGACGCGGTCTGGCGCAGCCGCTGCGTGATGACGTTGAAGTAGCGGGGGGAGCGGGCGCAGGTGACCAGATAGACGTCGAACAGTTCCGGTGCCAGACACTCCCGCAGCGCCTTGCTGCCGGTCGGTCCGATGCCGATGCGGTAGCCGAGCAGGCCCTCGCCGCGGCTGCGGTCCCGCTCGTAGACGGCGACACTGATGCCGGCGCGGCGCAGGCCGTGAGCCAGGCAGAGCCCACCGGTGCCGGCCCCGATGATCAGGACGTGGGGTGGTCCGGAAGCCATCCGCGCCGCCCCGTTCACCGGGCCGGCCGGGGCGACGGCACCTCGGCGGCGTCCCAGCGGTAGAAGCAGCCGGCTATCGCGTCCCGCGGGGACCGCCAGGTCGGCAGGTACGGCGAGGTGTGCGCGGAAAGCCGCTCGTTGACCTGCACATAGAGCGGGTGGTTGCGGGCGTTAGCCAGCGCGTCCGGGTCCACGTCCCCGGTTTCCATCAGGTGGACACACAGGTCGTGCAGGCAGTACAGGGACCGGTGCCGGACGCCGGTCAGGGTGGGCAACTCGGTGGCGTCGGACTCGGCGAAGATCTGCGCCACCCGACCCTCCGAGCCGGGGATGATCCTGCTGACGATCAGTAGACGACTCATGGAACCCCTTCCGTCGGTGGCGCCCGCCCAGTTCGGAGGCCACGGACCGCTGTGGGCTCCACCCTGCCGTCCCTTCTGTCACCTCTCCGTCACGCGGCGCTCGTTGCCCGTGACGTGCCGGTCGAACCCGTGTGCGCGACGCGGGTCCGCGGCACCGACCGGGCCGGGAGTGCGTGCGGGCCAGCCACGGTGGCCTCTGGTCCGGCCCGGTCTGCGCGGCGCCGGTGGCGTCAGGGCCGGCCGGCGCGGCGGTCGGTGGGGGTGGAGGCCAGCCGGACGGCGGGCGCGGGGCGTGCGGTGGTGGCGGAGCGGCCCCGGGTGGCCTGGTGGATCGGGGCCAGGGTGTCCTGCAGCAGCGCGGTCATCGCCGCCGACGGTTCGAGCCGCAGTTCGCGCAGGAGCAGGTCGCGGTAGACGTAGAAGGCGTGCACCGCCTCGAAGGCGTTGCCCTCGGCCAGGTGGATGCGCACCACCAGCCGGTGCGGTGTCTCCCGCAGCGGTTCGGCGGACATCGCCTCCAGGGCGGCCTCCAGCGCCTCGCCGTGCCGCCCCGCGGCCAGGTGCTGGTCGGCCAGGTCCTCCAGCATGTGCAGGCGCAGTTGACGCAGCCGCTCCCGGTCGGCGAGCACCCAGTCGTCGTACCAGCCCGGGAGCAGGTCGTGCCGGCCGGCGGCGAGCGCCCCGGCGGCACCCGGGTGGCCACCGTCGCGGACCCGGGCGGCGGCGCCGACGAGGGCGTCCACGTCCACCCGGACCCGCTGGTCCAGCCGTACCGTGTCGCCGCTGATGACCAGCGGGCAGCAGGGATCCTGGCGCAGCCGCCACAGCGCCGTACGCAGGGACGACAGCGCCCGCTCCTCTGGCGCGTCCGGCCAGAGCAGGCCGGCGAGGTGGGCGCGGGTGGCGCCGGGACGCAGACCGATCAGCGCGATGACCCGTTGCAGGCCGCGTGGTACCACGATCGGCGTGTCGCCGTGCAGCAGCCGGAAGCCGCCGAGCAGGTGCAGCGCGATCGACGTGCCGGGTCGTGACCCGGTGGTCGACATGGACGGATCAGCGGCCACGGCGGCACCTCCTGCGGAACCCCGGTCCCGATTCTGTGTCCCGGCGCGGCTGCCCGTGACCTCACTGTCTGAGTCGCTGCGCCGCGGTACGGCGTCGCGCCGCGGCCACCGGGCTGACCGTCCCGAAGATTATCAATCACGGTAACTCTCAGTCAATGATGGTGTCGATTGCCCGTTGGTCGGAACCTGGCCGCGAAAGCGGCTCTGAACTGGCCAGAGTGGCTATCCGGAGTGGATCTTTGCACAGCTCATACACAGATTGCGTCAACGCATCGTCACGGCGGTGCGGGGCCGGTGGGTACGCGTTGACGCCCTGGTGACGGGGCCCGCCGCATCGTGTCGGGAGTCGTCCGGCCGGGCCGGCGCGGTCCACTCCGCGCCGGTCGGCCGTGGGGGGAGGCCCAGCCATGGACCGTTCGTTGATCGTCGCGAAGGTGGTTCCCACCGCCGAGGCGCAGGTCGCCGAGATCTTCGCCGAGTCCGACGCGACGGAGCTGCCCCGTCTGGTCGGGGTGCGGCACCGTTCGCTCTACCGCCTGCACGACCTCTACGTGCACCTGCTGGAGACGGAGTCGGCGACGGAGGGGGCGGTCCAGGCGGCCCGCGGGCATCCCGAGTTCGTCCGGGTCAGCGAGCGGCTGCGCCGCTACATCTCGCCGTACCTGCCGACCTGGCGGGAACCGCGCGACGCCATGGCCCACTGCTTCTACCGCTTCGACGCCAGCGACGTCGGGGAGCGGGCGTGACCGCCACCGCCCCGCGGGAGGGGCAACTGTGGTCCCGCTGTGCCGGCTGCGCCAGCCTGCTGTACCGCAAACGGCTGCGCCGCAACCTCGACGTGTGCCCGGAGTGCGGGGAACACTCCCGCCTCGACGCGCCGGAACGGGTGGCCCAGCTGGTCGACCCGGGCTCGTTCACCCCGCTGCCCGAGCGCCCGGCCGAGGTGGACCCGATCGGTTTCGTCGACGTGCTGCCGTACCCGCACCGGCTCAGCGCCGCGCGGGCCGGCACCGGCCTCGCCGAGGCCGTGGTCTGTGGCACCGCCACCATCGGTCGGCATCCCTGCGCGTTGGCCGTGATGGACTTCCGCTTCCTCGGCGGCAGCCTCGGCTCCGCCGTCGGCGAGCTGATCACCCGCGCCGCCGAGCGGGCGCTCGAGGAGCGGATCCCGCTGGTCCTGGTCACCGCCTCCGGCGGGGCGCGGATGCAGGAGGGCGTCCTGTCGCTGATGCAGATGGCCACGGTCAGCCAGGCGGTCGCCGGACTGCGCGAGGCGGGCCTGCTCACCGTCAGCGTGCTCACCGATCCCACGTACGGGGGCGTGGCCGCGTCGTTCGCCACCAACACCGACGTGGTGCTCGCCGAGAGCGGCGCCCGGATGGGGTTCGCCGGGCCCCGGGTGATCCGCCAGGTCACCGGCCGGGACCTGCCCGAGGGCTTCCAGACCGCCGAGTTCCTGCTCCGCCACGGCCAGGTCGACATGGTGGTGCCCCGGCACGCGCTGCGCGGCCGGCTGGTGGCGCTGCTCGCCGCCGCCCGGGCCGGGCGGCGACCGGCGCCGACCAGCGGCGTGCCCCGGCAGGAGCGCCCCCCCCCCCACCCCACCCCCCCCGGCCC
>NZ_SMKD01000225.1 GCF_004348595.1 Micromonospora sp. KC723
CCCCGACCCACCGCCTTCCCCGCTAGCCCGCCCTCGTTGGCGGTCGGGGTGGTGCGGGTGGCGGGGCGGTCAGCCGGGCGTCGTGTACCGGGTGAGTGTGTGCAGGTAGCGGCTCAGCAGCTCGTGCCAGCCGGCGGTGAGCGCCTGCCGGTACCCTTCGGCCGCCTCGCCGTGCCGCTCGAAGTGCCGGTGCTCGACCTCGATCCTGGTCCCGCCCGAACTGTCCGGCAGGAAGAGCACCTCGACCTCGCTGGCCTGCGCCGGATCCGGCACCGGTGTCCGGTCCGGACCGATCTGCCAGGTGAAGACCAGGCGCTTCGGCGGATCCCAGGTGAGCACCCGGCCCCAGTCGCTGCGGAAACCGTACGGGCCGATCTCGTAGAGCATGCCACCCGCCCGTGGCTCCATGCCGAGTTCGGCCAGCGCCTCCGGGCCCGACCAGGTGTACTCGCGTACCCACCAGTCGGTCAGCGCCCCGGTGAACACCGCGAACGCCTGTTCCGCGGTGGCTGGGGCAAGGAGCGTGCTGCGGAGCGCGTACCGCTCGACGTCCTGCCGGACATCGGCCATCTCCTGTCCCATAGGCCCGGACCATACCGGCTGATGCCTCGGTGTGCAGCTTCGCGTCGTGCCCGTTTCCGGACAGTGGACGGGAAGCGTCGACGTCCTTCCGGATCCGGGTGGCGAGAGGCGGCCGGACCGCCGTCCCGCCGGCTCAGTGCGGCTGCCGCACCAGGTGGTACGCGCCAACAACAGCAGCGCCGCGAGCGGAGCGAGCGGAACCGCCAGGTCCAGGAGGCCGGTGAGGTCACCGGGCGTCCGGAGCAGGTCGTCGCCGAACCCGGCGGCGCGCGTGGCCACCGCGAGCCCGACGAAGAGGGCGACCGCCACCAGGACGCTGGCGAGCCGATGCCACCCCGCCCCACGCCCTGAGACAAGGACCCCTGCCGGCCGCTTCGCCGACTCCGGGGGCGGGCGTCGTGGGACTCCAACGAGGGGCAGACCGGACAGCCGGGCCTTCAGGCCACAAAGCGAAGCGCCGACCGGCGTTTCCGCTGGTCGGCGCTGCTGTAGCCCGGCGAAAGGCTATGTGGCCAGGGGCGGGGTCGAACCGCCGACCTTCCGATTTTCAGTCGGACGCTCGTACCAACTGAGCTACCTGGCCGTGGTGCTCGGACCATGCTACCCGAAGGCGGGGTCTCCGCCGACAAGGTAGCTGCTCCGATACGCGGAACGCCGCGCAATGGTTCACGCGGCGTCTGCGCTGGCGGTCCTGACGGGACTTGAACCCGCGACCTCCGCCTTGACAGGGCGGCGAGCACTCCAACTGCTCCACAGGACCTAGCTGGTGTTGCCTCCGGCTGAAGCCGGACCGTGCCCCCAACGGGATTCGAACCCGTGCTACCGCCTTGAAAGGGCGGCGTCCTGGGCCGCTAGACGATGAGGGCGGCCCCGCCATCATTGCACACTCGCAACGTCAAGCGGACTTGCTCCCATCCGGCCCCGCCGGAGGCATGAGAAGCATATGCCATGCCCTGTCGGTCGGCCAAACCGGTATGGCTACGGGCGCAATCGCCGACCAAACCGCAGTTCAGGGTGGTTGTCACCGGGGTGGGGCGATGCCGAAGCGCCGGTTCAGGTCGGCGATCACGTGGGGGCAGGCGGCCAGGGTGCGGCTCCGGTCACCCCCGCCGTCGTGCATCAGCACGATCCCGCCGGGGCGTACCCCGCTCATCACCCGCTTCCGCAGCACAGGGGCGGTGGGCTTCGCCCAGTCCTGCGGGTCGACGCTCCAGTGCAGCGACCGCATGCCGAGTTGCTTCGCCACCGCCACCACCTCCGGGGTCCACCGGCCGCCCGGCTGGCGGTAGAAGGGCACCCTGGCGTCCGGGACCGCCGCTCGGATCGCCTGGTTGGTGCGGGTCAGGTCGGCCCGGATCTCGGCCACCGGCCGGCGGCCCAGATCGAAGTCGTGCCGCCAGCTGTGGTTGCAGAGCTGGTGTCCCTCCCGGACGATCCGCCGCACCAACTCCGGATGCTTACGCACCTCCGTGCCGACGAGGCAGAACGTGGCCTTCACCCGGCCGGCCCGAAGCTGGTTGAGTACCTTCGGCGTCCAGGTCGGGTCCGGGCCGTCGTCGAACGTCAGGGCGACCGTCCGTACGCCCGTGGCGCGTTCCAGGCCGGCGGGGAGTGCGGTCGGTGCCGGCCGCAAGTGCGGCCGGGGTCTGCTGGTGCGGGTCGGCGATGGGGTCGGGTTCGGCTGCGCGGACGGCGGTGCCGGGGCGGACGGGGTCGGTGCCCCGAGTCCCCGCTCGGCCGGTTGCCGGTCGCCGCAGCCGACGACGAACAGGACCAGGCAGAGGGTGGCAACCAGCACGCTACGTTCACGCATCGTCACTCCGAGGGGTTCGGGTACGAGGACGGCCCCGACGGTAGTGGACGATCCGCGAAACCGGCAGGACCGTCACTCTCCGCTAAAGTGCCCCCACGAATCGCGTACGGCCAGCGCCAGGGAGACCGCCTCGGTCAGACCGACCGGTCGGACCACCCCGACGGGCAGGGTCTCCGCCCGCCAGCCCGGCCCGGCGGCCAGCACCAGCAGCGGCCGGCGGGGCGCCGCGAGCAGCGTGGAGAGCTGCCCTGGATCGGCGGTGGCCGCGGTGTGCGACCAGATCACCGCCGCCGCAGGCCCGGTCCGGTTGACCGCCTCGACCAGCGCCGCCACCGGCACCCGCGCCCCCAGCGCCCGGTACGCCACCCCGGCCTCGGCCAGCGCGGCGGCCAGCGCCTCCAGTGGCAGGGTGTGCTGCTCCTCGTCGGCGCAGGAGAGCAGGATCCGGGGCGGGCCGGTGGCCTTGCCGGCGCGGGCCACCGCCGCGAACGCCTCCGAGACACACCGCGACATCAGGTGCTCCACCTCGATCAGCCCGGCGGTGGCGGCGTGCCGCTCGCCGATGCCGGCCAGTACCGGCCGGAGCAGACCGTCCCAGGTGGCGATTACGCCGTCCCGCTCCAGAGCCTGCTCGATCGCCTCGCTGATGGCCACGGAGTCCAGCCGCACGGCGGCCCGGGCGAGGCCACGGGCCGCCGGCCCGGCCCGGCCGACCCCGATGGTCTGCCCGCCGCCGTCGCGGGCCGCGCGCAGCCGCGGTTCCCCGCCGAAGTCGACCGCCGGGCCCTGGTTCGCCCAGCGGGCCGCCTCGGCCGGGGCCACCCCCTCGGCGGTGAGCCTCCGCATGATCTCCAGGCGCGCGAGGTCGGCCGACGTGTAGCGCCGGTGGTGACCCGGAACGTGCTGACTGGGGCCGAGACCGTAGCGCTGGTGCCAGGTGCGCAACGTGGTGACGGCCACGCCCAGCCGGCGTGCCACCGTGCCCGCGCTCAGCGCCTCACCGGCCACCCGGCCGCTCCGGAACGTCGTCCGCCGGCGCGCCGGACGGGAGGGTGGGCCCGGCGGGGTCGCCGGCCCGCAGCAGCCGGCCCACCACCCCGCCCAGCCAGGGCGCGTACGCGCCCGGGTCGGCGTCGATCTCGGCCAGCAACCGTACCGGATCCACCCAGCGCAGCGCGGAGACCTCGGTCGGATCCGGCAGCAGGGTCACGTCGGCCGGCACGTCGGCGCGCAGCACGTGGTCGTACTCGAACTCGATCCGGCCGGTGGCCGGATCCTCGGCGTGGTAGAGGTGGACCCCCACCTCGGTCAGCGCCACCGGACCGGTGCCGAGTTCCTCGCCCAGCCGCCGGTTGGCGGCCTCGGCCAGCACTTCGCCCGGCCCCGGGTGCCCGCAGCAGGAGTTGGCCCAACGCCTCGGGAAGCGGGTCTTCACCTCGGCCCGCCGCTGGAGCAGCACCCGGCCCTCCGGATCGACCAGCAGCACCGAGAAGGCGCGGTGCAGGCGGCCCGGCGCCTGGTGCGCCGCGGCCACCGTGGCCTCGCCCACGGCGTGACCGCTGTCGTCGACCAGTTCGACCAGGTGCCCTTCCCTGGACTTCACCGACGCCGCCCCCTCACCGGGCTCGCCGGCCGTAGGCGACCGTGGGCGGTACGGCCCCGGTGATCCGGGTGGCGGCGAGCTTGCCGGAGATGAGCACCATCGGCACGCCCACCCCCGGCTGGGTGCCGGATCCGGTGAAGACGACGTTGGGCAGGCTCCGGTGCAGGTTCGAGGGGCGGAAGGGGCCGGTCTGCCAGAAGGTGTGCGCGGCGGCGAACGGCGTGCCGGCGGCCATGCCCTGCTCCTCCCACTGGGCGGGGGTGATCGTACGGAGCACCTCGACACCGTCGGCGAAGCCGACGTACCCGCGCTCCTCCAGCGTCGCGACGAGTTGGTCGGCGTAGTGGCGGCCCAGCCCGCCGCGCCAGTCGAACGGGGCGCGTTCCAGGTTGGGCACCGGTGCGAGCACGTAGTAGGTGTGCCGGCCCGCCGGGGCGACCGCCGGATCGGTCCGGCTGGGGTTGGTGACCAGCAGCGACGGGTCGCTCATCAGCTCGCCGCGCCGGATCACCTCGTCGAAGGTGCCCTTCCAGGAACGTCCGAAGTGGAGGTTGTGGTGGGCGATCCTGCCATACCCCCGCGTCGACCCGACGTGCAGGACCACGCAGGACGGCGAGTAGGTCAGCCGGCGCTGCCGGCCCTCGGGCAGCAGGTCGCGGTAGGCGACCGGTAGGTCCGGGTTGAGCACCACCACGTCGGCCGGGATCAGTTCGCCGTCGGTGGTCACCACGCCGGTGGCCCGGCCGTTGGCGGTCTCCACCCTGGCCACCGTGGTGGCGTACCGGAACTGGACGCCGTGCTTCTCGGCGGCGCCGGCCATGCCCCGGGAGACCGCGTGGATGCCGCCGCTCGGGAAGTACACCCCGGCCACCGAGTCGAGGTACGCGATGACGCTGTAGATGGCCAGCGCGTCGTGCGGTGCGAGGCCGGCGTACATGGCCTGGAAGGAGAAGATCCGTTGGGTGCGCGGGTCGGCGAAGAACTGGTTGATCTTCGTCTGGAGCCGGCGGAACGCGCCGTTGGTCAACAGCCTCAGCAGGTTGGCGGTGAGCAGGTCGGTCGGCGCGTCCAGGTTGCGCTCGATGAAGTCGGCCCGCTCCCAGCGCCACAGCTTGCGTGCGTAGTCGACGAACCGCAGGTAGCCGTCGGCCTCCCGGGGGCCGCAGACCCGGGAGATCTCGGCCGCCATCCGGGTGGTGTCGGTGATGACGTCCAGCGTCGAGCCATCCGGGTAGTGCGCCCGGTACGCCGGGTCGAGCGGGATGAGATCCAGCCAGTCGTCCAACTCCTCGCCGACCGCGCCCAGGGCCTCGGCGATCAGGTCGGGCATGGTGAGCACGGTCGGGCCGGTGTCGAACTCGTACCCGTCCTGTCTCTTATACACACTGACGCTGCCGACGACTTAATAGGTGTAGATC
>NZ_SMKD01000226.1 GCF_004348595.1 Micromonospora sp. KC723
GCACCGTCACCAGCACCCACTACGAAATGTCCACCACCGCCGACCTCACCGCCTGCCTCGACGACCTCACCCACCGGTTAACGTCGACACCCTCCGGGGCTTGACCAAACCCATAGGGACACCCCCCTGGCCCGCACCTGGTTGACCATGGAGGTGAGGTTGCCGCGGAAGGCCGACGCGGTCGTGGACTTGTCGTTGTGCCCGAACTGGATGAAGACCAGGTCGTTGCGCTTGACCAGCGGTCGCATGGTGGGGAACAGCGCCGAGTTGCTCAGGAAGCTGGCCGAGCTTTCTCCCGAGTCGCCGTAGTTGGCCACCACCGCACCGGCCGACACCCGCACGGGCAGGAGCTGCCCCCAACCGGCGTACGGGGCGGTCGGCTGGTCGCACACCGTGGAGTCACCGGCCAGGTAAACCCCGAGGGGGTTGCTGGCTACCTGGACGGTCAGTCCGGACAGTCTCGGCGCGGACCCGGCGAAGGTGATGTCCAACCCGGGGTTACCGCTGCCACCCTGCCCGGTCGGCTGGCCCTCCGGCTGTCGTACGTTGACGGTGAAGACAAATGCGCTGATCGTGCCGGCCGCGGTGCTGACGGCCGGCAGAAGCCGCCGGCGGGCCTCCACCGACATCGACGTGTTGCCCGCCGAGGCCCGGTCGCCGATCCACGCCGTCACCGTGTAGTTGCCCGGGGAGACCGCGAAGCGGCAGACGATCGGCGAGTTGCCGGAGCACTGCGGGGGCCGGCCCGGCGGCGGGGACGCGGTGGGTGACGGAGCGGGCGTCGGCGAGAGCGTGGGATTCGGTGGTGTGGTGGGAGTCGGCGACGCGGTGGGGATGGCGCTGGGCGTGCTGGTCGGGCTCGCCGTGGGCGAACCGCCGACAGAGCCGGTACAGGTCACTCCGTTGAGCGCGAAGCTGGCCGGCGCCGGGTTGCTGCCGCTCCAGGCCCCGTTGAACCCGAACGACACGGTGCCGTTCACCCCGATCGACCCGTTGTGACCGACGTTCCTCGCCGTGACATCCGATCCGCTCTGGGTCACGCTGGCGTTCCACGCCTGGGTGACCGTTTGCCCCGCCGGGAAGCTCCAGGTCAGGGCCCAGGAAGACACCGGGTCGCCGAGGTTGGTGATGGCGACGTTCGCTCCGAACCCACCCTGCCACTGCGAGCTGACCGCGTAGTCCACCCGGCAACCGGTGGTGGCCGCCCCCGCCGACACGGCGACTGCACCGCCCGCCGTGCCCGCAATCACCGCCGCCATGCCGAGCACTGTGACTGCCCGGGCACTCCCCTTACGCATCGAGGCTCCTCTTCCTGTCGGTGTTCGGTCCGCTCACCCCGGCCACGAGGGACGGTCAGCGATGGAGTCGAGGGCAGCTCCCGGATGAGCCCGGACGGCCGCCGCGGACAGAGGTGGTCGGCCGCCGGAGCCGCTGGAACCTCTTGCGTGGTGAGCGCTTCCCGTAGCCGGACAGATGTATCGGTAGTGTTACCGTCGGACGCCTTTCTGTCAATCGACG
The DNA here is from genome assembly GCF_004348595.1 of Micromonospora sp. KC723. Lineage (GTDB taxonomy): Bacteria > Actinomycetota > Actinomycetes > Mycobacteriales > Micromonosporaceae > Micromonospora. The sequence continues at coordinate 1,519 of NZ_SMKD01000226.1, forward strand.
CACATCAAACTATCCTCGGTGGGCGACAGCGGCCGGCGGCGTCGATCTGGCGGCGGGGACAGCGCGGCATGCACGGGTCCGGGCGGCTGCGGCCGCGCGTCAACGGGGACTTCACCGCGCAACATCGGGGCACGTTCCCGCCAGCCGGCCCGACCGGCGGTCAGGAGTTGGGGTCGACCTTGTCGCCGGCGATCGACCTGTCGAGCGCGTCGAGGATCAGGTCAAGCCCGAACGCGAACTCGTCGGCACGGATGCGCTGTCCCACGTCGCCGACAACCCGATGCGGGTGTCGGCCGGCGCGCTGCTGATGCTGGTCAACTCCGTCGCGGTCGTCACCATCGGAGTGATCGCACTGCCCGTCCTGCGGGCACACCACGAGATCCCGGCCTACGCGTACCTGGTCGCGAGGACCGTCGAGGGGGTCATGCTGGCCACGGGAGTCGTCTTCCTGCTGCTCCTGATACCACTCGCGCACGAGCACGCCGACGCCGCCGCGGACAGCCGCACCGTCCTGGCCGCGCTGGCACGCGTGGCCACAGAAGGCAACCGCTACTGCTTCCAGATCGCCATGATGGCGCTGGGGCTCGGCAGCCTGCTGTTCTGTCGGGTGCTGTCGCGCGCACGGCTCGTGCCCCGCCACCTGGCAGGGTGGGGGCTGGTCGGCTATGCCGTCTTCCTAGTCGGGGCGATCCTGGAACTGCTCGGCTACCGCGTCGGCATGGCGCTGTCCATCCCTGGCGGCCTGTTCGAGGTCGCCCTCGGAGCCCTGCTCGTCGCGAAGGGTTTCCCGACACCCGTCACCGCGAGGGCGACGGGCGGCCCCACACCCCGGCGCCTACCGCTGTGGCACCCCCGGCAACGCCCCGCATCCTGACAACCTGAACCGGCCGAGCCCACCCGCGCCACCCCGACCGCATCGTCCACGCTCGCGGCCAGGGCGCCTGATGACTCCCCGTCCGCACCCGATCGCAGTGCCGGAAGGGGTAGTTGGCATCCGTTTTCAGTTCCAGTCAGCCGTGATCGGTCACATGGCAGGATTGTGCGGTGCGCGTGCTGCTGGTGGAGGATGACGACTCGGTCGCGGAGTCGCTGAAGCGTGGCCTGGCACGGTACGGGTTCGAGGTGGACTGGGTCCGCACCGGCGGCGAGGCGTTGGCGGCGTCCGGGCAGGATCTGGTCCTGCTCGATCTCGGTCTGCCGGACACCGACGGCCTCGACGTCTGTCGCCACCTCCGGTCTCGCAGCGGCGTACCGATCATCGTCATCAGCGCCCGCTCGGAGGAGATCGACCGGGTGGTCGGGCTCGAGATCGGCGCCGACGACTACGTGTCGAAGCCGTTCGGCATCCGGGAGGTGGTCGCCCGGATGCGGGCGGTGCTGCGGCGCGTGGCAACGGCGAACGCCGACGCATCCGAAGGCACGACCGACCAGGTCGTCCTCTCCCAGCGCCTGGTGATCGACCGTCGTGCCCGCCGGGTGACGCTCGACGGTGTCGAGGTCGCGCTCGCGCCCAAGGAGTACGACCTGCTCACGCTGTTGTCCGAGGAGCCGGGCGCCGTGTTCACCCGGGAACAGATCATGGAGGCGGTGTGGGACGCGAACTGGTTCGGCTCCACCAAGACGCTCGACGTGCACGTCGCCGCACTGCGCCGCAAGCTCGGTGACGTCGTCTCCATCGAGACGGTACGCGGCGTCGGGTACCGGCTGGCCATCCGATGATCGTCCGCCAGCTCGTGGCGACCTATGTCCTCTTGGTCGCGCTCGCCATCGGCGGCTTCACGATCCCGGTGGCGGTCACGCTGACAGGCCAGCTCCGGAGCGACACCGAGAGCGCGGTACGCCGAGAGGCGGAGACGGGCGCCCGGCTGCTCGCCGTGGATGACGATCCGTCGCGGCAGGCGTTGGCCAGCCTGGTCGACGCCTTCGAGCGGCAGACGCCGGGACGCATGGACGTACTGCTGGCCGGAAGGCGCCCGGCCGCCCCGCAGCCGACACCGGTCGCCAGCGACGACGCGGCCTTCTCCGCCGCGTTGGCGGGCCGGGAGTGGCAACGCTGGGGGTACGCCCCGGCACTCGATGCCGAAGGCCTGGTGCTCGCCGTGCCGGCACACGGCGGCGACGGCGAGGTGGTGGGCGCGGTACGGATCAGCTATCCCGCCGCGCCGGTCGACACGCGGATCCAACAGATCTGGATGTTCCGCGCCGCGCTGGCCGGGGCGGTGCTGATCGTGGCGGCGCTGCTCGGCAGCCTGCTCGCACGGCGCCTGACCAGGCCGCTGCGGGAGCTCAACGAGATGGCGAGTGTGCTCCGTGACGGCGACCTGACCGCGCGCGCCAAGGAGTCCGGGCCCGCCGAGGTGCGCACGCTGGCGCGTACGCTCAACACCGCCACCGAGACGATCGACGCGCTGATCCGCTCACAACGGGCGTTCGTCGCCGACGCGTCGCATCAGCTTCGTACGCCGCTGACCGCACTGCGGCTGGCGTTGGACAACATCGCCGACGGGACCGACGACCCCACGACCCGCGAGGACGTCGAGCGGGCCACGGCCGAGGTCGTCCGCATGACGCGCCTCGTCAACGGCCTGCTGGCGTTGGCGAAGGCCCAGGCCCAGGTGGCCCCGGTGGCACGGGTGCCGGTCAACCGCGTGGTGGCCGAACGGTTCGAGATCTGGCGTGCGGTCGCCGACGACCGGGCCGTCGAGCTACGCCTGGACGCCCCGGCGTCGGACATCTTCGCGCTCGCCACGCCCGGCCACCTGGAGCAGGTGCTGGACAACGTGCTCTCCAACGCGCTGGACTTCTCACCGAACGACGGTGTCGTGACGGTGTCCGTCCGCCGGCAGGAGGGCCGGGTCGTGACCACCGTGATGGACGACGGCCCCGGGTTGTCGCCCGCTGAACGGGAACGGGCGTTCGACCGGTTCTGGCGTGGGCCGGCGGGCCCGGGGCGCTCGGGCTTCGGCCTCGGACTGGCGATCGTCAAGCAGCTCGTGGTGGACAACGGCGGAACGGTGGACCTCGGCGAGTCTCCATCGGGTGGTGTCGCGGTGCGCATCGCCCTGCGCGCCGCCTGATCCGTTTCTCGTCATGGTGGTCGGGTCACACAAACTCCGGTCAGCCTTTCCTGGCAGAACCTTTCCTCTCCCCTTCCCCTGCCTTGTCTGATTGCTACACCGCGTTGACCCATAGTTGTCTACGCAAAGCAACTCGACAGGAAGGGGTTGGGCAATGCGCAGGACAGCCCGAATCGTTGTCACCGGTGCCGTCGGCGCCGCACTGGTGGGTGGAACCGGTGCGTACGCCTGGGCCGACGCGGGCGAGGCCAAGCGTTCGAAGGCGGCCGCGTCCAATGAGCGGAAGCCGACCAAGGAGACGATCGCCAACCTTTTCACCGAGTGGAACGCGGCGTTGGCCACCGGCGACCCGGAGGTAGTGGCGGACCGGTACGCGAACGACGCCGTACTGCTGCCGACGGTCTCCAACCAGGTACGCACCAACCGCGCGCAGTTCGTCGACTATTTCGGACACTTCCTCGAGAAGAAGCCGCAGGGCGAGATCAAGCAGTCGTACATAAGCATTCTCGACAGGAACACCGCTGTCGACACCGGCGTATACGTCTTCACGCTGGCCGCCACTGGCCAGCAGGTCGAGGCGCGGTACACGTACGTCTACGAGTTGCGCGACGGCAAGTGGATGATTGTCAACCACCACTCGTCCGCCATGCCGGAAAGCAGCTAGTGCCCCGTCATGCAGCCTTGAACGGGTAATCCGGATGGCGGATCTTGGATCCGGTGGCGAATCTGGTTTTCGGTCTGGCGTGCTGGTTGCGCCAGCGGATGTAGTCGCCGATGGCGGCGTCCT
>NZ_SMKD01000227.1 GCF_004348595.1 Micromonospora sp. KC723
GGCCGAGGGATCACACCTGACCGTGCTGGACGCCGAGGGACAGCCGGTCGGCGGCACCGACACTCCCGCCCGGTCGGGGCACACCCTGACCCGCGAGGTCGTCATCGACCGGCCCGGTGACTTCACCACCGTCTGGCACGTGCGGTTCACCGACGGCCGGGAGCTGAGCGGCTGGCGACGCTTCAGCGTCGGCACCGGCCTGCCCCCCGCCCCGCTGACCGACGCGCAACGCCAGGCGGCCGAGGCCGTCGGGTCGACGCACGGGCACGGGGTGGACCCGGTCAGCGCCGTCCTGCTCGTGGTCAACGCCCTCGTGGTGGCCTTCGTGGTGACGATGCTGCTGGTGACCCGGCCACCCCGCGGCGACGCCGACGACCCGCCCGATCCGCCCCTGTTCCGACTGCCCGCCGACCTGACCGGCCCCGCTCGGTCACCCGTCCGGACGGATCCACCACCGCCCGGCTGATCATCCGCGAACCCGAGAGGACGTCCCGTGACCGCACAGCCCGACGTGTACACCGACCTCGCCGCCGAGGGCGAGGACGTCGACCGGATGCTCGCCGACCTGGACGCCGAGAGCTGGGCACGCCCCACGCCGGCGCCCGGCTGGACCATCGCCCACCAGGTGGCCCACCTGGCCGCCACCTTCCGGCTGGCCGCGCTGGCCGTCGCCGAGCCGGAGGCCTTCCAGCAGGTGACCGCCCGACTCAGCCCCGACTTCGACGCCAACGTCCAGCACGCGCTCGCCGGTTACCTCGCCGACCCGCCCGACGTGCTGTTGAGCCGGTGGCGGGAGGAGCGGGCCGGCGTGGAGAAGGCGCTCGCCGCGGTCGCCCCCGACCAGCTCGTCCCGTGGCTGGTCCGACCGCTGCCGGCGGGCGTCCTCGCGGCGGCCGGGATGATGGAGTTGTTCGGGCACGGCCAGGACATCGCCGACGCGCTGGGGGTACGCCGCGAACGAACCGACCGGATTCGGCACCTGGTCGGGTTCGCCGTGCGTACCTGGGACTTCGGTTACCTGGCCCGTGGCCTCGACGTGCCGCCGGTGCAGCTGCGCTTCGAGATCACCGCGCCCTCCGGGGCACAGTGGACGTTCGGCCCGGCCGACTCCGCCGAGCGGATCAGCGGGCCGGCGGTCGACCTCTGCCTGCTGGTGACCCGCCGCCGCCACCGCGCCGACCTGGCGCTCACGGCGGTCGGCGACGAGGCCGACCGCTGGCTGGACATCGCGCAGGCCTACCGTGGGCCGGCCGGCTCCGGCCGGGAACCGGGCCAGTTCGCCGACGCGTCCCGGTGACCGCGTTCCGACTGGCGGCTTCTCCTGGATCGTGACATCGACGCCGACCTGGCGTCCGCGTCGGCGGACGCCAGGTCGGCAGCTGCTTGCCGGCGGAGGCGGCCCGCCGGCTCGGCCTGACCGACGTGCCGTTGCCGTGTGCGCCGGAGACAGCCGTACCGGGTGCGCTGAGCCGGTGTCCGGCTGCTGGCACACGTGAGCACGGTCCGGCCCCGCACCGCGATCACCCACGTCTACCTCGGGGGCCGCCCGCCTCCGCCCCGACCTGCCCGGGTGAGCCCACGGTCCCGGGCCGATCGATCCCGGACAGGGACCGCCTGCCGCGAATGGCGGTGTCCCGGGGGCCGGGACACCGCCAGGTGCGCGCCATGCAGGTGGTCATGTGGGCCGGGTGGACCTCGGATCAGGGGAGGGTCCACAGCCGGGCCACCATGCCGTACGCCGAGGGGTCGGACCGACCGGGAACCGCGAGGTCACCGGGCCGTCGACCGCTCGGCGTCACCGGCGGCCCGGTAGCTGTCCGCTCAGGCCGGGTTCGCCGGGGAGTTCTGGTAAGCGGTGAGCAGCCACTGTCCTTCCTGCTTGACCAGCAGCCAGCTGGCCCGCACCGCCCGCTCGGCGGAGAGTTCGGTCTGCCCCGGGGCCAGCACGCCCCCCTCGGTGAGGACGAGGACGACGTCGTCGGCCAGCACCTTCATCGCGGTGGGTGTGCCGGTGACCCGGGTGCCCTGGTACGGACCGGCGAAGGCCTGCGCCATGAAGCCGCGGATCTCCTCCCGGCCGTGCCGGGCGAGCCCGGGCAGGATCATGCTGCCGTCCTCGGCGAAGGTGGCGGCGAAGGCGTCGGCGTCGTGCGCGGCCCAGGCGGCGATGATGCGCTGCGGCACGTCGCGCACCGCCGCCTCGTCCTCGGCGCTGAGCGAAACCGTGGTGCTGTTCGGCATGGGTCTGTTCCCTTCCTGGGGTCGGGTGGCCCGTCAGGTGCGCCTCCGGCGTTCCCGGGCGGCGGCGGCCGGTGGGCCGAGGTGCGAGGGTCGTGGCAGCGCGGTTCGGCACCGGCGTGGTGACCAACGGGGTGGGTCGGGTGACCGCGGGCCCTGCCTGCTCGACGTCGTGCCCAGTCCCATTCTGTGGTGGTGGCCGGGCCCGCTCATCTCCGAGGTTGCGCGGTCCCGTCGCGTCTGCCCAGGTCGCCGGGTACGCGGACCAGGCGCCCCGGGTTCGGAGAGGCGCCTGGCCGCCGGGGTCGCGCCCACCCGGGGAGCCCCGCGGGCGCGGCCGGCACGGTGGCGGCGGATCCCGGCGCCACCACCGTGGGTCAGATGTAGAGCGTGTTCGGGGCCGGGGCCGTAGCGGACCATCACATCCTGCGCGAGCCGGAAGAGCTGACGCATCTCCTGGATTGCGGCCCGCGACCTGCCAGGTCCACCGGCGTGGCTGGGGCCGGACAGCGAACGGCGCCGGCGGCCACGGAGGCCGCCGGCGCCGGAACGCCACCGCTATCTGACGACCTTGAACCGCAGGTGCGTCACCTCGGGGGTGTGCACGACGCCGATGCTCTCCAGGGTCACCGTGCCGCCCAGGTTGTCGAAGAGCCGGATGCCGCCGTCGATGAGCACCGGCCGGACGGCCACCCGGATCTCGTCGACCAGCCCCGCCCGCAGGCACTGCTGGGAGATCTGGGCCCCGCCACCGATGACCACGTCCCGGTCCCCCGCGGCCACCCGCGCCCGGCGCACCGCGGACTCCACCCCGTCGGACACGAAGGTGAAGGTCGTCTCGCCCTTCGCCGGCTCGTCCGGCGTGCCGTGGGACACGATGAAGTGCTCCACCTCGAACGGGTTCTCCACGAAGCCGTCCTGGCTGGCGCCCATGTCGTAGGTTCGCCGGCCCATCACCATGGCCCCGATCGTCGACATCTGCTCCTCCACCACCCGCTGGTTCTCCGCCGAGGGCGAGAAGAACCAGTCGTGCAGCCCCTCGGGCTCGTCGTGTGGGCCGGCGACACACCCGTTCACCGACATCGTCATGTCCAGCACGACCTTGCCCATTCGTACCTCCATCATCAGGGTTTCGGTGTGCCCGTCCGAGAGCCGGGCCGGGTTCGTACCCGACCCTGCCATCCCCGCCACCCCGGCGGGGCACGGTGCGCAATCTGGGGGACGGTCGCGGCGGCGGCCGCTACCCGGGCCACCGATCCGGTGGAGCTCGCCCTGGTCACCCACTCACGTCGATTTCCAGTGCCTCGACGACTTCGCCTCCGCCGCGCACGTTCGGCGGCGTACCGTCGGCGATCGCGACGGAGGTCGGCCAGGCCTCCAACGGCGGCATGGCCACCCCGACGCGTCGCGGAACGGCCGGGGACGCGCGGAAGCGGGTGCCGGCCGCGCCGGCACCCGCTTCCGGTGCTGGTCAGCCGGTGACGCCGGTGACCGTGCTACCCGACTTGGTCACCTGGTAGCTGACCTGCTCACCGCTCCAGAAGTGGAAGGTGAGGGTGACCGGGCGGTTGTCGGCGACGTCGGCGAAGAAGGCCGAGGTCAGGGTGATCTGGTTGGTGCTGTAGTTCGGCGCGAACGTCACGTCGAACTCCTTGTACGACGTCCAGTCGTGCGGGCCGGCGTTGCTGCCGTCGGCGTACTTGGCTTCCATGGTGGCGAGTTGGTCGCCGCGGAACTGGGTGGGGATGGCGAAGGAAGCCGTCGTCCCGGTGGCGTTGGACAGCACCGGCCGGTCATAGGTGATCACGTTTACCCGCCAGGGCACGCCCGCCGAGAAACGCAGGTGCAGCGTCGCGTTGACCCCGTACGCCCGGTTGCCGGTGAGCCGGGTGAGCGCGGCGGCGGTGAAGGTGAGCTGGTCGCCCGAGACGGTGTAGTCGCTGCCACGGACCAGGTCGGTGTTGCCCTGCCGGACCCCGACGAAGGACGTGCCGTTGAGGTTCAAGGTGAGGGTCTTGCTGGTGATGGCGGTGGCCTTCGCGTTGAACAGCAGGTCCGACGACGCGGTGCCGGAGCGGGTCGTCCAGCTCGACTTGATCTGGGCGAACAGCTCCGGGTCTTTCCACACGAACGAGGTCCGGTCGAAGTGCTGCCCGTTGTCCCAGAGCATGGTGGTCAGCTGGCGGCTACGCGCGTAGTGGCCGAGGAACTCGAAGAACTTGAGCTTCTCGCCCTGCTCGATGGTGCCGGTGTGCCGGTCGAAGCCGAGCAGGCCGTACTCGCCGATGATGACCGGGATGCGCCGGGTGACGAAGGAGTTGTACACCCGGTCGAAGGAGTCGGTGAGGTCCTTCTGGACGGTGGCGTCGAAGCGGGTGCCGCCGGCCACGTTGACGCTGAACGGCCAGTACCCGTAGAAGTGCACGGTCGCGATCAGGTTCGGGTCGTTGAGGGTGTTGAAGGTGGTCACCAGTTCGTCGACCCGGGCCTGCTCGGAGGAGGTGTGCAGGGTGGGCAGCACCAGCAGCCGGTTGGCGTTGTTACCACCGGAGGCTCGCACGATCCGGTGGAAGGACGTGTTGAGCTCGTGGAGCAGCGCGGCGTTCTGGGCGTCGCCGGAGCTGTCGGCGAACTGCGGTTCGTTGACGCTCTCGAAGACCAGCTTCGGCGAGGCGTTGCGGAACGTGTTCGACAGCTGGGTCCAGATCGCGTTGTACTTGTTCAGCACGTTGGTGCGGTCGGTGGGCATGGTGTTGATCCACTGCCAGGAGTCGTGATGGATGTTGATCATCACGTAGAACCCGTCGGCGAGGGCCCAGTCAACCACCTCCTTCACCCGGTTGAGGTAGGCGGCCTCGATGGTGTAGTCCGGCGCCTGGCCGAGGTGCGCCGACCAGGTCACCGGAATGCGGATGCTCTTGAAGCCCTGCGCCCTGACGTTGTCCAGCAGCGCTTCGGTGATCCGCGGGTTGCCCCAGGCGGTCTCGTCGGCGCCGACGGCGTCGAGCGAGTTGCCCAGGTTCCAGCCGGGCTGCATCGCGGCAACCGCCGCCATCGCGTCGCCACTCGGCGGCGGGGTGGTCGGGGGCGGGGT
>NZ_SMKD01000228.1:2500-5329 GCF_004348595.1 Micromonospora sp. KC723
CACCTGGTAAGCCTAAATACTTCCTGGTGACCGATAGCGGACGAGTACCGTGAGGGAATGGTGAAAAGTACCCCGGGAGGGGAGTGAAATAGTACCTGAAACCGTTCGCCTACAATCCGTCGGAGCCTTGCGGGGTGACGGCGTGCCTTTTGAAGAATGAGCCTGCGAGTTAGTGGCATGTGGCGAGGTTAACCCGTGTGGGGGAGCCGTAGCGAAAGCGAGTCTGAATAGGGCGTTTGAGTCGCATGCTCTAGACCCGAAGCGGAGTGATCTAGCCATGGGCAGGCTGAAGCGCGGGTAAGACCGTGTGGAGGGCCGAACCCACCAACGTTGAAAAGTTGGGGGATGACCTGTGGTTAGGGGTGAAAGGCCAATCAAACTCCGTGATAGCTGGTTCTCCCCGAAATGCATTTAGGTGCAGCGTCGCGTGTTTCTTGCCGGAGGTAGAGCACTGGATGGTCTAGGGGGCCCACAAGCTTACCGAAATCAGCCAAACTCCGAATGCCGGTAAGTGAGAGCGCGGCAGTGAGACTGCGGGGGATAAGCTTCGTAGTCGAGAGGGAAACAGCCCAGATCACCAGCTAAGGCCCCTAAGCGTGTGCTAAGTGGAAAAGGATGTGGGGTCGCATAGACAACCAGGAGGTTGGCTTAGAAGCAGCCACCCTTTAAAGAGTGCGTAATAGCTCACTGGTCAAGTGGTTCCGCGCCGACAATGTAGCGGGGCTCAAGCACACCGCCGAAGCTGTGGCACTCACATTGTAACTTCGCCAGGACTTGATTTCTGGTGCAGGTGTGTGGGTGGGTAGGGGAGCGTCGTGCCGGGGGTGAAGCAGCGGGGTGACCTAGTTGTGGACGCGGCACGAGTGAGAATGCAGGCATGAGTAGCGAAAGAAGGGTGAGAAACCCTTCCGCCGGATGACCAAGGGTTCCAGGGCCAGGCTAATCCGCCCTGGGTGAGTCGGGACCTAAGGCGAGGCCGAGAGGCGTAGTCGATGGACAACGGGTTGATATTCCCGTACCCGCGAAAGAGCGACCCTGACGAACCTCGTTGTGCTAACCACCCGAGCTGCCGGCGGCCTTCGGGCCTATGGTGGGGAGCGTGGGAACCTGGCGGGTAGTAGTCAAGCGATGGGGTGACGCAGGAAGGTAGCTGAGCCCGGCCGGTGGTTGTGCCGGGGTAAGCGTGTAGGCCGTGCCATAGGCAAATCCGTGGCGCATGAAGGCTGAGACGTGATGCCGAGCCGATTCAGGTGAAGTCAGTGATCCTATGCTGCCGAGAAAAGCCTCTAGCGAGTTCTTAGCGGCCCGTACCCCAAACCGACACAGGTGGTCAGGTAGAGAATACCGAGGCGATCGGGCGAACTGTGGTTAAGGAACTCGGCAAATTGCCCCCGTAACTTAGGGAGAAGGGGGGCCGGAGACGTGAAGCCCCGCGCGGGTGGAGCGTTGTATGGCCGCAGAGAGCAGGGGGAAGCGACTGTTTACTAAAAACACAGGTCCATGCGAAGAAGTAATTCGATGTATATGGACTGACGCCTGCCCGGTGCTGGAACGTTAAGGGGACCTGTTAGCTCTTCGGGGCGAAGCGGAGAACTTAAGCGCCAGTAAACGGCGGTGGTAACTATAACCATCCTAAGGTAGCGAAATTCCTTGTCGGGTAAGTTCCGACCTGCACGAATGGCGTAACGACTTCCCCACTGTCTCAACCACAGGCCCGGCGAAATTGCAGTACGAGTAAAGATGCTCGTTACGCGCGGCAGGACGGAAAGACCCCGGGACCTTTACTATAGCTTGACATTGGTATCTGAATGAGCTTGTGTAGGATAGGTGGGAGCCGGTGAAGTCCATACGCCAGTATGGGTGGAGGCAATCTTGAAATACCACTCTGGTTGATTTGGGTATCTAACTTCGGACCGTTATCCGGTTCAGGGACAGTGTCTGGTGGGTAGTTTAACTGGGGCGGTTGCCTCCTAAAGGGTAACGGAGGCGCCCAAAGGTTCCCTCAGCCTGGTTGGCAATCAGGTGTTGAGTGCAAGTACACAAGGGAGCTTGACTGTGAGACTGACAGGTCGAGCAGGGACGAAAGTCGGGACTAGTGATCCGGCACTTGCGTGTGGAAGCGGTGTCGCTCAACGGATAAAAGGTACCCCGGGGATAACAGGCTGATCTTCCCCAAGAGTCCATATCGACGGGATGGTTTGGCACCTCGATGTCGGCTCGTCGCATCCTGGGGCTGTAGCAGGTCCCAAGGGTTGGGCTGTTCGCCCATTAAAGCGGTACGCGAGCTGGGTTTAGAACGTCGTGAGACAGTTCGGTCCCTATCCGCCGTGCGCGTAGGATACTTGAGAAGGGCTGTCCCTAGTACGAGAGGACCGGGACGGACGAACCTCTGGTGTGCCAGTTGTCCCGCCAGGGGCACGGCTGGTTAGCTACGTTCGGAAGGGATAACCGCTGAAAGCATCTAAGCGGGAAGCTCGCTTCAAGATGAGGTATCCCACCACTCTTCGGGGTGGGTAAGGCCCCCAGCTAGACGACTGGGTTGATAGGCCGGAAATGTAAGCCCGGTAACGGGTTCAGTTGACCGGTACTAATAGGCCGAGGACTTGACTACGAACATGCTACGCGTCCACTGTGCAACTCTCGGCAAACAAACAACACTCCTACCGTCCCGGTTGGGGTTGGTTGTTTGATATGTTGATAGAGTTACGGCGGTCATGGCGGAGGGGAAACGCCCGGTCACATTCCGAACCCGGAAGCTAAGCCCTCCAGCGCCGATGGTACTGCACTCGGGAGGGTGTGGGAGAGTAGGACACCGCCGGACAATCTTTC
>NZ_SMKD01000022.1 GCF_004348595.1 Micromonospora sp. KC723
GTCTCGGGCGGTGATCGACGGCTCCCACGTGCGGGCGCTCAAGGGCGGCCCAAAACCGGTCCGAGCCCGGTCGACCGCCGCAAGCCAGGCTCGAAACACCACGTCATCACCGACGCGGGCGGCATCCTCCTCGCCACGGCACTGACCGGCGGCGACCGCCACGACGTCACCCAACTCATGCCCCTGGTCAACAAGATCCCACCGATCCGAGGCATCCGCGGCCGGCCACGACAGCGCCCAACAGAGATCTACGCCGACCGTGGCTACGACTACGACTGCTACCGCCGGGACCTGCGGGCCAGAGGGATCACCCCGGTCATCGCCCGACGCGGCGTCGTTGACCACTAACGACAAGTAGTGATCGACGGCTGGCTGCGTTTGTGCAGGCCAACGCTGGTTTTTGACGATCGATGACAAGGCCGCGAGGGCGTCAGTCGACAACCGCGGGTTCGGGGTTCGAGTCCCTGGCGGCGCACCAACGTGATCCAGGGGACATAGCCGATCGGCTATGTCCCCTGGATCATGAGTGGGGCGTGGATGGGGCCCCTCGTGCCCCACGTTCTCGAGGCCGAATCGGAACTCTGACCTGCGGAAGTATTGATCAAAGTCTGCGGGCTCGCGCTTGACACCCACAGGGCTCCTGCAAATGCTTACTGTCCGTGTCGATAATGCGTTCGATGTGTCCGTCGTGAGCTGACTGTGACGTGGGCTGCTGCTGTGGGCTCGCACTCGCGTCTGCTGGGCCGGCTTCAGCCGGTGGTGTCGGACGGGAAGGCGTACTGGCTGTCCGCCGAGTTGACCGGCCTGTCACGGACGTTGTGGGACACCTATCTGCGACCGGCGTCAGCCGCAGGGGACGACGATGAACGCCAGCGGCGCGAGGACGAGCGGGAGGTGCTCCACGCGGTGACGTCCGTGCTCCGGAAGCCCAAACCTGCCGGATTCCTCCGGGCACATGCTGGTGTCCTACAACTCGGTTGAGGAAACGCATACCGGCTGGGTCGGGTGCTGCACCAGCTTGCTGACGCGGCGCTGACCGACGCGGTGGCGGCCGAGGTGGATGTTGAGGTCGGCGCGGTTCGCCGGGCCGAACTCGGTGGCCTGTCGGGCCGGGCGGAACAGGCGGCCTCACTGGACCGCCTCGATGCGTCCCCGGTTCAGGTCAGCGCCGCGGACGAACTCTTGCGCGCGAGCCCGCGGGGCGGGGAGTTGCTGTCGGCGGCGGCTGACCCCGCCGCCTCATGTGTGGCGGCGGCGCACTGGTCGGCGCAGCCGCAGTTGTCGCGGCAGATGAGGCGGGAACCAACCCTGGCCGGGTGTTCGCGATGGCCGACGCCATCTTAGACGCGTTGGAGTTGGAACTGCTGGTTGGTGCTACTGGTGGGCGTCCACTGGGAAACGCGGGCGCCGTCGGCGGTGGAGGCTTGCCAAACGTCCATGGCCAGGCCGCTTTGCCGGTTGACCAGGCTCACCACGTCACCGCCGTGTCCGACGAGCCGCCACTGCTGACTGGCGGCGTTGGTGTCCGGCTGCTGGTTGATGTCGGCGCCGCTGCTGTTGCTGGCGATCTGCAGGACCAGGCCGCTGTGCCGAGCCCGGATCCGGTAGTAGCCGCCGTCGGACGGCAGAAACTCGAACTGCTGGTTGGGTCCGGTGCCGGTCGACCACTGGATCAGCTGCGCGCCGGCCGCGGTGGATCCGCCGCTGATGTCGGCGGCCTTCCTGCTGTGCTGGGCCACGAGCCGGTAGTAGGCGCCGACCACCACGGGCCCCGACCTGACGGCCGACGCGCGGTAGGTGTGACCGGCCTGCCCGGCGAACTCGATGAGATCGGTTTCGAGCCGCGTCGGCTGGACCGCCGTGCCGTTGGTCTCGTCGCGCAGATCGAAGGCGCCGGTGAAGATCTGGCTGCGCACCCGGACGGCGCCGGCGCGGTCGGGGGTGACGACGAGCTCGATCCGGCTGCTGCTCCACGCGGCGCCAACCGTGTATCCGCCGCGGCCGCGCAGACCCGTGACGCTGCCGGTGGGCCAGGCGGACGGTAGGGCGGGCAGCAGATGCAGTTCGTTGTTGTGGCTCTGCAGGAGCATCTCGGCGATGCCGGAGGTGGCGCCGAAGTTACCGTCGATCTGGAATGGTGGGTGCAGGTCGAACATGTTCGGCGCGAGCCGGTCGGTGCGCACCAGATCCCGGAGGAGCTTGTACGCCCGTGCGGCGTCTTCCAGCCGGGCCCAGAAGTTGATTTTCCAGGCGAGGGACCATCCGGTGCCATCGTCGCCGCGCAGCTCGAGTGTCTGCCGCGCGGCATGGTACAGCTGGGGTGTGCCCCGCTTGGTGATCTGGTTGCTGGGGTGCAGCCCGTACAGATGGGAAACGTGACGGTGGGTCCGCTCAGTCTCCACCCAGTCGGCGAGCCATTCCTGGACGTTGCCGCGGGAGCCGACCTTCGTCGGCGGCAGCCGGTCCTTGGCGGTGCGCACCTGGATACGAAACGTGGCGTCCACGCCGAGGACTTCGCTGGCCAGTGCGACGCCGTTGAACAGGTCGCGCAGGATCTGGTTGTCCATGGTGGGGCTAGCGCACACGGTGGCGTTCGTGTGATGGGTGAGCTCTGGGGAGTTCGACGGGTTGGTGACGAGATAGCCCAGCGTCGGGTGGGTGACCAGGGTGTCCAGAAAGAACTGGGCAGCGCCCTTCATCGCCGGGTAGTTCGCGCGCAGGAACTCCAGGTCGCCGGTGAACAGATAGTGATCCCAGATCATCGTAGCCAGCCACGCGCCGCCGGTCTGCCACATGCCCCAGCGCGCTTCGTCGACGACCGACGCGCCGCGCCAGGCGTCGGTGTTGTGGTGGGCGACCCAGCCACCCGCGCCGTACTGCGCCTGCGCCACCCGGGCACCGGTCGCCGTCAGGTCTTTGATCATGTCGAAGACCGGCAGGAAACACTCGGACAGGTTCGTCGTGTCGGCCGGCCAGTAGTTCATCGGCAGGTTGGCGTTGAGGGTGTACTTCGAGTCCCACGACGGAGCCATTTGATCATTCCAGATGCCCTGCAGGTTTGCCGGCTGCGTGCCCGGGCGTGAGGAGGAGATCAGCAGGTAGCGGCCGAACTGGAACAGCAGCGCGGAAAACTGCGGGTCGTTCGTGCTCGCGTGCTGAGCGATCCGCACGTCAGTCGTCTGGTCGGCCGCCGCGGTGCGTCCGAGGTCGATCGTCACCCGGTTGAACAGCGCCTGGTAGTCGGTCAGGTGCCGGGCGCGCAGCTGGTCGAAGCCAGCGGTGCGGGCGGCGTTGAGGCGGCTCCGGGCGATGCCCTGGTAGTCGCCGTTGACGGTGCGGTAGTTGACGTAGCTGGAGCCGATCGAGACCAGCACGGTGACGCTGGTCGCGCCGGAGACCCGCAGGGTGCCGCCGGAGCTGCTGACCGTGCCGCCGGCGACGCTGGCGTTAGCCAGGGCGAGGAAGCGGACCTGCCCGGTGACGCCGTCCATGTTTCCGGAGATGCCGTCGAGTCCGATCGTGGCGCTGTCCGGGCTCGAGACCGTCGTTCGCTGTGGACTGTCGAAGGTGGCGTTGAACGTCATCGCGTTGGCCCGGTCTGCGGTCAGCCGGATGACGATCACCTGGTCCGGTGCGCTCGCGAACACCTCCCGCTGATAGCGCACCCCGTTCAGCACGTAGGTGGTGGTGGCAATGGCCGTGGTGAGGTCGAGCGTTCGGTTGTACTGCGAGGCGCCGCTGGCGCTGCCGAAAGCCAGCCGCAGGTTCCCGACCGGCTGGTATGCCAACTGCCCGGCGGGGTTGCCAACCATCGTCTGATTGATCAGATCCTGCGCCTGGGTCCACTGGTCGGCGAAGACCCGCCGCCGGATCTCCGCCAGGTTGGCCGCACCACGGGTGTTCGCCGAGTCGTACGGGCCACCGGCCCACACAGTGTCCTCATTGAGTTGTAGCCGCTCGGTGTCGACATTGCCGAACACCATTGCACCCAGCCGACCATTACCAACCGGCAGTGCTCGAAGCCAGTCCGTGCCCGCCGGCTCGTCGTACCACAACGCCATATCACCCGCGGCCCGCACCTGAGGCGGTGCCAACGCGCCGGCCTTGGCGGCCGCGGTCCAGCCGGTGGGCAGCAGCATGGCACCGGCCCCCGCCGCCCCGGCTCCGAGGAGTTTCCTTCGTGTCACTTCTGACATTCGTTTTCTCCAAGCGGCATCGGCCCGTCGGGCTGTGGGAAGTCCACCACAGCTACACCCTTGGGAGTGGCGTCACGGCGTGCGGGCGCCGCGCCATCGATCGAAGCGCAACACTCGATCGTGTGGTGGCACCTCCAAGGAAGTGACGCATCTCAATGTATGACGTCATACGTTAAGTGCCCGACAGGAGAGAGTCAACACATGCCAACGTTGGTGCCGGACAGGGGCCGCGCCGCCGGGGCCGCGCCCCGCCCGCCCGCCAACGGTCATGCCGCGACGGCACACCCTCGGTCGTCCCCGTCACGCCCACGGCCCCGAGTACCCGCCCCAGGAGTTCGGGTTCGGGTCGGGGATGACGTGCTGGCACAGGTTGCGGGACTGGAACGACGCCGGGGTGTGCGCGCACCGTCAGCTCAGAGGTACGTGTTTCGGTACCGTCGCGCCGTCAGGAAACCCGTCGCTTGTCGAGGCCAAGCCGATGACGCTCGACCATGATGATCCGCCAATCAAGCGGGATCGCCCCATCGGTGAGCCGCCGGCTCCGACCGGCTGGACCCGCCGCCCGCGGTCACCGTTCCCGTCCGCGGGTTCGGGGTTCGAGTCCTGGCGGCGCACCAACTCTGAGCTGCGCGTTCTTCCTTGCGGTAGGCCCGCCCGTAGTTTCCAGACCAAAAACAACGGTAAGAACTGAGGGTTGATCAAGCTCTGTCCTGAGCCCTAGCGTGCCGTCCGTTTGGTGACGGTCGATGCTCGGGTGGTGGGTTCGTGGCGAGTCAGGATGTGTTCTCGGCGGAGGAACTGGCGCGGCTTCGGGGTTTCCGGAGATCAGTCGGGCGGAGCTGATCCGGTACTTCACGTTGACCGGCGCGGACGAGGCGTTCGTGCGCCAGTTCCGCAGCGGCCGCAACGTGCTGGGCGTGGCGGTACAGCTGTGCACGCTGCCGTGGCTCGGGTTCGTCCCGGATGAGGTGGTGGCGGCGCCGGCCGCCGTGGTGGGCCGGTTGTCGCAGCGGCTCGGGATTGCGATGGGTGAGCTGCGCGGGTACGGCGAGCGGGAGCAGACCCGTACGGATCATCTGCGCGAGGTGGCCGGCTATGCCGGCTGGCGGTCGATGGACACCGCTGAGTGGAAGGATCTCGACGAGTTCCTGTTCGCCAGGGCGATGGAGCATGACTCGCCGAAGTTGCTGTTCCGGTTGGCCTGCGAGTACCTGCTGTCGTCGCGGGTGCTCCGGCCGGGGGTGATCCTGTTGCTGCGGCGGGTGGCCGCGGCTCGGGCTCACGCGAGGACGGAGACGTGGTCGCGGGTGCGGCATCTGCTCTCTGACCGGCGGTGCGCTGAGCTGGATCTGTTGCTGGTCCCGGATGCCTATCTCGGCCGGACGCCGCTGGCGTGGCTGGGTGTGGGGCCGACGTCGTCGAGTCCGGCGGCGGTGAAGGCGGAGTTGGAGAAGCTGGCCTATCTGCGGCGCCTGGACGCGCACACCGTGGACCTGTCGATGCTGCCGGTGGAGCGGCGCCGGTTCCTGGCCGGGGTCGGCCGGCGGTTGACGGGGCAGGCGTTGCAGCGGCGGGAGCCGGAGCGCCGGTATCCGATCCTGCTCACGCTGCTGTCGCAGTCGGCCGTCGATGTGCTCGACGAGACGCTGCTGCTGTTCGACCAGGCGATCAGCGGCCGGGAGGCGGCGGCGAAGCAGAAGGTCGCCGAGGCCTTGGCCGAGCGGGCCAAGGGCGGCGAGAACCGGCAGGCGCTGCTGGACGAGATCCTGACCATCGTGCTCGATACCGGGATCGGTGACGAGCAGATCGGCGGCATGTTGCGCATGAGCATCGGCCTGGACCGGATGCGCGCCGCGTGGGCTGAGCGCCGCGAGCGGCTGCCCCGCGATCACGGTCAGCTGAGCATGCTGGATGCGTCGATGTCGTACCTGCGCCAATTTGCCCCGGCCGTGCTGGCCGCGGTCGGGTTCGACGGTGGGCCCGGCACCGAGCAGCTGATGCAGGCCGTGGGGATCCTGACGGGTCTGTACGCGGCCGGTGCCCGCAAGGTGCCGGCCGACGCGCCGGTCGGGTTCGTGCCGGTGAAGTGGGCCGGCTACCTGGTCGCCGCGGAGCAGGCCGGCGACGTTACTGCGTATCGCCGGTACTGGGAGCTGGCCGTGCTGGTGGGCCTGCGTGACGGGCTGCGTTCCGGTGATGTGTTTGTGCCCGGGTCGCGCCGGTACGCCGATCCGGCGTCGTTCCTGCTCACCCCGCAGGCGTGGGCGCCGCAGAAGGTGGAGTTCTGCCACCTGGTCGGCAAACCGGTCGAGGCCGCCGACGCGCTCGCGGCGGCCCACGACGAGCTGCACACCGCCCTGGCCGATCTGGAGACCCAGCTGGCGAAGGGCAACCCGGGCGAGGTACGACTCACCGACGACGGCGAGCTGATCATCCCGCCGCTGACCGCGGAGGACGTACCCGCCGAGGCCGATGCGCTGCGCGCCGAGCTGGCCGCGATGCTGCCGCGGGTGCCCATCGCGTCGGTGCTGGTGGAGGTCGACGCGCGGACCGGTTTCACCGATCACCTGGTGCATGCCGGCGGGAAGGTCGCCCGGCCGGCCGAGCTCAAGCGCAACTTGATGTATGTGATCATCGCGGAGGCCACGAACATGGGCCTGTCCGCGATGGCCGAGTCCTGCGGCGTGCCGTACGACGTGCTCGCCTGGACCGCCGAGTGGTACTTCCGGCCCGAAACCCTGGAGGCGGCCAACGCCGCGGTGGTCAACTACCACCATCTGCTGCCGCTGACCCGGGCGTTCGGCTCGGGCACCCTGTCCTCCTCGGACGGGCAGCGGTTCCCGGTCAAGGGCAAGTCCATCACCGCCCGGCACCTGTCGCGGTACTTCGCCCGCGGCCAGGGCGTCTCCACGTACACCCACGTCTCGGACCAGCACTCGACGTTCGACACGAAGGTCATCGTCGCGACCGCGCCGGAGTCGCACTACGTGCTCGACGGACTGCTCGGCAATGAGACCGACCTGCCCGTGTTCGAGCACGCCACCGACACCCACGGCGCAACCCTGGCGAACTTCGCCCTGTTCGACCTGGTCGGCAAACAGCTCTCGCCGCGCATCCGCGACCTCGGGAAGATCACCCTGTACCGGACCGGGCCCCGCGCTGACTTTATGGACCGCTACCCGCGCGCCGGGGCGCTGCTGACCCGGCGGCTGAACCTGGACCTGATCACGGACATGTGGGACGACCTGCTGCGGGTCGCCGCGTCGGTGCAGGGCGGGCACGCCACGGCGGCGCTGGTGGTCGGGAAGTTGTGCTCCTCGAAGCGGCAGCAGAACGCGCTGACCAGCGCGATCAAGGAGTACGGGGCGCTGCGCCGCACGGTCTACGCCACCCGATACCTGGCCGACGAGACCTACCGGCGGCGCATCGCCCGGCAGCTGAACAAGGGCGAGAACCTGCACGCCCTGCGCCGCTGCCTCGCGTACGCCGGCGAGGGCGCGTTGCGACGGCGGCACCACGAGCAGCAGAGCGAGCAGATGTGGTGCCTGACCGTGGCCACCAATGCGATCGTCTGCTGGTCCACGGAGTACCACGGTCTCGGCGTGGCCGCCCTGCGCAGAGGCGGCCGCGACGTCGACGACGAGGTCCTGGCACACATCTGGCCGACCCACCATGAGAACGTGCACTTCTACGGCACCCACTCGGTCGACATCGACGGCGAGCTCGCTCAGCTCGACACCGACGGCTACCGGCCGCTACGGCTGATCGAGGCCACCTCGGCACGACGCTAACCACGGGCTGGTGAGGTGACGACGACGTCGTCGGTGACGGTGGTGGGGGAAGTACGTGTTCCGCGACGGTGATGGCAACGAGATCGGCATCGGCGGCGACGTCTCCGCTGCCGGACGGTGACTGGTCGCTCGCCGCAGTGCCTACTGCCCGGTAAGTGCCTGTCTCGCTACTCCCAGAGCGGGTTAGGGGCCGGTTCTACGCTCGCGGGATGAGTGGGATCGAGGACTGACTCTTAAAGTGACGCCGTGAGAAACCAACCAATCCGTGACGCCTACTCGTACATGTCGGAGCAGTACATCGCCTTGTTCGATGGTGACTGGCAGGCCCACGCGGACGACGCGGCCCTCGTCCGAGGTCACCTCGTCGGCCTGGACGGCACGGTGCTCGATCTCGGTTGCGGCCCCGGCCATTGGAGCGCCTACCTGCATTCGCTCGGCGCCGACGTGACCGGCGTCGACTTGGTCCCCGAGTTCATCGACTACGCCCAGACCAACTTTCCCGGGCCAGAGTTCCAGCTCGGAGAGATGACCGACCTGGACCTTCCCGCCCATTCGGTGGCCGGCATCCTCTCCTGGTATTCAACCATTCACATACCGCCACCGGAGCTGGACGGTGTGCTAGCCCGGTTCCGCCGGATGCTGACCCCTTCCGGGAGGCTAGTAATCGGCTTCTTCGACAGCGACGACGGGGTGGCCGCGTTCGATCACAAGGTCCACACCGCATACCGCTGGCCTGTGGACGAGTTCTCCGCCCGCCTGAGAGAAGCCGGTTTCACCGAACTTCAGCGTCTTAGGCAGCAGTTTCCGGGCCGCAAGTGTGCGGCCATCGCCGCAGCAGCCGCTGCGTCATAGTGGCCGACTGACCAGCCCTGCGGCCGACGCGCATGCTCGGCGGCGACTGCTGCGCGCCGACGGTGCGGTCACCTCCGCGGTGGCGTTACTTCATCACGCGTCCCCGGCGGGCTGGTAGAACGCGGTGGTGGCCTCGACCGCGGCCGCGACTTGGCTCGGTTCGCCGCCGCCGGCCAGGTGGGCCTCGCCCCGGGCGGCGGCGCTACGCCGGCTGAACTCGCGGCCGGCGGGCGATGCCCTGAACTCCTCGTGGTCAAGGACCTCGCCGTCGCTCAGGAAGCCGGCGAGGGTTAGCAGATGCAGGTCCCAGCCGACACCGCCGGCACCGGGACCGTAGGTGGGGAACATAGGTTCTCCGACGGCGGCAGCGTGGACCAGTTCGAACTCGGTGTCTCCGGCTGATCCGGGAGACAGTCGCACCTCGACCTCGCTTGTGCCGGGCCACTCGTCCGCGCCGGGCCCGAACATCCAGGACACCCGCAGCAAGCGCGGCGGCTCGCACCGGAGGATCTCGCCATGCTCGCCGCCGTCTAGCTCGAATGTCCCGCCGAGGCGAAGGTCGCCGGTGACCGGCTTCATCCAGCGACTCAGTCACTCGGGGTTGGTGATGGCGTCCCACACGTCATCGAGGTGCGCGTTGTAGCGACGCCTCAGCTCCATCGTGTATGCCTCACCGGCGGGCAAAGTCGCCGTGCCCATCTTCCGGCGGGCCGCGGACAGCTCGTCGAGAACATCCTTCATCGTCATGCTCCGTTCGGTAGGGAACCCCTCGTGCCTACGCTTCTTCGTTGGGCCCGCCAGGCTCGTCGTTGGCGGGTTTCCGGGTCATACGCCTGCCGCGGGCGAGCTCGGTCTCCAGTGCGTCTAGTCGCTGGTCCCAGAGCCTGCGGAACCGGTCCAGCCACGAGTCAACCTCGCTCAACGGCCCGGCCTCCACGGCGTAGAACCGACGAGCCCCCTCAGCCCGGACCGACGCGAACCCGTGCTCACGGAGAACCCGCAGATGCTGGGAGACAGCCTGCTGCGACAGTGCGAACTCGACCCGGATCACATCTGTGATTGCGCCAGCGGTCTGCTCACCGTCGGCGAGCAGCTCCAAGATCCGCCGACGCACCGGGTCGCCGAGGACGTCGAACGCGTTCACGACCACATCTTACCATGGTTCACTTGTACAAGCCGACAGTGGTATTCCCCCGAGAGGCTTTCGCGGTATCGGCATCGAAATCCTCCTCGACGAATTCCGGGCACAACCGCCTCTTCCTGGGCGCGACAGCGCTACCGGACGCACTAGGCAAGTCGCCTGCTCCTGCAGGCCGTCTGTGACACAGAATCCCGTATTCTCTGTCATAGGGTCGACGATCCACCCGCCGCCACCTGCCGGACACCGTCATGGCGCAAAGGGTGACTCGGCCACATTCTGTGTCACATCGCCGCAAGGGGCCGCCGAGGTGTCCGTGATCCCGCTGCCGACCGCCCGGCGCCCGGTGGCGCTCGTGGTCGCCGTCGACGCGTTCCTCGACCGGTTCCGCGACGACCCCGCCACCCGCGCCACCTACATCGAGACCCTGCGCCGACTGCGCGAAACCGCCGGCGACCCACTGCCGGTCGCCGCTCTCACCCCGGAGCTCTACGAGCAGACGATGGCCCGCTGGGACGAGCGGGCCGCGAACACCTGGAACGAGCATCTGTCCGCGCTGACCTCGTTCGCCGCCTACTGCCGCCGCCAGGACTGGCTGAGCACCGACCCCGGCCGCCGTCTGGAGCGGCGCAAGGTCACCCGGATCCGAGACAAGGCCATCCCCCGCACGCGGCTGGAGCGGCTGTTCACCGACGACCGCAACCCGCTGCGCGAGCGGGTGCTCTGGCGGATGCTCTACGAGACCTGCGCCCGCGCCGAAGAGATCCTCGGCCTCGACGTGCCCGACCTCGACATGGAGTTCCGCCGCGCCCTGGTCACCGAGAAAGGCGGCGACCGCGCCTACGTCCACTGGGAGACCCCCACCGCCCGCCTGCTGCCCCGGCTACTGGCCGGCCGCACCGCCGGCCCGGTGTTCCTCGCCGACCGGCGCGCACCCGCCGCCGGTCGCCGCGCACCAGCCCTGCGCGACATCTGCCCCGACACCGGCCGCGGCAGGCTGTCCTACCCGCGCGCCGAGTACCTGTTCAAACAGGCATCCCAGCTCCACGACCCCCACGGCACCGGGTACACCCTGCATCAACTGCGCCACTCCGGGCTGACGCACCTCGCGGCCAAGGGCCGCAGCGCCGCCGAACTCCAGGCCAAGTCCCGCCACCAGCACCTGGCCACCCTCGGCATATACGTCCGACTCGGCGAGGAGACCTCCGCCCGCATCACCGCCGAAAACGACGAGCACCACCGCCGGCACCGGCGCTGATCCCGCATCCCACGTACCGGGATCATGAAAAGCGGCGAAGCGCCTCCCGCGCGACCCGCCACTCTGGGGCCGGCGTCCCTGGTACCGGCCTAGATCAACTGCTTAGCGTTGTTTTTGGTCTGGAAACTACGGGCGGGCCGGTAAGGGCGCGCAGCTTCATTTGTGACCCAAGGGAGACCCAGCCTCCCGGCCGTCGCCTCTGGCACCACCACCCGGACGTCCTCCCGGCCAGCTGCGCGAGCTGTTCGGAGATGATCAGAGGGTGGGAGCCGCTCGGCGGACACCGCCGACAGCCGTGTGCCCAGCCTCTGTGGGCGGAACACCTAGCCTGACCGCCTCGGCGCCCAACCCGCCTCGGGCGCACCTAACCCGTACCCTGCGTCAAAGCGGGCTCGCCTACCGGTCAGGGGTGCTACCGGGCCGCACGTGTCAGCGACCATATCGGTAGTCGGTGTAAGCCCCGCCCACGAGAGCGGGAGCGCACGGAGCCCGGCCGCCGCCGGATGCCGCAGGTCATCGAAGATGTTCAGGGCTTGTCGCCAGGCGACCAACGCCGCCTCTCCATCCCCGGCAAGTTGGTGGCAGTCACCCAGGTGCACGAGGGTGTCGGCCTCGTGGTAACGGTCGCCGGACTCCCGATACAGCGTGACCGCCCGCTGGTAGGTCACTGCGGCCTCGGCGCACCGGCCGAGCTGGTGGTAGGTGTAGCCGAGGCTGTCCAAGGTGGCGGGAGACTCGTGCGGCGAACCGAGCTCGGTCTGAAGTTTGACGGCCTGACGGCAGCAGTCCAGCGCGCGTTCGTACCTGCCGAGCAGCGCGTGGTACCACCCGACGACACCCAGCGACGACGCGTACCCGGGCCGGTGGCCCGCGACGTGGAACAGATTCAGGGCCGTGTGGGCGTGCTCCAGCGCCGCCTCGTACCGGCCGGACAGCTCCAGGGTCAACGACAGGTTGAGGTGGCAGTGCGCTTCGCCGGCGCGGTCGCCGATCCGCCGGCACAGGTCGATCGCCTCCTCCAGCTGTGCGTGGGCGTCGGCGTATCTACCCAGACGGTTGCCGGCACGGGCCAGGAAACGCAAGGCGTGGATCCGCCCGACCTCGTTGCCGGCCTGGGTGGCGGCCATCAGCGCGATGCCCTGCACGGCAACCAGATCCTGCCAGTGACCGCGCCAGTCGAGATAGGTGGTCAGCGCCCACGCCAACTGCCAGGCATGCGCGGCGAAACCGTGGACGGCGGCGAGCCCCACCGCACCGACCAGGACCCGGTGTTCGTTCTCCAGCCAGCGCCGCGCGTGGTCGCGGTCGCTCAGACCTTCGCACGTCACGCCTGGGGCCGACGGGACGAGGGCGATCGGGTCCCCCGCCGGATACAGCAGCATGGCTGCGGTGTACGCCGTACGCAGGTAGTGGTCCAGGATGCGGCGCACTACCGCGCGGCGCCGTTTCGGACCGTCGACGAGGCGCGTCTGTTCCGAGGCGAAGACCCGTAGCAGGTCGTGCATCGCGTACCTGCCCGGCACGCGCTCGACGACCAGTCGCGCGCGGGTGAGCTCGGCCAGCGCCGGGCGTACTGCCGCCGGCGGGACGCCCGCGATGCTCGCCGCAGCTTCCGCGGTCAGGTCCGGACCGGGATGTCCGCCTATCCACCGGAACAGCTTCGCTGCCGGCGGGCGCAACTGGCGGTACGAGCCGGCGAACGCGGCGCGCGGGTCGGCGGTGGGGTCTTCGGTGGCGAACGGGTCGAGGGTGTCCCGCGCGTTGCGGAGTTCCTCGGCGAGGGCCGCCAGCGGGAAGGTTGGCCGAGTGCCTGCCCGCGCGGCCACGACTGCCAGGGCCAGCGGCAGAGCGGCACAGCAGCGGATCAACTCGTCGACGGTCTCCAGTTCGGCCGCCACCCGCACGCTGCCCAACCGCCGGGCCAGCAGGTCGCGGGCCTCCGCGAGTGACAGTACGTCGAGCTCGATGTGGTGCGCTCCCTCCACCGCGGCCAGCCCGGTCATCTGACTGCGGCTGGTCACCACCGTGAGGCAACTGGACGTCCCGGGCAGCAGGGGCCGGATCTGGTCGGCGTCGCGCGCGTCGTCCAGAACGATCAGCATCCGCCGGCCCGCGACGAGGCTTCGGTAGAGGCCCTCCTGCGCGGCGCCGCTTCGCGGCACGGCGCGCGCGCTCACGCCCAGCGCGTCGAGCAGGTCCAGCCTCGCCTCGGCCGGGCTGACCGGCGGTCGGCCCGGATCGAACCCGCGCAGGTTGACGAAGATCTGACCGTCCGGAAAGTGGCCGGCCACCCGGTGGGCCCAGTGCACGGCGAGGGAGGTCTTCCCGACACCCGCGCCGCCGCAGACCACGGCAACGGTGCCGGCGGGGACGACCCGGACGGACTCCGGGCCGACATCGGCGGTCTGCCTGCGAAGCAGGGCGTCCAATCCGGCCAGTTCTCGGGTACGCCCGGCGAAGGGGAAGCCCACCAGCGGTAGCTGCCGCGGCACCGGAGAGTCCGTAGTCGCCTTCGAGCGCCGGCGGCTCTCCTGCGCGCGGTCCCGGGCCGTGGCCAGCGCTCCGCGCTCAACCGGGGTCGCGCCGAGCAGGGTGACGAGCATGTCGAAGCGGTCCGTCGGCGGCATGACCTGCCCGTTGAAGTAGCCGGCGAACGTACCGATCGACCAGCCGGTCCGAGCCGCCAGTTCGCGGTAGGTGAGTTCGGGTCCGCCGCATTGACGGGCCTGCCGGCGACGTAGTTGGCGGAGCAGGTGAGCCACTTGCTCGGCCGGCGTCCCCACAACGGGGTGTTCCAGGCCAACGACCAGGGACGGCTCATGTGTCATGCTTCATGACCTCCGCAGGTAGGTCCCGGCCCGCGCCGGCCCCTCGGCCGCTGTGAGTGCCGCTGACATGACTCTATGCATCGGTTGCGCTACCAAGGGAGATCGTCTCGCCAAGTGGTCGGCCGGCTCCCCTGAGGGCGGCGCGCGCGGCAGACGCCCCGACGTGTGGAACCGTCGACCGCCGTTCAGTGATGTTCAAGGATGTTCAGGATCTGCGGCGAGCGGTCCCCGGCGAAGACATCATCTGGACGGCACGCCTGCGCGGCACGGGCCGCGCGGGCCGTTGAGGTTCCGCGAAAGGGGAGACCGTGAGCATGGCCGTCCGCAGCACCGGCCGAGGAGGCGGGTCCGCGAGGCGGGCCTTGGTGGCCCTCCTCGGCGTGGCGCTCGTCGCCACGACCGTGGCCAGTCCGGCCCACGCCGGCGAGGAGAGGGCCGCGGCACCTGCCGCAGTTCCCTCCCCGCCGCAGGTTGAAGTCCAGATCCACTCGCGACTGCAGAATCTCCTGACCCCGGCCTTGTCCGCCGCGGCGGACACCCAGGTACGGGCACTGGTCCGCAACATCGTCGCCCGACAGTTCGACGGCGACACCAACGCCCTGTGGTCGACCGTGATCCAGGAGGCCGAGGAAAGCTACATCGTGGACCCGTACGCCTCTGACTGGCTCGCGCTCAAGGACGCCGTTGCGCAGTTCCACAACATCGACGGATACAGGTTCGATCCGCAGGTCTACATTCCGAACTTCGACGAGGGAATCGTCCCGGCGTCAACGGTGACGATGGCGGTCGCGCCCGCCGACCAGAACGCGACCTCGACGACGGGCTACCGGCTCGACCAGTCCGGCAACGTGGAGACGATCTCCTCACCGATCGACGAGACCTACGTCGAGACCAACGAGGTGTGGGTGCTCTCCGTCAACGAGCGCATCGACACCGGCGAAGCGGCACACATCGCCGACTCGCCGGCGCCCGGCAAGGTGAAGAAGGGCAGCCAGGCCGTCAAGGGCATCGATGCCGGTGACGCCGACGCCACCAAGATCGGGCCGATGTCCGTCTGCAACCCCACCGGCCTGCGTAACAACCAGGGCGAGGAATACCTCCAGCGCTGGCGCGTGCCCAACAAGAACTCGTTCGGCGGGCTCTTCGAGGGCAAGCGGGAGATGCGGCTCGTGGTGGTCACCAGCACCGGCGTAGTGATCAAGAATTACCTGTTCCCGAAGGTGAAGCGCAAGCACATCGACCAGTGGCAGAACTCGAACGTGTTCATCACCACCTGGGACCGCGCCGTATGGGGTGAGGCGATGGGCTACCAGTGGTACGAACTGGACGGCGGCAAGACGACCAGCAGCACGATCAGCGTCCCGATCCAGGGCGGCGGAACGATCAGCACCACGGTGACCAGCCAGGAACGCGACGACGACGGGGGCAGCACGGCGGTGCTGTTCTCCGAGTCGACCTACCGCGAGTACGACACCGGACCGGTTCGGTTCAACATGTGCAGCCAGGGCGGCGACGGTGGCACCGGCAACGACAACTTCGCCTGCGGCGCGATCGCGTCGGCCTCCAGCACCTTCTCGGGCTACTCCCCGTCGCGCACCACGGACTGCAACCGGGACACCCGACTTGGTGGCTCGTACAGCTGGGCCAACGCGTTGGGCACCTGGCCCCCGAGCAACCCCGAGTGGGTGCAGGCCGACTTCGGCGTCAACCGGACGATCCGAAGGGTGGTCGTCTACACCAGCGCGGGGTACCCGATCCGGGACTTCGACGTGCAGGTGTGGAACGGCGTCACCTACGTGACGGTGGCCTCGGTGACGGGCAACACCCAGCTCGCCGTCACTGTCAACTTCACCGCGCGGACGACCAGGATCGTCCGGATCCTCGGCCGCAGCGGCCCGAACCACCAGCAGACCTACGTACGGGTGAACGAACTCGAGGCGTACGCGATCTAGGGCCGAAGCGCCGCGGGCGGGGGTGGGCCGAGCGGAGCCCATCCCTGCCTGCGGCGCAGCGGTTCAACTTCCGGGCGGGGAACTGCTCCGCCTTGCTGCGTAGCGTCAGAGCCGCCCACCCTCAAGATTGTCTCAAGCTCTCCGGTGATTCCTGGTGGTCGATGTATGGCGGTCGAAACAATCGTGTCAATGAATCGAGCGGTGGTTCGGTCACTGGCCCGATCCCGCGGCTCGAACGGCGGCCGTGGCGTGGGCGTGGGCCCATCCTGGCCACGTACGAGGAGGCACGATGATCGGAAAGCTCACCAGAGTCGCCGTGACGCTGGGCGCGGCGACTGGCATGGCCGTCGTCGCTACCCCGGGGGCGGCCTCCGCGGCGAACAACGGGTACGCGTGGGCGTGCTGGAAGGCTCCTGACGACACGATCAACGGTGGGTGCGCCAAGCTCTACGCGAATGGCGAGATCCTGCGGCTGGAGGACTTCCAGGCCGACGG
The DNA here is from genome assembly GCF_004348595.1 of Micromonospora sp. KC723. Lineage (GTDB taxonomy): Bacteria > Actinomycetota > Actinomycetes > Mycobacteriales > Micromonosporaceae > Micromonospora. The sequence continues at coordinate 16,511 of NZ_SMKD01000022.1, forward strand.
CTGGGGCACCCGGGCGCAGATCCAGAAGTTCTTGCCCGACGGCAACGGCGTCAAGCGCTGGGTCAACCACGGCGATCCCTGCTTCGATGACACCAGCACGAGCAACACCAACGGCGGCATGACCGTGTGCGACTACAACACCGCCGAGAACATCCCGATCAGGGTGCACGTGTGGGCGTCGCGCAACGGTGTGTACAAGCACCACAACTACAGCCCGTCGATTCAGAGCTGACCGAGCCGCCTACAGGGATTGCCCCGCCGACGATCCGCCGGCGGGGCAATCCCTTCCCGGAACAACGCTCGTGAGCACTGCCGCCAGCGCCGGGCGCAGGTGGAGGACGGCGGCGCGGACGGGTTGTCGCCGCCGGACGTCGGACGGCGGAGGCTATCAGTGGACGTAGGGCCAGCCGGCGGCGTCGTAGCCGATCCGGTTGATGCCGAGCAACGACGCTCCGTTGTTGGCGTAGTAGTGGTAGAAGAGGTGGTCGCCGTCCCGGTCGGCGAGGACGGCTTGGTGGCCGGGGCCGTGGACGCTGCCGTGCGAGGTCAGGATCTGTGTGCCGCCGCCGGAGAGCATGTCGCGGCCGGTGCGGTCGACGAACGGCCCGGTCGGGTTGGCGGAGCGACCGACCATCACGCGGTAGGTGCTGTTGGCGCCCTGGCAGCAGCGGTCGAACGAGACGTACAGGTAGTACCAGGCGCCGCGCCTGGTCATCACGGGCGCTTCGATGCCCGGCCCGTGGTTGGCGAGGCTGTGCATGGTGCTGCCGAGCCGCCGCCCGGTGGCGGGGTCGAGCTGCACCAGTTTGATCCCCGACCAGAACGACCCGAAGCTCAGCCACCAGCGGCCCTGGTCGTCGACGATGAGGTTCGGGTCGATCGCGTTGAACGTGTCCGAGGTGCGCGACTCGACGACCAGGCCCTCGTTGGTCCAGCTGCCGGAGGCTCCGGTGGTGCTGGTCGCCAGGAAGATCGCCGAGCGGTTCGAGCCGAAGGTGGACGCCGAGTAGTACAGGTAGTAGCGGCCATTGTGGTACGACAGGTCCGGTGCCCACAGGTTGCGCGCGCCACCGGTGTAGGTGGTGGTCCATGGGGCGCCGCCGGGGAAGACCGCGCCCGCGTTGCGGAAGGTGACCCGGTCGGTGGAGGTCTTCAGCGTGACGTTGGTCCCGGTGTGCGCGACGAGGTACCCGCCCTCCGGGCGGGTGACCACGGTCGGGTCGTGTACGCCGATGTCGCCGGACACCGGGCTCGGCTGCGGGTAGGACGCTGGCGGCGTGCCGGTGGGTGGCGACGGGGTGCCGGTCGGGTTGCCGGCCCCGAGGCGGACCAGTTGCCACTGCTGGTTGGTTCCGTCGAGGTTCTGGTAGCCGACCAGCATGCCGCCGTCGGCGGTCGACCGGTTCCACACGTCAATGACCCTGCCGCTGGACCGGTTGACGAACCGTACGAACCCACCTGCCGAGTCCTGCAACCGGAAGTGCTGCGTCGTCGCCCCACTGTCGCTGTTCTGCACCACCCGGGTGCCGTCCGCCGCGCCGGGCAGGTCCAACACCTTTCCGCTGTGCCGTGACCGGACCTTGTAGAAGCCACCGCCCGCGTCCACGAACTGCCACTGCTGCACCGCCAGGTCGTTGCGGGTCCACTGGTTCACCGGCGCGTTGTCCGCCGTCGACCAGTCGTGCACATCCATCGCCTTGCCGCTGTGCCGGTTGACGAACACGTACGTCGCACCGGTGTCCACCGTTGCCGCCCACGCCGCCGGCAGCCCCACCACCACGCCGGCCGTCAGGGTCAGCACCGCCCCGAGCGCCGACAGCGACCGCCGACCACGCCACCGCGTACGCACCCCCGCCACCTCGCCTGCCAGACTCATCGACTTCCTCCGTTGGTCTCGATCCGGCGCGGAACGGTGATCGTCCACGTTTGCCGCGGGACGGCCCGCCGCGCCGCGTCCCGGGCCGGGACGACGGGGGTCCGCGTGCGCGACTCGGCTCGCCGAGCCTGCGTCAGGTGGGCCACCACTGTGTAACAAATCGAGGCTCCCCGTTCACATTGATGACTGTCAAGATGTCGGTCGGGGAAACCCGGAGTATCTGGCAGGCGTGTGCCGTGCGGAGACGGTCCCACCGCCGACACCCGCCCTGGCCGGCCGGACGGCGCACGCCCGCCCCTTGACGACCTCAGTGTGAGCGTTAACACTCTCGTCACGCGGTCGTCACCGTGTCCAGGGGTGAACATGCCCCACCCCCGGGCGCGCTGCGTCGTGGGGCGGGCCACCTCGTACCGGATCGGCCCTGCCCAGCAGTGGCAGCAGCAACCGGTAGAGCGGCGGAATCCGCCCAGCGGAGAAGGAGAGCGACATGCGCAGACGTACCCTCATCGCGCTGCCCGTCCTCAGTGGGGCAGCGGGGCTGCTGGTCCCGGGCCGGGCGCAGGCCGCGCCCGCGGTGACCTACACCAACTCGCTGATCGCCCAGCGCGCCGATCCCTGGGTGCACAGGCACACCGACGGCTACTACTACTTCACCGCGACCGCGCCCGAGTACGACCGGATCGTGCTGCGGCGCGCGACCACCCTGCAGGGGCTGGCCAGCGCCGCCGAAACGGTCATCTGGCGCAAGCACAGCAGCGGTGAGATGGGCGCCCACATCTGGGCGCCGGAACTGCACTTCATCGACGGCAGGTGGTACATCTACTTCGCCGCCGGCCGCACCGACGACATCTGGCGGATCCGCCCGTACGTGCTGGAGAACACCAGCGCCAACCCGTTGACGGGCACCTGGGTCGAGCGGGGGCGGATCGCGCTCCCGCTGGACACCTTCTCGCTGGACGCCACCACGTTCGTCCACAACGGCACCCGGTACCTCTCCTGGGCGCAGAACGACCCGGCGGTGGGAAGCGGCACGAACCTCTACCTCGCGCCGATGAGCAACCCGTGGACGATCTCCGGTACGCCGGCCCGGATCGCCGTACCGACCCACTCGTGGGAAACCATCGGTCACCGGGTCAACGAGGGTCCCGCCGTGATCATCCGCAACGGCCGGGTGTTCATGACCTTCTCGGCCAGCGCGACGGACGCCAACTACTGCATGGGGTTGCTGACCGCCTCCACGTCGAGCAACCTGATGAACCCGGCGTCGTGGACGAAGAGCGCCCAGCCGGTGTTCCGCAGCAACGACGCCACCAGCCAGTACGGCCCCGGGCACAACTCGTTCACCGTCTCCGAGGACGGGCAGAGCGACATCCTCGTCTACCACGACCGCAGCTACAAGAACATCACCGGAGACCCGCTCAACGACCCGAACCGGCGTACCCGGATCCAGAAGTTCTACTGGAACGCCGACGGCACACCGAACTTCGGCATCCCGGTCGCCGACGGGGTGACCCCGTACCGGTTCCGGTCGCACAACTTCCCGGACCGGTACATCCGGCACTGGGAGTTCCGCGGGCGCATCGACCCGGACGTGACCACACTCGCCGATTCGCAGTTCCGCATCGTGACCGGGCTCGCCGGCAGCGGCACCGTGTCGCTGGAGTCGGCCAACAATCCCGGCTACTACCTGCGACACAAGAACTACGAGATCTGGGTCGAGAGGAACGACGGCAGCACGTTGTTCCGCAGCGACGCGAGCTTCGTCCGTCGCGCCGGCCTGGCCGACTCCGCCGGGGTGAGCTTCGAGTCGGTCAACGCCGCCGGCCGGTACCTCCGGCACTACAACTACCTGCTGTACGTGCAGGCGCCGAGCGTCGCCACCGACCGCGCCGACGCCACCTTCCACCTCGAGTAGCCCGTTGCCGTCCACGGTGGGGCGCGCCGCGCCGGGTGGGGCGGTCCGGCCGACGCCGTCGACGGCAGCCGGACGAGACTGGCCAGGGTGTGGCCCGGCCGCGGCCGTTCCGGACGCCGTGCCCGGCATGTACGGCAGAGCCACGCCGACCCCCCCGCTGGCTGCAATCCCCCGCTTACCGCAGACCGGTAACGGAGTTGGGGGCTGGCCCTGAGGGCAGCGCCACCATTCGGCGCAACGGTGGCCGGTGCGGGCCCATCGGGTCCACCGGCGCGTCGACGCGCAGCGGAGCGGAGAGAGGGAGCCGCACCATGATCAGCACGACAGGCACCGCCTCAGGAGTCCTCCGGAGCACGATTCCCGCCCGGTTGGACCGGCTCACCTGGAACAGCTTCCATACCCGGCTGGTGCTCGCCCTCGGCGTGGCATGGGTGCTGGACGGTTTGGAGATCACCATCGCCAGTTCCGTCGGCGCTGTCCTCGGGCAGGCCGACACGTTGGCCATGTCCGCGACTGCGGTGGGAGCCGTGGCGACGGTCTACCTCGTCGGCCAGGTCGTCGGCGCCCTGTTCTTCGGGCGGCTGTCCGACCGGCTCGGACGCCGCAACCTGTTCATGGTGACCCTCGCCGTGTACCTCGGCGGCAGCGGCCTGACCGCCCTGACCCTGGGCCACGGCGCGGGTTCCGTCGTCTACCTCCTGCTGACACGGTTCATCGCCGGCACGGGCATCGGCGGAGAGTACGCCGCCATCAACTCGGCGATCGACGAGATGATCCCGGCCCACTACCGCGGACGGATCGACATCGCCGTCAACGGAACCTACTGGGCCGGGGCGATCCTCGGTACCCTCGGCGCCCTGTTCTCCCTGCACATGCTGCCTCCCGCGCTGGGCTGGCGCCTCGGTTTCCTGCTCGGACCCGTGCTCGCCGTCGTCGTGATCTACGTCCGGCGGAACCTTCCGGAAAGCCCGCGCTGGCTGCTCATGCACGGCCGCGTCGCCGAGGCGGAGCGCGTGACCGCCCTCGTCGAGGCGCAGAGCAGCCCGGCAGGGCGGACGCCGCCCCCGGTGGACGAGCGCGAGGCCATCGAGATCCGGCCGGTACACGCCGGTTACCGCACGCTGCTGCGGGTCCTCTTCGTGGACCACTGGCGGCGGTCGGTACTCGGCGCGACCTTGATGATCACGCAGTCGTTCCTGTACAACGCGATCTTCTTCACCTACGTTCTGGTGCTCACCCGGTTCTACGGGGTCAGCGCCGACAACGCCCCCGTCTACCTGATCGGTTTCGCGCTCGGCAACCTGCTCGGCCCGTTCACCATCGGCAGACTGTTCGACACCATCGGCCGCAAACAGATGATCGCCGGTACCTACATCGTCTCCGGTGTTCTGCTGGCGGTCACCGCGTACCTGTTCGACCTGGGCGTTCTCACCGCGGCCACCCAGACCATCGCGTGGTGCGTCATCTTCTTCTTCGCCTCGGCCGGTGCCAGCGCCGCCTACCTGACCGTCAGCGAGCTGTTCCCCCTCGAGGTACGAGCCCAGGCGATCGCGGTGTTCTTCGCCATCGCGCAGTGCTTCGGCGCCATCGGCCCGGTGCTGTACGGCCACCTGATCGGCGCCGGGACCAACCCGTCCCGGCTGTTCGCCGGCTACCTCATCGGCGGCGCCGTCATGGTCGTCGGCGGCATCGTCGAGATCATCTTTGGTGTCCGCGCCGAACGCCGACCGCTGGAATCCGTGGCGCTGCCCCTGTCCGCCGTTCAACGACCCCGGGCGGGCACCATCGCCACCTCGTTCTCGTCCTGACCGGACCCGTGGGGGCCGGCGGCCCGGCCGGCCTTACGGCTAGCCGGTACGGAGGATCCCGGTTGACGGCGATGGCAGGAGACGGTCCCGGTGACACGCTCGCGGCATGAGCACCGACCACGCCGCCGGGCACGACGCGGCGGCACGGAGGGAGGACGAGATGACGATGGTGTCGCCGGCGGCGTTCAGGCCGACCACCCACGCCGGCACCGGCACCGGGCCACGAGCCCGGCGCCGGCTGCCGAGCTGGGCGCGCGTCTTTCTGACCGGACTGGTGTTGTGGGTGGTGGCGGTGCCGGTCACCTTCGCCACCGGCAACATCAATCTCATCCCGACGATCATTCTGCTGGGCAGCTTCCTCGTTCCGGTCACGTTCGTGGTGTACGTCTTCGGGCGTGCCGACGGCGTGGTGACCGCCGAGCGCGTGTTCGTCGCCTTCCTCTGCGGCGGCGTGCTCGGTGTGCTCGGCGCCTCGATCCTGGAGGCGGCGCTGCTGCGGCAACCGTCCGGGTGGGGCTACGTCGGCGTCGGTCTGATCGAGGAGGCGGTCAAGCTCGCGGCACTGTGGCTCCTGGCCCGGCACCTGCCCCGGTACACGGCGCGGGACGGGATGGTGCTCGGCGCCTCGGTGGGCCTGGGGTTCGCCGCGTTGGAGAGTGCCGGCTACGCCTTCACCGCCCTGTTCAGCGCGTCGGGCAGCCTGTCGCTGCTCAACGTGGTGGAGACCGAGGCCCTGCGGGCGGTCCTGGCGCCGTTCGGGCACGGGCTGTGGACGGCGATACTGGGCGGCGCCTTGTTCGCGACCGCGGCCCGGTCGCGCCACGGCCGGCCGAGGCTGGGCGGCGCGCTGCTCGGTTGGTACCTGCTGATGGCCCTGTTGCACATGTTCTGGGACGCGTCCAGCGGGATCGCCGTGTTCCTGACCCTGCTGCTCACCGGCACCCCGACGCAGTGGACGTTGATCTCACTCGGTGCCGCGCCCGGGGTGACCGCCGCCCAGGTGCACACCTACACCGTGATCAGTTGGGGACTGCTCGCGCTGGACGCGGCGGTCGGAGTGCTGATCCTGGTGGCGCGCTGGCGCAGGACCGCCCCGCCGGCCCCCGTGACGGTCACCTGACCACGCACGCGGCGCGGTGGTGACCACCGCGCCGCCGGTGTCCCACGCCGCTCCGCCCGGCCGCCGAGCCGGTCGACCGTGACGCCGCTGGCCCGGACTGCCTGAAGCGGCCCGGGCCAGCGGCGTCAGTGGTGCCTCGACCGGTCGGGGTCGAGCAGTGCCTCGATCCGGTCGAGCCGGCGCAGCACCTCCTCGGTGCGATCCGGCTGCTCGACGGTGAGGGTGCCATTGGCCTCCAGCACCGCGGTGTCGACCTGCTCGATGCCGCGGACCCCCTGCCGGCGCACCGCCGCGGCGAGCTCCTCCTTCGAGATGAGGTACCGGCGCAGGTTGGCGTCCACTGTCCGGCCGTCCTGCACCAGCACCGTGGGGGTGCCCTCCATCACCCGGGCCAGGCCGGGATGGCGGAACCCCAGCCGTACGACGACGTAGTTGACACCGAGCAGCACGGCGGCGCCCAGCAAACCCCCGAGGAGCGAGTTGTCCGCGCCGATGACGGCGTTCTGCACCGTGTTGCTCAGCAGCAGGAGGACGACGAGATCGAACGTGTTGAGCTGGGCGAGTTCCCGCTTGCCGCCCAGCCGCAGCGCCACCACCAGGAACAGGTAGACGGCGACCGAGCGGAGCACCTTCTCCGCCAGTGGGATCTGCACGAGCAGCAAATCGTGCAGCATCATGTCCTCCCCGGTCCGGGTTCGGCCTCCCCGTCGCCCACTGCTGTCTGCCGGCAAGGCTTCCACCCGAGACAGCCCCGGTCTGCACGGTTAGCGGCCGTCGTTGCTGGGGGCTGGCTGGAATCCCCCCTTCCGCCGGGGCGAGAGGCCGGCGCCGGGAGCTACCTGCCGGCGCCGGGAAGGTCGACGACCAGCGTGGTGCCCGCCCCGACGGGGCTGGTGACCGACATGGCGCCGCCCAGCGCGTGCACCCGGTCGGCCAGCCCGACCAGGCCCGAACCCCGGGCGGGGTCGGCGCCACCCCTGCCGTCGTCGCGTACCGACAGGTGCAGCCGACCGTCGGCGAGCCGCGCCTCGACCTCGACGACGGAGGCGTGGGCGTGCTTGGCGGCGTTGGCGAGCGCCTCGGACACGACGTAGTACGCCGCGACCTCGACCTGCTCGGGTAGCCGGGTCGGCACGTCGACAGCCAGCTCGACGGGGATCGCCGACCGCCGGGCGAGCGCCTTCAGCGCCGGCCGCAGGCCACCCTCCGTCAGGATCGCCGGATGGATGCCCCGGGACAGCTCCCGCAGCTCGTCCAGGGCGTCGGACAGCCCGTCCACCGCCCGGGACAGCTGCTCCCGCACCTCCGTCGAGCCTGGCGGGACGGCGGTCTCGGCGGCGCGCAGCGCCAGGATCAGCGACACCAGCCGCTGCTGGGTGCCGTCGTGCAGGTCACGCTCGATACGGCGTCGTGCCTGGTCGCCCGCGGCCACGACCCGCGCCCGGGACGCGGCGAGCGCGTCGCGGCCCCGTTCCAGCGAGCTCGCCATCGCGTTGAAGGAGCGCTGCAGCACGCCGATCTCGCCGGTTCCCCGTTCGGGCAGCCGCGTGCCCAGGTCGCCGGCGGCCAGCCGGCCCGCCGTGGCGGCCACCTGACGGACCGGCGCGACGATGACTCGGTGCAGGTAGCTCGCGAACACGACGACGAACAGGACTGAGCCGGCCAGGCCGGCGACCGCGGCGAACACGGCCCGGTTGGCCGCCGCCTCGGAGCCGTGCTGCCGCGTCACCGCGAGGTGGCGTTCGGTGGCCAGGAACTGGTCGAACTCTTCCCGCATCGTGTCGACGCGCCGCCTGCCCTCCTCGAGCTCCGGCAGGATCCGCACCGCCGCCGGGTCCCGCCGTGCCTTCGCGATCAGGGGCGCCGAGTAGTCGCGCAGGTACGAATCGCCCTCCGCCGTGATCCGCTGGGCCCGGACCCGCTGCTGCGGGTTGTCCGCGACGAGCTGTTCGAGGATGGCGGCGTCGTCGCCGAACGAGGCCCGGGCCGCCTCCCACGGCTGTAGGAACTCCTCCCGGCCGGTGAGCAGGTAACCCCGCTGGCCCGTCTCCATGTCGACGACGAGCCGCTCCAGGTGGTTCGCCGCCACCAGCGCCTCCTGCGATCGCAGGGCGCGGCGGTCGTCGGCGCGGAGCCGCGTGACCGAGGTCAGCAGGACGGCGAACGCGCTGCCGACCACCAGTGCCAGCAGAACGCTGGCCACCACCGTGCGCCCCGTCAACCCGCCCCACACGTCAGGTCCCGGTGCGCCGGGGCCCGCCGCCGACCCGGCGCTGCCGGTCCGCGCGTCGCGCCCAGGTACTCCGCCGGGTTCTCACAGCCGTACGCTAGCGGATAATCCGGTCATGACGAGTGTGCGGGTGTTGCTGGCCGACGACGACGTCCTGCTGCGGGAGGGGCTGGCCAGCCTGTTGCAGCGGGCCGGCCACGAGGTGGTGGGGCAGGCGGGCGACGGGCGGCAGCTCGTCGAGCTGGCGCAGGCCACCGCACCCGACCTCGTCGTGGTGGACATCCGGATGCCACCCACCCACACCTCCGAAGGGCTGGAGGCCGCCCGCGACATCCGCAGCATGCGGCCCGGGACGGCCGTGCTCGTCCTGTCCGCCCACGTCGAGGTGGAACACGCGATGGAGTTGCTGGTCAGCGGGCGCGGCGTCGGTTACCTGCTCAAGAGCCGGGTCAGCGACGTGGCGGAGTTCGTCGACAGCCTGGAACGGGTCGCGAACGGGGGATCCGTGGTCGACCCGGCGCTGGTGCAGGAGCTGGTGTCGGCGCGCCGGCGCGACGATCCCCTCGCCGTGCTCAGCGAGCGCGAACGGGAGGTGCTGGCGCTGATGGCCGAGGGGCGGTCCAACGCGGGTATCGCCCGGCGGCTGTGGGTGACCGAGGGCACCGTGGAGAAGCACGTCCGCAGCATTCTGGCCAAGCTGGATCTGGCCGAGACCGACGAGGATCACCGCCGGGTCCTGGCGGTGCTCAAGTTCCTCGAGGCCCGCTGAGCCGATCGGCGTGATCCGCGCCGTCCCGGCGCTCCACCAGGCCCCGGACGGCGGTGGCGGACAGCGTGACCTTGGGTAGGAAACCCACCGCGGGACTGGCCGCGATCAGCTCCGCGTAGTCCTCCTCGTCGTGGGTGGAGATGAGGATCAGGCGAGCCGGCTGCCGGTCACCCTTCTCCTGCAGTCGTCGGGCCAGTTCGAAGCCGCTCTCGCCGCCCAGATCGATGTCGAGCAGCACCACATCGGGCCGGAGCTCCTCGACGCGCCGCAGCGCCTCGACGCCGTTCGACGCCACGCCCACGACCGTGACGCCCTCGCGGTCCAGCAGCACGCGGGCGGCGTCGAGGAACCACGGGCTGTCGTCGACAATCATGCAGCGCAGCATGGACCAAGGGTTCCAGCGCGCAAGCGGCCCTGGCATTCCGGCTAGCTGGACAAGGTACGGGTGACCGCGGTGGTCGTCCCGGTTGCAGCCAGCCCCCAGCGGGGACGGGTGCTGGCGGTGAGGCCCGCCGACGCCGGAGGGCCCACGCTTGTCGACGTGGCCGCGCGGCCGGGCGTCAGCAACGGCGACGGCACCGAGCACACGCACCAACCGCCGGACGTCGGCGACGACCTGACGGATGGGAGGGCACATGATCGAGACGGGAGTGGTGTCTCCCCTCGACGGCGCGGCACCGGCCGGCGGGACGCTGCCCGCCGTCACGGTGCCGGACCGGTTGACCGTACGACTGTCCGCCGACGCCACCGCCCTGGTCTGCGGCGATCTGCATCTGGGGCAGGCCCGGTCGGCCGCCTCCGCCCGGTCCGAGCACGATCTGGCGGCGCGGCTCGCCCGGTGGTCGGGCCCCGGCGTCGTGGTCCTCAACGGGGACACGTTCGAGTTGTGGGGCGAGCCCGGCGGCACGGTCGAGGGCGCCCTCGACGCCCATCCCGCGTTGACCGCGGCACTGCGGGAGTTCAGCCGGGGGCCGGGCCGGGAACTGGTCGTGGTGGTGGGCAACCACGACTCCGCGATCGCCTGGGACGGGGTGTCAGCGGCGGTCGTGGCCGATCGGCTGGGCGGCCGGTGCGCGCTCTCGGTGGACCTGCGGTTCGACACGCCGGCCGGTCCACGGGTGGTGCGCTGCGAACACGGGCACGGGTTCGACCCGGCGAACGCCCTCCGCGATCCGCGTAATCCCCTGGACTCGCCGCTGGGTCAGCACATCGTGCAGGAGGTGTTGCCACACGTCCGGGGTACCCCGATGGTTGCCGACGCCGGGGCACTCACCGACCCGGGCGCGATCGGGCGGTTTCTCGCCTCGCGGCTGGTGTACCGGCAGTTGGGCCCGCGCGTCTGGTGGTTGCTGCTGCCGGCGGTGCTGGCGCTGGCCCTGCGCGCGCCGTTCATGGTGCGGCTGCTGGCGCGCTCGGCCGCGTTCGCCCGTGTCGAGCGGTGGCTGTTGATCTCCGGGATCACCCTGGTCGCCGACGTGGTCCTGCTGGCGGTCCTGGCGGTGCTGGTGGCCCGTGTCCTGTACGCGTCGTTGGCCGGCAGCCGGCTCGCCGCGCGGGGAACGCGGCTCAACGGGCCACCGAAGGCCGCCGCCGCCGCGCTGTGCGAAGCGGGCCTGGCGGGATTCGTCACCGGTCACACGCATCGACCCGAGCTCGCCGCGCTGGCGGGGGGCTTCTACGCCAACAGTGGTTGTGCGACCAGGGTGGTGGAGGCGCGACGCGCCCGCTGGTTCCTGCCGCCGGTGTTCCTGCCGGTGCTGCGCCGCAGCTGGGTAGAGGTCGACGTGGAGCAGCAGGTACGGGCGCGGCTGGTGGTGGGCGAGTCGCCCGCCGGCGGGGCGACGCTGCTGGAGCGGCTCGTCGCCCGGCGTCACCGGTCGGTACCCGACACGCCCGCCGTGGTGGCCGCCGTGCCGGGCCAGGTGGGATGGCCGGTGCAGCAGGACGCGCTGGCCCGCCGGGCCCGGTACGAACGGGTGCGGCGCACGGCCGCCCTCGTGGTCGGCGCGATGGCGGTGCTCAACCTGGTGTCGGCGGTGACGCCGCCGCTGCGGGGCCGGTTGGCCGCGCTGCTGGAATGGCTGCCGGTCGAGGGGCCACAGGCGGCGGCCGCCGGCGTGGTCTTCGTCAGTGTCGCCCTGCTGCTGGTCGCCTGGGGTTTGCGGCGGGGCCGCAGCCTGGCGTGCGGGGTGGCTTTCGGTCTGCTCGCCGTGTCGGCCGTGCTGCACCTCGTCAAGGGGCTCGACGTCGGGGAGGCCCTGCTCGCCGTCGGGGTGGCCGGCTGGCTGGTCCGGCACCGGGCGGCGTTCCCGACGCACCCCGACCGGGGGCAGGTACGGGCGGCCGTCACGGTCCTGCTGGCCGGTGGCGTGCTCGTCGTCGCCGTCTCCGTGGGGTTGACGGCGGCCACGGGCGCGCACCTGCCCACGAGGCACACGGCTGGTGTGGTCGCGGCACGGATGATCGGCACCACGGCGACGCCCCTGCCGTCCACGAGCCGGCTGGTGGAGCCGGCGCTGACCGCGGTCGGGTGCAGCCTGCTGCTGGCGGTCGGGTGGCTGCTGCTGCGGCCGAGACGGCACCGCCGGCCGAGTGCGGCCGAGCACCGCGCCGACCTGGCCAGGGCGCGGGCCCTCGTCCGGCGCTACGGCGGGGACACGCTGGGGTACTTCGCCCTGCGGTCGGACAAGAGCTGGTTCTTCACCGGTGACTGCGTGGTGGCCTACCACGTGCGCGACGGGGTGTGCCTGGTGTCTCCGGACCCGATCGGACCGCCCGAGCAGTGGACGGACGCGTGGGCGCAGTTCCTGGCGTTCGCCGACCGGCACGGCTGGCCGGTCACGGTGGTCGGCGCGGCCGAGGGATGGCTGCCGGTCTACCAGGCGGCGGCGTTGCGGCCGGTGTACCTGGGCGACGAGGCGATCGTCGACTGCGGCAGCTTCAGCCTCGACGGGCGCCCGATGAAGGGGCTGCGCAGCGCCTACCGACGGGTGCAACGGGCCGGGTACACCACCCGGTTCTACGATCCGGCGACGCTGCCGCCGGCCCTGGCCGACGAACTGCGCCGGATGTCGACGCAGAGTCGGCACGGTGAGGCGGAACGCGGCTTCTCGATGACCCTGTCGCGGCTGTTCGACCCCGGCGACACCGGGCTGCTGCTGACCGTGGCGTACGGCCCGGACGGCCGCGTCGACGCGTTCTGCCAGTGGACACCGGCGGCGGACATCGCCGGGTGGTCGCTCGACGTGATGCGCCGGCGGACCGGTGTCGCGCTGCCCAACGGGCTCACGGACTTCATCATCATCGAGACCATCCACCACCTGCGGGCGCGGGGGCAGTGGGGTCTCGGGTTGAACTTCGCGGTGATGCGCTCGGTCCTGGCGGGCGAGCGTGGCCAGGGCCGGCTGACCGACCTACAGCGGTGGTTGGTGCAGCGCTTCGGGGGCACGACCCAGATGGAGTCGCTGTGGCGGTTCAACGACAAGTACCAACCGATGTGGCGGCCCCGGTACGTGCTGCTGTCCGGGTCGGGCAACGCCGCCGCGCAGGGCCTGGCCATCGCCGGCGCCGAGGGGGTCTCCGAGCTTCCGGTGATCGGCCGGCTGGTGGGTCACCACGCTTGACCGCCGCCAGGTCGCGGACGTCGTCGAGTGGCAGGAGTTCCGGGCGGAGCAGGCGGCGGTCGGTCGGTCCGGCGTACCGGTGCCGGGAGCATCGGTACGCCGTCCGGGGACCCACCGCCGCCCGCACCGCCCGGATTCGCGCGGATCGGCGCCTCAGGCGGCACGTTTGGTGGCCAGGGTCGCGAACACCACGATGTTGTCCTTGTACGACTTCGCCTTCTTGTCGTATTCACCGCCGCAGGTGATCAACCGCAGCTGCGGTGTGCCGTTGTGGCTGTAGATCAGGTTGGCGGGGACGTTCTTCTTCGGGTAGCGGGCCACGCCGTCGACGATGAAGCGGGCCGTCGTGCCGTCCTTGCGGAGCACCTCGATGGTGTCGCCCGGCTTCAGGGCGCCGAGGCGGAAGAAGACCGCCGGCCCGGTGGTACGGGAGTCGAGGTGACCCACCAGCACGGCGGTGCCGGGTTCGCCCGGGCTCGGTCCCAGCTTGTACCACCCGGCCAGCTTGGCCGGCGGGACCGCGATGTGCTTGTTCTGGTCCAGGCCGAGCGGGGTCGTCGTCGCGTCGACGCCGATTCTCGGGATCCGGACGCGGGTGGGTTGTGACCGTGGCATGCCGGCAGCCTTCGGTGAGGGAGACGGGCTCACCCCGACGGGCCCGCCGTCGCGGCGCTGCCAGGCACCCGGCGCCTCGCTGGCGTTGTCCGTGGCCGTACCGGCGGTCGGCGGCGCACCGGCTGTGGCCGGCGTCGGTGACCCCAGGAACGGCGGTGCGGCGGCGGCGTCGGGCTGCGGCGGCCGGACCGGATCAGGAGCCTTGGCCGCGAGCCCGATCAGTCCCGCCCCGGTCAGCATGAAGAGGACGACCAGGACGAGGCCAGCGGCACGCCATGGGGAACCATGGCGGCCGCTGGCGCTCCTGGCCGCCTTAGGCGACAGTGCCATCGGCGGACCGCCGACGCAGCAGACCGAAGCCGCCGAGCGCGGCCACGCCCATCATGCCCGCGCCGGCCGCCACCAGCGAACCGGTGTTGGAGTCGGCGAGGGGACCCTCACCGGCCGCGACGCTGCCGTTCGCCGGGAGCACCCAGGCGCCGTTCGGGCCCGCGTACGCGCCGCCGAGGGCGGGGATGCCGGCGATGGGCTGACGCAGCGGCGTCCCGGCCCCGCTGGCCCGGGAGGCTTCGACCGTCTCGAGGATGTCGCTGAGCAGGTCCACCTCCACGTCCACGTCGATGTCGAGGTCGCGGATGCAGACCACGAGGGCCTGGGCGTTGACGTTCGTCGCCGCGGCTGCCCCGGTCTGGATGAAGCTGTTGACGCCGCCCGTGATGGTGTTGTTGCTGATGGTCTGGGCGACGCCGGCCTCGGCGTTCTGGTCGTTGGTGGCGCAGACGACGCCGTTGCCGTCCTTGTCGCGCACCTTGAACGTCCTGGGCTTGTTGTTGTTGCCGTCCTTGCCGTCCTTGCCGTCCTTGCCGTCCTTGTTGTCCTTGCCGTCCTTGCCGTCCTTGCCGTCTTTGTTGTCCTGGCCGTCCTTGTTGTCTCGGTTGTCCTTCTCGGTCTTCTCGTTCCGGTTGTTCTGGTCGTTCCGGTTGCGCTCGTCGTTCTTGTCGTTCGAGTCCCTCTTCCACTCCCGCTCGTGGTTCGAGTTGTTGGGCTCCTTGGTCGGTCCGTCGTCCGCGGCGAGCGCGGCGGCGGGTGCCGCGAGCAGCAGGGCGGCGCTGCCCAGCACCACACCGCCGGCGAGCTTGGTCAGAAAACTCTTCGACATGTTCCTCACTCCTTCTCTCGTCGGCTCAGGAGGGCGAGCCATGAGGAACGTTATGCCAGTTACTGCCGGATCAGAACGTTTTCCGGGTTTCTAACGTTAAGAAGTCCTCACATGCTATACGTGAACGTTTGCCGCGATCTAGGGGGAAAGTCCGGTTCGTGGTGAGGTGGGGCTGGTCGTGCCCTCTCGGTGCCGCACGCGTACGGCACCCGCATCAGTGATCACCCGGATCACCCGTGGACGCCACCGGGCCGACCACTGTCATCGCAGCGCTCACGGTGCCCGTCGCGCGGTGACGCCGCAGTGACGCCGTCTCCGCAGACTCGCTGCTGGGGCCAGCGGTGTTCGTTCAGCCCACGCCCCGTCTCGCGCAGGCCGTCGAAAGGGGACTCCATGATCAGGGCCTTGGTCCGGATGCCCGCCCGCCCGGGCTGCGGACCCGTCGTGGAGTCCCGGTGGCGGGCGGTGTCCGGCCTGACCGGCGGGGAGGTCGACGCGCTGCGGAGGAACCTGCGACCGGTCTTCGGGAGTGCGACGTGACGCCGGTGCGCACCGTACTGGCGATGCGTACCCGGGAGGGCTGCGAGCAGCGGTTCGAGGCCGAGTGGCTGGCGGTTGCGGAGAAGATCCGTACGCTCGACGGCTGCCTGCGCCAGGAGCTGGTCCGCGACGCCGACGACCCGCGCAGCTACCTGATCATGAGTGACTGGGTCGACCGGGAACGGCTCGACGCCTTCGGCCGCAGCGAGCATCGCGACCACCTGCTGCGCGTCATCCGTGACCTCCGCGAGTCCGCGCAGCGGCACACCTACCAGATCGTGCACAGCGTGTGCGGCGAGCCGGACGAGCCAGGATGACCGAGCCCGTCGAGTCCGCGCCCGAGTTCCACACCGACGAGTGCGCCGCCGACCCGTACCCCGCCTTCGCGCAGCCGCCACCGTTTCGCGGCCTACTGGAGCTGCCAGTCCGGTTCGGTGCCTGAGCGCCGTCGCCCCGACGCATCCCGTCCATCCAATCCCACCAAGGAGCAATCATGGTCTTCCGCAACGTGATCGTCTGCCACATGGTTCCCGGCAGCGAGAAGATCGTCGGCGACGTCTTCGGGCACTTCGACAACACCACCCGACCGCAGGACCTCGGTGTCATCGGGCGGATGCTGCTGTCGCACCACGACCTCTACCTGCACATCATCGAGCGCAAGCAGGACCCCAAGGTGTCGGGCCAGAACCGTGGACTGCCCGCCTTCCAGAAGATCGCCGAGGCGATCGGACCGTACGTGACGCCGTACCCGAGGTACTGGAAGAGCGCGTCGGACTCGGTGGCGAAGGAGTTCTACCACTGGGTGCCGGACGGGCCGAAGCCCGCGAACACGACGCTGCTCGTCATCGTGGGCCGGATCAAGCCGGGGGCCGAGCCCGACGTGGCGCGCATCTTCGCGGAGTCCGACGCCGGGTCGTTGCCGGCCGAGCTGGGCGTCGCCGAGCGCTGGCTGTACTCGATCGACGACGTGTACGTGCACCTGCTGGAGCAGGACGAGTCCGTGGCCGAGACCGCCCGACAGGAGCGCGGCAAACCCGCCTTCGCCAAGGTCATGCAGGAGCTCAGCCCGTACATCGGCCCGTACCGCCCGGACGCCTGGCGCGGTCCCCAGGACTCGCTGGCGAACGTGTTCTACCGGTGGCGGGCGCAGGACTGACGAGGAAACCGGCCAGGGCCGGTCGGGTGCGACCGACCCTGGCCGGCTCGTGCGGGCGGATGCCGGCCCGACCTCAGGCGGCCGGGTGCCGGCGCCGGCTGCGCCACAACCGGCTGGCCGGACCGAGGGCCCGGGGCCAGTCCTCGCCGCGCCGGGTCAGGGACCGCTCGGTGACCTCGAACCCACCCACCAGGCCGGTCAGCTCGTCCAGCACGTCCTGCTCCCGGAACGGCTTGCAGGAGAAGATGTTGACGAACATCTCGCGGAGCTCGGGGTAGGTGTGGATCGCGGCGTGCGACTCCGCGAGGATCACCACCGCCGACTTCCCGGCCTGGTGCGGCGGGCCCTCCTCGGTGGCGACCAACGGTCCGGCGATCACCGTCATGCCGATGCGGGCGACCAGGTCACGCATGAACGTGTGTAACGCGTCGTCGTCGTGCAGCGCGCGGGTGTCGGCGACCCCGGACAACCGTAGGGTCAGCTCGTCACCGTAGTGGTCCTCGGGCGTGTGGCCGGTGACGGGGCGGCGGGTCATCGAATCTCCTCGGGGTGGTCCGGTCTCAGCTGGCCCGGGATAGCAGCCGGACCGGATCGGCGGTCAGTTCCTGCATGATCGAGACAACGCGGGCGGGGCCGGACGGCCCCGCCCGGGGCGGCACGGCGGCGCCGGCCACGGAGCGGGCCGACCGGCTGGCGGCGGCCTGCGCGACCAGCTCCCGCAACCGCTCCGGTCGCCAGTCGTCGGCCCCGCAACTGACGGCCAGCCCCTGGCGGGCCAGCATGTCGGCGAAGTACTCCCGCTCCGGGTCGTCGCCGGGGAAGACCAACAGCGGTACCCCGGCCTGCAGCGCGCTGACCAGCGTGCCCCGCCCGCCGTGGCACAGCAGGGCGCTCGCCCGGCCGAACAGGCCACGCATCGGCAGCAGCGGCCACAGTTGCACGTTGCCGGCCGGCGACACCCGTGGCGGGGCGGGCTCGGGCCGGCCCGCCGCGATCAGCACATCCACCGTCGATCCCTCGAACGCTTGCACGCAGTGCCGGTAGTACCAGTCGGCGTCCATCGGCGGCCCGCTCGTGTAGGCCAGCACACCGGTCCGTCCCGGCCGGGGCCAGTCCGCCGGCCCGGCGGCGACGTGCCTGTCCAGCGCGGCGGCGGTCAACTGACCGACGTACTCGCCGGTGC
Source organism: Micromonospora sp. KC723 (assembly GCF_004348595.1). Taxonomy (GTDB): domain Bacteria; phylum Actinomycetota; class Actinomycetes; order Mycobacteriales; family Micromonosporaceae; genus Micromonospora. The sequence continues at coordinate 34,505 of NZ_SMKD01000022.1, forward strand.
TGTGCCGGGCGACCAGAGGATCCATCTCCGGTGTCAGCGGATAGACCAGCCGGGTGCTCCAGTCGAAGAGGACCTCCGACAGCGACGCCGGCTCCGGGGCCCGGCTGCGGCGCAGCGTCGGCCGGAACGCCTCCAGCGCCCGGGTGTCGACCGGAGCCCAGCCGGCGCTGCCCCGGCCGAACAGGCGATGGTCCGGCCAGGTCACCGGCGACACCACCGGAATCCCGGCCAGCGCCCCGGCCACCACGGTGGTCAGGTCGTAGTCGTGGAACAGCACCTGCACACGGTGCGCGCGGAAGGCCCGCAACTGCGCGGCCAGCACCGTCTCCACCAGGTCACGGTCGGCGTACGCGGAGTGGGACAGCAGGTCGTCCAGGCGAAGCACCGTGCCCGGATCGTCCGGGTAGGACACCCGCTCGGGCCCCGGGATCGGCACCACCGGCACGCCCAGCCGGTCCAGGACCGGCCGGAAGTGCGGGCTGGCGAACAGCACCGGGGTGTGGCCCGCGCGGCGGACCTCCTCGTACACGGCGAGCACGGTGGTGACCGAGCCCAGCCCGTACGACCACACTCCCGGGACCAGACCGACACGCATGGTGTTTCCCTCCGTCACTGGGGCGCCGGATCACGGGCCCGGGCTGCCCGCCCGGCGGCGACCGTATGAGCCGGTACCAGTGTGGACAAGGTGGCGCCGGCCACGCACCCGCGAGGATGCGCCCTCGGTCCCACGTCGTCTACCCGGAAGGTCGTAGATATCGACGCAGGGCAAGCCTCCGGCGTCCCCGCGTCCCTATCCTGTGGCCGACGGATCCGTCGCAACCTGGGAGGACTGATGAGGCAACGTGAGCTGTCCGGCGGCTCGGGGATTCAGGTCAGCCAGTTCTGTCTCGGCGCCATGCCGTTCGGCACCACCGTCGACGAGCAGACGTCGTTCGCGATCCTGGACCGGTTCGTCGAGGCCGGCGGCACCACGATCGACACCGCGAACTGCTACTCGTTCTGGGTTCCCGGCGGTCGGGGCGGCGAGAGCGAGACGGTGCTCGGCCGGTGGCTGGCCAGCCGGGGCGGCCGGGACGGGTTGGTGCTGGCGTCGAAGGTCGGTTCCGGGCTCGGCGCGAACGGCGCGGCCGAGGGACTGGCCCCGCAGGTGATCCGCGAACAGCTCGCCGGCTCGCTGCGCCGGCTCGGCGTCGACCACCTGGACATCTACTACGCGCACCGGGAGGACCGGACCACCCCCGACGCCGAGACGCTGGCGACGTTCCACGAGGCGGTGACCGAGGGCAAGGTGCGCACGCTGGGGGCCAGCAACCACGCCGCCTGGCGGCTGGCCGAGACCCGGGCACTGGCCGCCGCCCGGGGTTGGACGCCGTACACGGTCGTCCAGCAGCGCTACTCGTACCTGTTGCCGCGCCCGGCGACCGTCCTGCCCGAGGGAGGGCACGTGCACGCCAGCGACGAGCTGCTGGACCTGGTACGCAGCCGCGACCTGACCATGTTCGCGTACAGCACCCTGTTGTGGGGCACCTACACCCGGGCGGACAAGCCGCTGCCGGAGCACTACCAGCACCCGGGCACCGAGCGGCGGCTGCGGGCGCTGGGGGAGGTGGCCGCCGAGCTGGGCGCCACCCCGAACCAGGTGGTGCTGAGCTGGTTGACCGGCGGCGACCCGAGGATCGTGCCGATCGTCGGGGTCAGCTCGGTGGCCCAGCTCGACGAGTGCCTCGCCGCGGCCGACCTGGAACTCCCGACCGAGCTGCGCAAGCGCCTCGACGAGACCTGCTGAACCAGCGCACCCCGACGGGCGGGGGATCCGTGACGCCGTCACGGATCCCCCGCCCGTCTCCCTGCCCGCGAGGCCGTACCCGCGCGAGGCCGTGCGGGTGCGGCGACCGGGTTGCCCTGCTCCCGCGGAGCAGGGCAACCCGGAACGGCGCTCAGCTGTCGTCGCCGAGGGAGACGGTCACCTGCTGTCCCGAGTGGTCCGACATGCCGTGCGCCGGGACCATCCGGTACTCGTGGGTCCGTACCGGGCCGTCGGTGAAGGCCCAGTCCAACCGCCACTTCGGTGCTCCGTCCGGCCAGGACGCCGGATAGAGCCGGTCGCCGGCGACGGCCGCGTCGGTGAGCTGGCCGGCCAGGTCGCGCAGCTCGCCCATGGCCGAGGTGGCATTGAAGTCGCCGGCGACGAGCCGGCCGTACGGGTTGGTCGCGAGGTCGGCGCGCAACGCCCGGTAGTGGGCCTGCCGGCGGTCCTGCTGGGCACGCATGAACCCGGTGAACTCCGACGACGTCGGATCCATGGAGATGTCCAGTTGCACCGGCACGTGCACGTTGTAGACGGACAGCACCCGCTCCCCGACCCGCAGGTCGGTGCGGAGCACCTTGTGGCGGTAGTACTCGGCGAAGTCCGAGCCGGCCGGTGTGCCGTTGCGCGCCGGGTCGGCCAGGTACGGCCAGCCGTCCAGTCCCCGCCAGGCCACGATCGGGTAGCGGGACATGGTGAGCATCTCACCGGTCGCCACCACCTGGTAGCCGGGGAAACGCGCGCGCAACTCGGCCACGTGGTCCACCCGGATTGGGCGGTGCCCGGCCAGGTCCCAGCCGACGTGCTCCTGCAACAGGTACACGTCGGCCCGCTGGGCGGCCAGGTGGTCGTAGAACCGTCGCGGGTCGTCCCCGTCGTGCCAGTACTCGGTGTTCCAGGAGAACACCCGCAGTGCCCCCGCCGGGGCCGGGGTGGCGCCACCGACGCCGGGCAGCGCGTACGGGTTCAGCCCGGCCAGATCCAGGCCGATGGCCAGGCAGCACAGCGCGGCGGCGGCCAGTCGCCAGCGGACGGGGCGGGCCAGCGGGGCGAGCGTCAGCAGCAGCGCCGGGACGGCGGCGAAGAGCAGCGGCGGCGGCAACTCGGCCAGCCGCCACCACCAGTGCTCGCCGGTCAGCAGCAGGAACACGCCCAGGAACACGGCCCAGGTGGCGGTCAGGGTGACCAGCAGCCGGGTCCGGCGCGGCCAGCGCTTCCGGTCGCTCCGACCGGTCGCGGTGGGCGGTGTCCGGTGCGGGGCCCGGCCGGACGCCGGGCGGTCGAGGATGACCCCGGGTGCCCCCGGCGCGGTGGTGGCCGCGCCGGGGACGGGGTCGAGCAGGACGCTCATGCCGTGGTCCCGGCCAGGTCCGGAGCCGGGTTGCGGCCGGCCGACCAGTCCGCGTCGTACAGCCGGCGGAAGGTGCCCGAGCAGAGCCACTGCACGGCGCCGACGCCGATGCCGGCGGCGATCGCCACGTTGGTCAGGAACGCCACCCCGGTGAACACGGCCAGGAACGGGGCACCGCGGGTGCGCCACACGTGCCGGTACATCTCGGCGTCCGCCGAGAGCGACACCCCGAACAGGGCGGCGGCCAGCAGCAACCACGCCGGGTGCAGCACGGCCAGCGGCAGGGTGGCCAGCACGCCGAGCGCGGCCACCGTGCCGAAGGACCGGGCCGGGCTCTCGAAGCCCTTGGCGAACCTGCGCCGCCGGGCGAACAGCGGTACCCGCAGCCGGGCCCGCCGGAACAGCTTGCGCAGCAGCGGGATCAGCCGGTCGTCGTCGTCGTGCCAGCCGCGTACCCGGTCGGTGACCATGATCTGGTAGCGGGCGGACATCCGTTCGCCGTAGTCGACCTCCTCGGTCTGCCGTAAGCGTGGGTTGAACGGGCCGACCTCGTCGAAGACCCGGCGCGGCACGGCGGTCAGCGACGAGAACAGGAAGCTCACCTCGCCCAGTGACGCCATCCGCCAGCAGTACGCCTGCAGCACCCGGCACTCCTCGACGATGCTGTCCCGGATCAGTGGTTCCTCTTCGTAGATGCCGCAGACCGCCCCGTACTCGGGATGGGCGGCCAGCTCGGCAACCGCCTTCTCGACCGCGTCCGGCCGCAACGCCACGTCCGAGTCGACGAAGAACAGGATCTCCCCCCGGGCGGCGGCGGCACCCGTGTTGCGGGCGACGGCCACTCCGCTGTTGCGCGGGGTCTGCAGCACGGTGACGTCCCGCTGCCGGGCCTTCGCCAGGGAGTCGTCGGTGCTGTGGTCGTCCACGACGATGACCTCCAGCGGTTGGTACGTCTGCCCGAGGGCGGCGTCGATGCACCGGCCGATGGAGTTGCCGTAGTTGTAGTTCGGAATGATCACCGAGACCAGCGGGTTCGTGGTCGGGGTCGTCATCGGTCTCTCCCAGTCGCGTTCGGTAAGTGGGGTGGTGGGTTCAGGGCAGGAGGTCGAGCACGCCCGGGTGCTGGGTGACGAGCAGGACGCCGCCGAGCAGCGCCCCCCACAGCAGGGCGTTGACGAGCATCGCCCGGTCCCGTAGCAGCACCCGGGTGGGCTCGCCGCCGTCACCGTCGACGACGACCACCTGCAGGTAGCGGGCGATGGCGAACAGCGCGAACGGAGTCGAGCCGACCAACGCCAGGGCCTGGTGCGGGGCGGGGATGGTCTCCTGCACGTAGCCGAGGAACCCGCTGACGGTGACCGCGGCGCAGAGCACGATCAGGAGATCCAGGTACTGCACCGAGTAGCCGGCCAGTGAGGGCCGGTGCGCGCTGCCGGCGACCGACATCTCGTGCCGTCGCTTGCCGAGGATGAGCAGCAGGCACAGGGCGAAGACGGACACCAGCAGCCAGCTCGACACGGCCGCCCCGGCGGCCAGGTAGCCCTGCACCACCCGCAGCAGGAACCCGCCGGCGACCACCAGCACGTCCAGCAGCGGCAGGTGCTTCAGACCCCGGCTGTAGGCGATGTTGAGGGCCAGGTAGACCGCCATCGGCCACCACGGGAACGCCGGCCCGAACAGCACCGCCGTGACCAGCGCGGCGGCGACCAGGCCACCGAAGGCGTACGCGACGCCGACGCCGACCCGGCCGGCGGCGACCGGGCGGTGCCGTTTGGTGGGGTGGGCCCGGTCGCGGTGCCGGTCGTAGACGTCGTTCCACACGTACACCAGGGCGGAGACCATGGTGAACAGCACCACCGCCCAGGCCACCCGGCCGAGCACGCCGAGCCCGAGCCGCGGGGTGTCGATGAGCACCAGCGGCACCACGAGCAGGTTCTTCGCCCACTGGTGCGGTCTGATCAGGGTGAGCAGGTCGCGTACGAGGCCCGGGCCGGCACCCCGTCCGACGGCGGAGGGCCGGGTCGGGTCGGTCGCGCCGGGCTGACCGACGGTGCGGGGGGACGCGGTCCCCACGGTGGCGGGGCCGGTCGGTGTGGACCCGCCGAACATCGGCGGGTCGACGAGGACAGTCACGATAAACCTCCGGGGTACCGGTCAGAAGACGGCCTTGGCCAGGCCGAGGGCGCCCTGCTTCCAGGGGTCCCGGCTGGTCCGGCCGGCCGAGGTGGGGGAGGCGGAGCGGTTCGCCCGCCACCAGTCGTAGGTGCGCAGGATCGCCTCGCGGTTGGACAGTCGCGGGGTCCAGCCGAGCACGTCGCGGGCTTTGTCGACGCTCACGTACGAGTCGGCGAGCAGTTTGTGGATCAGTCGCCCGTACACCGGCGAGAGCTTCAGCCGTTGCAGCAGCTCCAACGCGACGACGGCGGGGCGGGCCGGGATGGGGACGACCCGTCTGCCGTGGCCGGCGGCGTCCAGCACGGCCTGGAAGTCCTCCCGGATGGTGGCGAACTCATCGGCGGCGATGTTGAACGTGTCGTTGGCGACGGGGGCCGGCGCGCGCAGGACGGTGCGTACCGCGTCGACCAGGTCGTCGATGGCCAGCATCTGGATCCGGACGTCGCCGCGGCCCAGCACCGGGAAGTTGCGACCCTCGTCGGCCCACTCGAACAGCATCGAGAACAGCCCCATCCGGCCCGGCCCGAGGAAGGTCTTGGGTCGCAGCATCGGCAGGCACATCCCGCGGGCCCGGAACCGTTCGGCCACCTCCTCGGCGCCGGCCTTGGCCCGGCTGTACGGGTCGACCGGCTCGCGCGGGTACCGCTCGGTGGTCGGGACGACCTTCGGCAGCCCGTACACGGCGGTCGAGGAGACGTGCACGACCCGTTCGGCCCCGCCGCGTTCGGCGGCCCCCAGCACCGTCTCGGTGCCGCCCACGATGATCGACCGGATCTCGTCCTCGGGATAGCTGGGCAGGGCGGCGGCGGTGTGCACCACCGCGTCCACGCCGTGCAGGGCGACGCCGACCCGCTCGACGTTCCGCACGTCGGCGACCGTGTAGCTGACCCCCGGCACCGGCTCGGCCGGTTCCCTGACGTCCAGGCTGCGTACCCGCCAGCCGTCGTCGGCCAGCGCCCGCACCAGGTGCCCGCCCAGCATTCCGCTGCCGCCGGTCACCACCACCGTCTTGCCGTTCATGTTCACCACAGCGACGACACCTTCTCCTTGACGAAACGGGTGACCAGCCGGGGCAGGCCCTGGGCGAGTGTCTGGTCGAGCCGGTCGACGAAGCGCTCCACGTCGGTGGGGTCGACGACCAGCGGGGGGCCCACCACCAGGGGGTTCTTCCCGTTGAGCGTGTAGTACGTGTATATGTCGTGATCTCGGTAGAGGGCGCTGATGACCGCGCAGGTGACCAGCTTCGTACCGAACTGTGGGTCGCGGGCCAGGCCGCCCGGCGCGAGTTTGGCGACCACGTCCAGGGCGCGCGGGGCGTCGAGGAACACTCCCCACAGGGCGCCCGCGCCGCGGACCTCGGAAACCGCGTCCGGGTGTTCCTTGGCGATCCGCGCCAACCCCGGGGCCAGGATCCGTTCGATGTCGCGGGCTCGGGCCGGGAAGTCCTCCTCGACCGCCACGTTGATCGCCTCGATGGCGGTGGCCGTCTCCTCGCCGAAGCCGTAGTACGTGGTGCTGGTGCTCTGCAACAGGGCGTCGTTGAGGCTCTCGTACGCCTTGTGGAAGATCGGCCGGCGGGCCACGTACGCGGAGATCGAGGACTTGCCGCCGCCGAAGGACTTGGACGTGGTCACCACGTCCGGGATCAGCCCCGGGTAGCGCGTGAAGTAGAACATCGTGCCGGTCTTGCCCCACCCGGTGTAGATCTCGTCGAAGATCAGGACGATGTCCTCCCGGGTGCACAGCTCCCGGAGGCCGCGCAGGAACTCCTCCGAGCACCAGCGCATCGTCGAGGCGCTGAACGGCTCGATCAGGATCGCGTACACGTCGCATCTGCCCCGGCGGTCCCGGGTGGCGTCGACCGCCGCGCGCACCGCGTCCAGGTCGTCGTACGGGAAGCTGACCACGCCCGGGATGCCGGGGAACTTGAAGTGGTTCTGCGCGCTGCCGGTCAGGCTGCCGGAACCGAGCAGCTTGCCGTGGAAGCTGATGTCGCTGCGCAGGATCGTGTTGCGCCTGCCGCCGTGGTACTTGTAGGCCAGCTTGACCGCGCCCTCGACCGCCTCCGCGCCCGAGTTGGGCAGGAACGACATGTCCAGGTCGCCGGGGAACACCGCGGCCAGGTTGTGGGACAGCGCGGCCAGGTACGGCGAGAAGTAGGTCTTGTGGACCTCCATCCGCTGCCGCTCCTGGAAGCGCTTGCGGGCGGCCAGGATGCGGGGGTGGTTGTGACCGTGGTTGAGCACCCCGACACCACCGGTGAAGTCCAGGATCGCCCGCCCGTCGCGGGTGTGGATGTAGGCGCCCTGGGCGTGGTCGACCAGCTCCCGGCCGAAGCCGAACGAGGTCATCAGGCTGACCTGGCTCTTGTTGACGTACCTGCGGTACAGGTCCTGCACCTGGTTGATCGAGAGCTGCTCGGCGGCGTCGATGGTCAGTAGCTCGGACATGGGGTTTCCTTTCCGGACAACGGGGATTCGTGGGCGGGCAGGTCAGCCCGGGGTGGGGGTCAGTCGGGCGTCGGGCTCGGCGGGATGCCGGCCGGTGCGGTGCGCTGCGGTGGCGGCGGCCCTCCGGTCCGGGGCGGCGGTGGCTCGGGCGGTGCGTTCGCGGACGGCGACGGCGACCAGCGCCACCGCGGCGGTGAGCACCTCGGCGAGGGTGGTGAGCACCCGGCTGGCGATCGCCGCGGTGACCGCCGCCGGCAGCGGCAGCACCGTGGCCAGGGCGGCGACCATCGTCACCTCCCGTACGCCGGCCCCGTCCGGCACGAACAGGGCGAGCGTGCCGGCCGTGGTGGCCAGGGCGAACGCGCCGACGGCCACCGGCAGGGCGGCGCGGGCGTCCGCGCCGAGGAGGACCGCGACGATCCACAGGTGCACGCCGGAGAGCAGCCAGGACAGGCTCTGGTACGCGATCGAGCGGCGCACGTCGGCGGGCCGGTCCAGTGTCGCCGGACGGGGCCGGCGGGTCAGCCGGGCAGCCAGATCGACCAGAGTGTCGATCACCCGGGGCCAGCCGGCCAGCACCGTCAGCAGGGTGACCGGGACGGCCAACCAGGCCAGCCCGGAGCCGAGCACGGCCGGGGCCACCAGCAGGCCCACCGTGCCTCCGGTCAGCAGCACCACAACCAGGTTCACCAGGTACGTGCCGGCCATCCGGGCCCGGCTGACCCCGGCCTTCTCGCCGAGCCGGATCTGGGCCAGCAGGCCCCACAGCCGGCCGGGGACGAACTTGCCGAGGAAACCGACGAAGAACATCCGGATCCCGGCACCGGCCGGCACCGGCGCGCCGACCGCCGCCAGCGTCAGCATCCAGGCCCGGGTGCCGCAGAGCAGCCCCACCGAGGTGACCAGCAACGCGCCGAGCAGCCAGGGAATGGTCTCCGGTCGCAGCAACCGACCCAGCGTCGACCACTGCTGTCCGCGCAGGGCCAGCGCGACCCCGCCGACCACCGCCGCCACGAAGGCGACCGTCAGCGCGCTGCGCACCCACCGCCAGCTCCGCCGGTCGCCCATCACCGGCCCTCTGCCAGGGTCAGCGGCCGTGGCGTGCCGGTGCCGCGCAGCCGGGCGGCGCAGCCGGCCGTCACGCCGGCCACGATGGCCAGCTGGGCCACCAGGTGTACCCCGACGAACCAGGCCAGGAAGCCGAGCCCCCGTTCCCGGCGGACGAACGGCAGCAGCCCCGGGTCGGCCAGCAGGAACAGCCCGAAGCAGGCCAGCGGCACGGCGAGCAGGGCCGGGTGCGCCAGCGCCAACGGCAGCGTGGCGAGCACCAGCGGGGCGGTCAGCACACCCAGGGCGGGATTGACCGCGACGCTGCCGGCACGCATCCGGTGCGCCCCGGCGAACGCCGCCAGCGGCAGTGAGCGCCGGTACTGTTCGCGCAGCATCGCCCGGAATCCGGCGCAGTCGTCGTGCCGGCCGACCACCGTGTCGGTCAGCCGGATCGTGGTCACCCGGGCTAGCCGGTCGCTGTACTCGACGTCCTCGGCGTCGCGGAGCCCCTCGTGGAACGGCCCGGCCGCCAGGAACACCGAGCGCCGCACCGCGGCCAGCGCGAAGACGGCGGTGTTCACCCGGCCCACGCTGCGCCGCCGCCACCAGTGCGCGTGCAGGACCTTGTAGTGCTCGACCGGCCCGTCGTCGTAGAGCGGGCGGGTGTCGTACGTGCCGTGCACACAGCCGCACTCCGGGTCGGCCGCCATCACCTCCAGGGCGTTGGCGATCGCGTCGGGCCGCAGTGCCACGTCGGAGTCGACGAAGAAGAGGATGTCGCCGCGCGCCTCCCGGGCGCCGAGATTGCGGGCCGCCGACACGCCCCGGTTGCCGCCGCCTGAGACGACGCGGCACGGGTATCCCGCCGCGATCTCCCGGGACCGGTCGGTGGAGCCGTCGTCGACGACGATCACCTCGTACGGGCGGTGGGTCTGCGCGAACACGGCGTCCAGGCACGCGCCCAGGGTCTTCTCGTAGTTGTAGTTCGGCACGATCACCGACACCGTCTGCTGATCAGCGGCCACCGGCCTCTCCCTTTCGCATTCGACGTCCTGGAAGGACGTCCAGGAATATCGGTGCCCACGACGTTAGGGACGGGTGGATCGTTGGCCAAGGTGGCGGATCCCGATGCGCGTGGGATTTCCTCGAAGGTGGCAGGAGTACTACGACCAAGAGCGCATTCGCGCGGCACGGAAAAGGGCGTCCCGCACGCCTTTCCGCGACGTGCGGGACGCCCTCGACTCAGGGTTCAGATTCGGGTGGCAGGTGGGGTCAGTTCCGCTGTGTGACGTACAGCAGGATCGGCGGACAATCGTCTGCGGCGCTCAGCAGGAACTGCTGGATCCGCAGCAGCCGCCCCCGACAACGGCTCCGCAGCGACGGCGGCGGGGCGGGCGGGGCGAGCCCGGTGCCCGGCCGCCCGGCCGGGAACCGCGCTCCTGCGGGCCGGACCACCCCGGGCGTGGTGCGCACCGGGTGGTCCAGCGAGGTCGTGGTGGTCATGTTGCTCCTTCCAGTCGTGGCGGATCGGCGTCCGGCGACGGTCACACCTCCGCCAGCCGGTTCGCGGCCAGGTCGTCCCAGCGCCGGGCCTGCGCGTCGAGGCCGAGCCGGCGGTGGCAGTCGGCCAGCACGGCGAACGCCGCCGGGTCGTACGGGTCGACGTCCAGGGCCCGGCGGTTCCAGCGGATCGCGGTCCAGAGGTCGTTGACGCCCAGCGCCTGGTCGCTGAGGAACCGCAGGGCGTGCAGGGCCTGCGTCCGGAGCCACTCGCGTTCCGTCACCACCCAGTCCGCGTCCTGGTTCGGCAGCAGGGGGCCCCGGTAGATCGCCAACGCGCGCCGGAAGTGACCGGCGGCGCCGCCGTGGTCGCCGGCGGCGACGGCGGCGGTGGCGGCCCTGACCCGCCGGTCGAAGGCGGCCACGTCGATCCACAGTTGGTCCGCGCGGAGCAGGTAGCCGCCGTCCACCGAACAGATCTGCACCGGAGCCGGCCGGTCGGCGGTTCCGCACAGCGCGCGCCGGGCGCCGTGCACCGCGGCCTTCACCGAGGTGGCGCCGGCCGACGGTGGCAGATGTGGCCACAACGCCTCGCGCAGGGTGTCCCTACTGACCGGCCGGCCCCGGTGGACCAACAGGTACTGGACCAGCGCCCGTGACCTGCCGGCCCGCCAGTTGGTGACGGGACGACCATGGATGGACATCCGGAATTCGCCGAACAGCTCGACGCTCGACGTTCCTACATTGCTCGACATCTGGCACCGCCACATTCCGTCGGTCCCCTCGTCGGGAACGACGGGTCGACCATAAATAGCGGCGCTGGGGTGGCCAAGGTGGCGGGTTCTGCCGCAGTGGCGAAGGTGCCCGTTGGTGGTACCGCGCCTACGACCATGGTCGTATGCCGGGTCAGTGTCGCGGATGAACCGGAAAAGGATTTCCGCCGCCACTCTGTTGGCATGACCTATCACTCGGTAATCAGGCCCGACCGGTCTTTCCGCGTCGAGGGTGTCGTCCGGCCGTTGGCGCCGATCCTCGCGGCCCTGGTGGAGGGCGGCCGGCACGTGTCGGCGAGTTGGCGCGAGGCTCGGCCGGTCGTCCAGGTCATCTTCCAGTTGCGGTTCTTCGCCGGTGCGGCGGTCGCCGCGCCGCAGGGGGTCGTCGCCCGCCCCGCGACCCTGCTGCTCGGCGCGCTCGCCTGGCTCTGCGCGACCTGGTGCGTCTACCTGCTCAACGGGCTGTCCGACCAGGTCGAGGACCGCCGCAACGGCTCGACCCGGCCGCTGGCCACCGGGGCGCTGCCGGCCAGGGCCGCCCGGCGGATCGTGATCGGCCTGGCCGGGGTCGCGCTGTCGCTGGCCGGGGCGGTCTCGCCGTGGATGGCCGGACTGGTGGCGTTGATGCTGGCGCTCGGCTGGTTGTACTCGGCCGGTCCCCGTCCGCAGAAGGGCAACATGCTGGGTTTCGTCCTGGTGGTCGCCGCCGGTGGAATCGTCACCTACCTGGCCGGGAGCGCGGCTGCGGGTGGCCCGGTCAAGCCCGAGCTGATGGTGATGATGGTGGCCATGTCGCTGTGGATGGCGCTGGCCGGCACCACCAAGGACCTGTCCGACGTGGCCGGTGACCGGGCGGCCGGGCGTCGTACCCTGCCGGTGCTGCTCGGCGACCGCGGTGCCCGCCGGCTGATGGCCGGGCTGGTCGTCGTGGCCGGCGGCGTGCTGCTCGCCGGTGCCCTGCTGGTGGCACCGGCGCTGGTGGCGCCGGCAACCGTGTTGGCCGTCGGCGCGGGCGCGGTGGTCTGCTGCGTGCTCACCGGCGCGGGTGCCACCGACCGACGGCGGCAGCGCCAGCCGTACCGGATCTTCATGGCCAGCCAGTACGCCGTCCACCTGACGGTGTTGGGCCTCTTTTTGCTCTGAACGGGAGGAGGTAGAGGGCGGCGGTCCTCGCATCCTTCCTCTGTGGACGGTTCGTATAGACGACCGGGGATCTACTCTCCGCGACCTGGGCGCTACCGTGGTAGCCTCGGGCGAGACAGCGGGGGGATCCGTGGCGAAGCCGTACGCAATGGAGCCCGTAGCCGAGGCCGAACTGTCCTCGACGGCGCGGGAGATCGTCGACGCGTTTCAGGAGTCGCTGCGCCGGCAGGGCAGCGATCTGGTCAACGGCCCGGACGTCCTGGCGCAGCTGGCGGTCCAGGTCCAGGCGGTGCTCGACGACATCACCGCCCGGGTGTCCGTGTCCGAGGCACCCCCCATGGAGCTGGTCGGCGAGGCCCGGCTGTTCAACGTCAACATCGGTGCCGACCGCGCCCGCCGGGGCATTCACCCGGTGCAGTCGCTGCGTGCGGCGACCACCCTGTTCGAGGTCATGCTCCCGGTCATCACCCGCGACCTGCCGTCGACGGACAGCGCGGGCGCGTTGCGGCTCAGTCGGGCCCTGCACGAGGCCATCATGGCCCGGGTTGCGCTGGCGTCGCTGTCCTACGTGGCCTTCCTGATGGAGAAGCTCCAGGCCTCCCGCCAGGAGGAACGCACCAGGATAGCCCGGGAGCTGCACGACCGGGTGCTGCACGAGATGGGCCTGACCCTGCATCAGCTGGACCTGCACCGGCACTACGTCGACCGGGATCCGGCGCAGGCCCGATCCAAGATCGACAGAGCCATCGAGTCGCTGGACGAGGCCCTGCGCACGGTACGGCACCTCTCCGCCGAGCTGCGCCGGTCAGTGGGCGAGTACGGGCTGGAACGCACCCTGCGTGCCTACCTGGAGGCCAACGCGCCCGCCTCGGTGCAGTACTCGATCACCACCACCGGCGACCTCAAGGTGCTGCCGCCCGACGTGCTCGAAGAGCTGTACCTCATCATGCGGGAGGCGACGCGCAACGCGTTGCGGCACGCCGATCCCACCCGGTTGGAGCTCTCCGTCGACGTGGGGGACAACGCCGTCGCCGCCACGGTGGTGGACGACGGGTGCGGCTTCGACACCAGCGATCCCGACCGGGCGCGGGGCGGCCTGCCCTCGATGTACGAACGGGCCCTGCTGCTGCACGGCGTCCTGGAGCTGACCAGCACCCCCGGCCGGGGCACCCGGGTCGAGGTGCGCATCCCGTTCTCCGAGGCGGCCCTGTGAGCGCTGTCCTCCGGCCGCAGATCAGGGTGTGCCTGGCCGACGACCACAACCTGTTGCGCGACGGCATCCGGGAGATGCTGTCCACCGAGCCGGAGTTCGCGGTGGTGGGCGAGGCGTCGTCCGGGCCGGAGGCGCTGGCCCTGGCCGTCCGGCTGCGGCCGGAGGTGCTGCTGCTCGACGTCGAGATGCCCGGGCCGGGCGCGTCGGCCATCATCCGACAGGTCAGGCGCATGGCGCCGGAAACCCGGGTGATCGTGCTGACCATGCACGACGACCCGGACATGGTGCACGAGTTGCTGGAGGCCGGCGCGGTCGCGTACCTGTTGAAGACGATCCTGCGGGACGACCTGGTCGCCGCGGTCCGCTCGGTGGTCCGGCGCCCCACCCAGAGCGTCCTGCTGGCGGTGTCCCGGGAGACGGTGGAACGGCTGGACCGGCAGAAGCCGCGTACGAACGGGACGCCGCTGACCGCCCGGGAGCTGGAGGTGCTCCGCCTCATCGCGGAAGCGATGAGCAACGCGCAGATCGCCAGCCGGCTGTTCATCACCGAGGCCACCGTCAAGCGGCACCTGACCAACATCTACGCGAAGTTGCAGGCGGTGTCCCGGGTGGACGCCATCCGGAAGGCGACCGCCGCGCGGCTGATCAAGCCGATGGACGACCAACCCACCACGATCTGACCGCGCGGGTGGGCCGACGGGCATGACCGTGCCGTGACCGCAGTCGCCTAGGTTCGTCGGGTCGGATGTCGTCGGGGTTCGCCGGTGCCGTGCGGGCCTCGCGTCACCCCGTCGCAAACGCCTGTTCCGTGTCCGGGAGTCTGGGAGCATCACATGTTTGGGCGGAAGGAGCCCCGCTACTTCCAACTGGTGGCCACCGAGGCCAGGGATTTCGCGGTCTGGCCGATCGGCCGACGCCCGCCGCGGGGGTGGCGCGTGGTCCCGTTCGCCGGCACCATCCAGGCGTGCGGCCGGCATGTGGCGGAGCTGCACAGCGCCGGTGCGGCGCGGGCCTGTGACGGGCGGCCGTCGCCGATGGCGCCCGCGACGCTGGTCGGGTTGTTGCGCAAGGCGGCCGGGGAACAGCCGGACGCCCCGGCGCTGTCGGTGGGTGATCTGCGGGTGTCCTACCAGCTGCTCTGGGAGTTGGTCGAGGATCTGGCCGGGCGCCTGACCGAATCGGGCGTCGGTCCGGGCGAGCGGGTCGGCGTCGCCGGGCACGCCGCTCCGGATCTGCTCGTCGCCGCGCTCGCGGTGCTGGTCACCGGCGCCACCTGTGTCCTGTCGGCGGGTGGGCGCCCGGACGGTGTGGTCGCGGCGGTGGCGGGTGCCCAGCCGGGCCTGGTGTTGGCGCCAGCCGGGTCCGTGGCCGCGCTGCCGTGGTCGCCGATGGTGCTGGCCCGCTGGGAGGGCGTGACCGGTACGGCATGGCAGGCCTGTGCCGCGCTGGAGCCGGCGGTGGCCGGTACCGCCGGGGAGCACGCCGAGGCGTCGCTTGTGGTGCTGCCGCCGAGGCCCGGCGTCGCCGGTGTGGTGTGGCGTGGTGGGCAGCTGGCCTGGCTCGCCGGTGACTGTGGGCTGCCCCCGTTGGGTGGCGGTGCCCGGCTGTTGCCGCCGGCCCCTCCGGGTGCGCCGGAGACGGCCGTGGTGGCGTTGCGCGCGCTGCTCACCGGCGCGGAGCTGGTCCTGCCCGAGCGGGACCCGGGACGGGCCGCCGGGGCAGCCGCCGGCCGGGGGCGGGCCGCGCCGGCTCCGGTCCGGTGGCGGCTGCGGGCCGACCGCGCCGGGGGGGCGCTCGACGAGGTGGAGGTGGTCGGCTTCGCCGAGACCTCGATGCTGTGCGCGGCGGTGGTGCCGGGCACCGGTGACCTGGAGCCGCTGCCGCACGTCCGGCGGTACGTCCTCGACGCGCAGCTCGGACCGGTGCCGACGGGAGAGGTCGGTGAGCTGTACGTCGCCGGCGCCCCGTTGGCCGCCGGCTACCTGGACCAACCCGAGTTGACCATGAGCCGGTTCCTGCCCGATCCGCTGGGCGAGGTGGCGGGCAGCCTGATGTTCCGCACCGGCAACCTGGCCCGGCGGCTGTCGGGTCACCGGTTCGCGCTGGTCGGCCCGCCCACGCCGTGAGCCGACCACCGGTGGCGGCACTCGTCCGTGCGGCCCCCGACGGGTGCGCCGTCAGGGCGTGGCGGCGAAGCCGTACCGGGCGGCGTGCTCGGGGTCGGCCGGGTCGATCTGCCGGATGCCGGCGTCGGCGAGCCGCTTGTTGACCTCGTCGAGCCGATCCCGGACCAGTTGGGCCTCCTCCTCGGTGACCCGGCCCCGGTGTGGCTTCCCGGCGTGCTCGATGGTGCCGTAGTCCGGCTTCTCCGCGGTCTTGCGCGCCTTCGGCGGGCGGACCCGTTCGGCGGTCTTCAGCAACTGGGCCATCGGCGTGTCGGTGGCCATGGCGTCGAACTCGCTGGCGGTCAGCACCACGCGGCGTGGTTCACCGTGGCCGTGCCGGTCGTGGATCTCCACGACGGCGACGTCCAGCGCCGCGTCGTCGATGCTCTCCACCTCGGCCGGTGTGGCGTCCAGTTGCACGGGCCCGGCCACCAGGTCAGGGTGCTCGAGCACGACGACCTTGACCATGTCGTCGTCGGGTCGCAGCACCGTGCCGCTGAAGTCGGAGACGTGGATCGTCTTCTTGCCCATGCGCGGAGCTTCTCCTGTCGTTGGCCGGGACTCAGACCAGAAGACGCTACCCGACAGGTGTGCGAAAGCCGGCGCTGGACGCCCCGGGTGTGTCGCCGCTGTCCCCTCCGTCAGTGGGTGCTCAGGCCGCGCCGGGAGGAGGTGCCGGCCGGCAGGCTGTTGAGGTCGCCCCAGGAGAGCGCCGCCTTCGCCCCGTGCCCGGTCCGTGCCTCCTGGTACGGCGGCTGGCCCGGGAACCGCCCGGCGGCCTCCGCCGCCCGCCACGCCCGCTCGCTGTCCTGCTGGTACCGGTCATTCGGCTGCTTCGGCATGACCATTACCATCCCAAGGAAAGTTGTACATGTATGGAAATCGATATGACGATCGATCGATGCCGGTAAATTCTGTGTATCGCGGCGCCCGGTACCGGTACCCCGGCGGGCGGGGTCCGAACCGGCTGGCGCCCGCCCGATCAGGAAGCCCCGCCGGCCGGTCCGGCGTACGGTGATCACGGTTCGTCGTACCGGATCGGGGTGAGGGAGGTCTGCGGTGCTCGACCGCCGGCTCTACCTGCATCTGGTCACCTGGCTCGGTCAGTGGCCCGCCGGCCCGGGTCTGCACGTCGTGGGTTCCCGACGGCGGAATCGACCGGCCTGGGACGGCCGGCTCCGCCCGGCGATCGCGGTGCGCGCCGGCGACAGCACCGTGCTCTCCGTGCCCCCGGAGCGGGTCGCGGCGGTCCGGGCCCTGGCCCGGGGCCCGGAAACCGGCCTGCTGGCCGGGCTTCCCGCCGCGGTCGGTCAGCCCGGGTGGGTCGTCCACCGCGACACCTTCCGGTGGAGCCTCGCACCCGCGCCGCTGCCGGACGTGGGGGAGTGGATCGACCCTTCCGAGCCCATCCTCCCGTCCTGGCTGCACCTGTTCGACCGGGAGGTGCTGGTCGTCCGGGACGCCGACGGCGGCTACCTGGCCGGCGTGGGCGTCAAGCGGCACGACGCGCACGGCCACGAACTCGCGGTGGGCACGGCACCGGCGGCACGTGGCCGGGGACTGGCCCGCCGACTCGTGGCGCAGGCCGCCCGGCGGGTGCTCGACGAGGGGGCGGTCCCGACGTACCGGCACGACCCGGCCAACCTCGCCTCCGCCCGGGTCGCGGGGGCGGCCGGCTTCCCCGACCGGGGCTGGCGGTCGTTCGGCGTCTATCCGCCATGACGCCCTCGGGAGGTGGCACGGCGGCGGGAGCGGACCGTGGATTCCGGGCCAAATCCACGGTCCGCAGCTTTCCCCAGGCCCGCCGTGAGCCGGCACCCCGCCGACTGGTCCTGTGCTGGTGACGCTACGTACAGATTGTTCGCCCGGCAAGAGGGAATCGCCCGATCGGGAGTGTCCGGTAGTGGACTTGACCTGCGGCGGAACGCGCTGTCGGGTTCCCGGCGACGGTGACGGAGCGTGCCCGCACGTCGTGGGCCGATGGTGACGCGCGTCGCCCCGGACGCCTGCGCCGCCTGGCGGTCGCCCTCAGTTGGCCAGACCGAGCACCTCGGCCGCCGCCCGGCCGCTGGCGTGGCTCGCACCGAAGGTGGTGACGAAGGCGCGTACCCCGGCCGGCCGCCACCGGCCCGGCCAGCCCATCTCCACCACCGTCACCGGGTACGCCGCCGCCAGCGCCTCGACCAACGCCGCGCCGCCGGGCAACCGGTGCAGGTGCCGCCCCACCAGCACGATCGGCCGGCCCCCGGCGGCCCTGCCCAACTCCGCCGGATCGGTCTCGGCGGCCACCACCCGCAGTTCCTCAAGGCCAATCAGGTGCGGACCGAGACCCCACGGCACCCGGCCCCGGGCACGGGTGGTGGCGGCGTGCAGCCGTACCACCAGCGGCCGGACCAGCCCGCCGACGTCCCCCTCGACGCGGACAGCCCGGCGCGCTGCGGCGTACCCGAGGCCGTCGGCGGCCGCGGTCGGCGCGGTGCCGGCGGCTCGGGTCCAGGCGGCGAGCGCGGCGGCCCGGCCGGCCGCCTCCTCCACCCGGGACCGGTCCAGCCGGCCGTCCCCGATCGCCTCGACGATCCGCCCGGCGACGTGCTCGACCAGCCTGGCGTCCACTCTCGCGCCGACACAGAGCAGGTCGGCCCCCGCCACCAGGGCACGGACCGCCGCCGGCCCCACCCCACCGGCGGCCAGCGCCGCGCCCTTCATCTCCAGCGCGTCGGTGATCACCGTGCCGGTGAAGCCGTACTCGCGGCGGAGCAGGTCGACCAGGACGGCCCGGCTGAAGGTGGCCGGCCCGTCCCCGGTCAGGGCCGGCACCCGGATGTGCGCGGTCATCACCGCCCGCGCCCCCGCCCCGATCGCCGCCGCGAAGGGCGGCAGGTCCCGCTCACGTAGCACGGCCGGCGACACGTCCACCGTGGGCAGCTCGTGGTGCGAGTCGGTGACGGTGGCGCCGTGACCGGGGAAGTGCTTCGCGCAGGCGGCCACCCCGACCGACTGGAGGCCCTCGACGGCGGCGGCGGAGTGCACGCCGACCCGGCCCGGGTCGGCCCCGAACGAGCGGGTGCCGATCACCGGGTTCTCGTCGGCGGAGTTGACGTCCACCGTCGGGGCCAGGTCGACGGTGACCCCGAGGGCGGCCAGCTCCAGGCCGATGGCCGCGTAGACCTGCCGGGTCAGCGCGGCATCGTCGACCGCGCCGAGCGCCGCGTTGCCCGGGTACGGGCTGCCGGTGGCGTGTGCCAGCCGGGTGACGTCACCACCCTCCTCGTCGATCGCGACCAGCACGTCGGCGCGGCCGTCGCGCAGCGCCGCGGTGCTCGCCGCCACCTGGGCCGGGTCGTGGACGTTGGTGCCGAACAGGGTGTGCCCGGCCAACCCCTCGGCGACCAGGTCGACGGCCCACCCCGGTGGCGTCGGCCCCTGGTACGCGGCCAGCAACGTGCCCAGCGCGAGCCGGCGCAGCCCCGGGTCCCGTCCCACCGTGTTGTTCCCCCTTCCGTGCCGAACGGCACGCGCGTCGCGTCCCCGTCGTCGGTCGTCCGAGTCCGGTCGAACCGGGCGGCGGATACGCTACGGGCACTCCGCCGTAGATCCACCGCGGTTGGCAAAGTTCGTGGAAAACAGAGGACGTGGCATGAGTGCGACCCGGCTGCCCGGCACCCCCCGCCTGTTGCGGGCGCTCAACGACCGCGCGGCCCTGGAGTTGCTGCTGGAGCGCGGTCCGCTGACCCGGGCCCGGCTCGGCGAACTCACCGGCCTGTCCAAGGTCACCGCCTCGCAGTTGGTCGAGCGGCTGGAGGAGCGCGGACTGGTGACCCGGGTGGGTGAGCAGGCCGGGGGGCGGGGCCCGAACGCCCAGCTCTACGCGGTCCGGCCGGGCAGCGCATACGTGGTCGGGGTGGACGTCGGCGCGGAGCGGGTGGTGGCGGCCTGCGCCGACATCACCGGCGCGGTGGTCGGGCGGGTCGAGCAGTCCACCCGGGACACCGACGACCCGGTCGGGGTGGTGCACAACGCCGTGGTCCAGGCGGCCAGCAGCGCCGGGGCGGAGCTGTCGAGCGTGCGCCGGGTGGTGCTGGGCACCCCCGGCCTGGTCGATCCGGCCACCGGCGACATCACCTTCGCGTTCAACCTGCCCCGCTGGCACCGGGGCCTGCTCGCCGCGCTCCGTGCGGACCTGGACACCCCGGTGGTCTTCGAGAACGACGTGAACCTCGCGGCGGTGGCCGAGGCGCAGTCCGGCGCGGCCGAAGGGTTGGCGGACTTCGTCCTGGTGTGGGTGGGTGCCGGTGTGGGCCTGGCAATCATGTTGGGCGGGCGGCTGCACCACGGCAGCAGCGGAGCCGCCGGCGAGATCGGGTACCTGCCGGTGCCCGGGGTGCCGATCCCGCGCGATGTGTCCCGCCGCGCCAAGCCGGCGTTCCAGCAGCTCGCGGGGGCCGACGCGGTCAGTGCGGTGGCACGCGAGCACGGCTTTGAGGCCGAGGACGCCGCCGGGGCGGTGCGGGCCGCGATCGCCGCCGGCACGACCGGCGGACCGATGCTCGACGAACTGGCCCGACGCCTGGCCCTCGGGGTGGCCAGCACCTGTGTGGTGCTGGACCCGCCGCTGGTGGTGCTCGCCGGCGAGGTCGGGCAGGCCGGTGGCGCGGCGCTGGCCGAGCGGGTCCAGCACGAGGTGGCGGCGATCACCCTGGTCCGGCCCCGGGTGGTGGCCACCGGGGTGACCGAGGAGCCGATTCTGCGGGGCGCGTTGCGGACCGCGCTGGACGCCGTCCGGGACGACGTGTTCGGGTCGACGGTGGCCTGACCATCGTCGCCGCCCGCGCCGTGCCGGAGCGCCCCGCGCCCCGGCACGGCCGGCGGATCAGATCAGGTCACGCCGGCGGAACGTGGCGAACGCGGCCACCGTGACCGCGCCGGTCAGGGCGAGCAGCACGGCCAGCGCCGGCCCCCCGGTGATCGTGTAGCTCCCGCTGCACAGCCCCTCGCCGCCCGGGCAGACCCGGTCCTCGAAGAACTCGGCCCGACCGGTGAGCCAGGCCTCCACGTACGTGGAGAGCATCAGTTGCTCCATCCGCGCCACGTCCAGGATCTCGAAGACGATGCGGGCGCCCAGTTCCCACACCACGGCGTACGCGGCGAACACGCCGAGCGCCGCAGAGGTGTGCCGGCCCAGCGTGGCGATGCCGAAGCCCAACACGGAAGCCAGCAGCACCAGCACCATGCCGCGCCCGTACCCCGTGGCCAGTTCCCGCCAGAACACCCCGTCGAGCTGACCCGGCAGCCCGGCGGTCTGCCCGATCAGCCAGAAGGTGCCGAGGTAGGCCACCGTGGAGAGCGCCGACAGCACCACCATCACCCCGAGTAGGGTGCCCAGCTTCGCGCCGAGCACGGCGAGCCGGCCCGGCCGCCAGAGCAGCAGGTTGACCACCCCGCCGGAGTTCAGGTCGGCGCCGATGTAGGAGGCGCCCACCAGGAAACCGAACAGCACCAGGAAGGCGATCAGGAGATAGGTCAGCGGTTCGGCCTGCTGGGCGAAGACGAACACCTGGTCCAGGTAGTCGGAAACCACCGGCAGCCGGTCCTGCAGCATCGGGTCCAGTTCGCTGCAGTCCCTGGGCAGGTAGACGCCCTCGTCCAGCGGTAGCTGGCCCGACTTGATCGCCAGGCAGCGTTGGTGTTCGGCCTCCATGCCGTTGATCGCCTGCGCGACCTGCGCCTGGGCCGCGGCGAGCTCGGGCGCCGAGGGCCGGTGCGACCCGACCAGGGTGGTCGCGGCGGTGACGACGAAGGCCAGCACCAACAGCGCCAGCATCAGCTGGGCGAAACGGCGGGCGGCCAGCCGCTCCACCTCGGCACGGACGAGGTTCACGAGTCCACCCTCCGGTCGCCGGTCGCGTCGAGGTCGATCATCGAGGTCTCGGGTCCCTCCCCGGGCAGGTCGGACCCGCCGACCTGCCGCGGTAGCGCCGGATGTGGGGTGGCGGCGGTCAGTTCGAGGAAGACGCTCTCCAGGTCCGGCCGGATCGGGGTCAGCTCGCCGACCCAGAGCCCCTGCTCGCCGAGGGTACGGGTGATCAGCTCCGGCTCCTGCGCCCCACCGACCGCCAGCAGCCCGTCGTGCACGGTGACGGACATCCCGACGCCCCGCAGCAGCTCCGCCGCCCGCTCCGGCTCGGACACCCGTACCCGGCACTCGTGCCGGTCGAAGCCGGCCAGCACGTCCCGCACCGGGCCGGCCGCCACCCGCCGGCCCCGCGAGACGATCGTCACGTGGTCGCAGATCAGCTGGATCTCGGCCAGGATGTGGCTGGAGATCAGCACGGTCACCCCGGACGCGGCCAGCGACCGCACGAGATCGCGCATCTCCCGGATGCCCGCCGGGTCCAGCCCGTTCGCCGGCTCGTCCAGGATGAGCAGCTCCGGCTCCTTGAGCAGCGCCGAGGCGACCGCGAGTCGCTGTTTCATGCCGAGCGAGTAGCCCTTCACCCGGTCGTCGCCGCGCTCGCGCAGGCCGACCTGCTCCAGCACCGCGTCGACCCGGGCGGTGGGCACCCCACCCGCCACGGCCAACAGCCGCAGCGTGCGGCGGCCGGTGAAGTTGCCGAAGAACTGCGGGCTCTCCACGATCGCGCCGACCCGGCCGGCCACCCGGGCCAGCCGCTCCGGTGCCGGTTCGCCCAGCACGCTCATCCGGCCGCCGTCCGGACCGACCAGGCCCAGCAGGGCGCGCAGGGTGGTCGTCTTGCCGGACCCGTTCGGGCCGAGGAAACCGTGGACCTGCCCGGTCTCGACCAGCATGTCGAAGCCGTCCACCGCGACCCGGTGTCCTTTGCGTACGCTGCGGAACGTCTTGCGCAGCCCCTCGATCTCGATGACCGCGCCCATCAGCGGTGGTCCTGGCAACGATCGGGCATGGGCCGTCCTCCGGGAATGGTGACCAACGACACGGCGCCTCACCCTACGGCGGTGCCCCCGCCCGTGGGGGGCACCGCGCGGACTGCGTGGTTGGATGGAGCGGTGACTGGTGACCTGATCCCCGGCGCCGCCGCCGCCCCCGCCG
>NZ_SMKD01000229.1 GCF_004348595.1 Micromonospora sp. KC723
GGCGTCTATCGGGGAGGGGGCGGTGAGGTGGGCGCGGGCGAACTCCAGGGCCTCCCGCAGGTCCGCCTCACGGATCTCCCGGCTCTTCGCGCCCCTCGTGGTGACCTCGACGGCCACTGAGCCGGTGAAGCCACGTCCGGCGAGCGAGCGCAGCAACTCGGCGCAGGGCTGGCTGCCCCGGCCCGGGACCAGGTGCTCGTCGCGCCCCTCGCCGGTGCCGTCGCCGAGGTGCACGTGGGCCAGGCCCGTACCCATCCGGTCGGCCATCGTTAGGGCGTCGGTGTGCGACGCCGCGCAGTGCGACAGATCCAGGGTGTAGGAGGCGTACCCGGTGTCGGTCGGATCCCAGCCCGGGACGTACGGGACGAACTGCCGACCGGCCATCCGCACCGGGTACATGTTCTCCACCGGGAAACGCAGGTCGGGATAGTCCCGGGCGATCGTGGCCAGGCCGCTGGCGAAGTTGCGCGCATAGTCGCGCTGCCAGGTGAACGGCGGGTGCACCACCACGGTGGGCGCCCCCAGGGTCGAGGCCAGCTCCGCCGACCTGCGCAGCCGCTCCCACGGGTCGGGGCTCCACACCCGCTGGGTGACCAGCAGGCAGGGCGCGTGCACCGAGAGGACCGGCACGCCGTAGTGCTCGGCGAGGCCACGCAGCGCGCCGGCGTCCTGGCTGACGGCGTCGGTCCACACCATCACCTCGACGCCGTCGTAGCCGAGCGCCGCGGCCAGCTGGAAGGCCGCCGCGGTCCGTTCGGGGAAGACCGAGGAACTGGAAAGGAGGACGGGGACGCGGGAAGTCACACCCCCGAGGGTAACCGGGGCTGGCGCGCGGGCTCAGGACGAGTGTCCGCAAACCGCCCGGAACAACCCACCAACCTCACATCGGCGCCAGCTGGTCCAGCCGGCTGAGGATGACGCCCTCCCGCAGCGCCCACGGGCAGACGTCCAGCGACGGCACGTCGAGACGGCGCATCACCGCCTCGGCCACCACCGCCCCGGCGAGCAACTGGTGCGCCCGCTGCGCGCTCACCCCCTCCAGCTCCGCAAGCTTGGCGGGCGGAATGTGCCGGATGAAGCCGAGCACCTGGCGCAGACCCCGGCGGGTGAGGCTGCGGGGCGCCCAGAGTCCCGCGCTCGACGGTGCCGCACCCGCCAGCCGGGCCAGCGTCCGGAACGTCTTCGACGTGGCGACCGGCCGCTCCCACCCCACCTCGGTCAACTTGTCCACCACCGGGTCGAGCAGCTCGTCGACGTACTCCCGCAGCTCCTCCACAACCTCGGCCGAGGGCGGGACCAGCCCCGACGGGTCCACCCGCAGCCGCTCCCGGCTCAGCCGCCCGGCGCCCAGCGGCAGCGAGACCGCCACGTCCGGGTTCTCGTCGATGCCGGCGGCCAGTTCCAGCGAGCCGCCCCCGATGTCCATCGCCAGCAGCCGCCCCGCCGACCAGCCGAACCACCGCCGCACCGCCAGGAAGGTCATCCGCGCCTCGTCCGCGCCCGAGAGCACCTCCAGTCGCACGCCGGTGGCGTCGCGGACCCGGGTCAGCACCTCGGCGGCGTTGGTGGCGTCGCGGACCGCGCTGGTCGCGAAGGCCAGCAGGTCGTCGACGACCAGCCCGGTGGCGGCCGAACGGGCCATGCCGATCGCCTTGACCAGACTGTCGGAGCCCTCCTCGGTCAACGCGCCGTCCGGGCCGATCTGCTCGGCCAGCCGCAGCACCACTTTCTCGGAGTGCGCCGGCCAGGGGTGCGCGCCGTGATGGGCGTCGACCACCAGCAGGTGCACCGTGTTCGAACCGACGTCGAGCACACCCAGTCGCATGCCTCGACCTTAGGGCCACCGGGTTTCGGCGGCTCGTCGGCCGGCGGGCGTCACCGGGCGTACGCTGGTCCGGGTGACGAGCCAGGTGGAACTGCACGTGCTGGTGGACGACCCCGACGACCCGCGCAGCCGCGAGGTGGGACTGGACTTCCCCCGCGAGTGGATCGAGTTCCCCGACCCGGCCGACCCGAAGCACCTGGTACGCGCCGACCTGACCTGGTTGTTGTCCCGCTGGACGTGCGTGTTCGGCAAGGGCTGCCACGGCATCGTCGCCGGCCGGGCCGCCGACGGCTGCTGTTCGCACGGCGCGTTCTTCACCGACACCGACGACGAGAAGCGGGTCCGCGCCGCGGTCAAGCGGCTCACCCCGGCCACCTGGCAGCACTACCGCAGGGGCTTCCGGAACTGGACGGAGGACGACACGATCGACGGCAGGAATCCGGCCCGGCGCACCGCCACCCGGGCCGCCGACGCGCCGTGCGTCTTCCTCAACGATGCCGACTTCCCCGCCGGGGGCGGCTGCGCGCTGCACGCCCAGGCACTGCGTGACGGGGTGCACCCGCTGGAGTACAAGCCGGACGTCTGCTGGCAACTGCCGATCCGCCGCGACCAGGAGTGGCACCAACGACCGGACAACACCAAGGTGCTGGTCTCCAGCCTGTCCGAGTTCGACCGGCGGGGCTGGGGCGCGGGCGGGCACGACCTGGACTGGTGGTGCACGTCGTCGACCGACGCGCACGTCGGCGCGGAGCCGATGTACGTCTCGTACGGCCCGGAGCTGACCGCGCTGATCGGCGCGCCCGCGTACGCGAAACTCGCCGAGCTGTGCACGGCCAGGCTCCGCCAGGGGCAGGTCGCCCCGCACCCGGCCAGCGGGTGAACGGACCGCCGCTCGACCGGGCGGCAGCACCACCACGCCGTCGTCGCGCACCTGTGCGCCCGGGCTGAACACACAGGTGCCGATCGACACCGGGACGCCGCCACGTTCCCCGGCCCCGGTCTCACCGCTCTTGCGCGGGTTGCTGCCGGGTTCCCCTCCGTCGGTTGTGGTGGGGACGCCCGGGGACGCCGATGTCCCCGGGCGACACTCAGTCGGCCTTCACCGCGAGCACCGGGCAGGGCACCCGGAGCAGGATCTCCTGCGCCGCCGACCCCATGATGAGCTTGCCGACCGCGGTGCGGTGCCGGACCCCGATGACCACCAGCGAGATCTCCTCGGCCTCGACGATCTCGACGATCTCCTCCGCCGCGTCCCGGCCCCGGACCAGTTGCCGGACGCTGTGCGGCACCCCGGCTGCGGTCAGCTCGCGGCTCACCCGGTCCAGCTCCGCCTCCTGCGCGAAGCGTGGGTCGACGTACGCGTCGCCACGCGAGGTGTTCACCACCAGCACCGGTTCGTCGCGGAACCGGGCCTGTTCCACCGCGGCCCGCAGCGCCGCCTCGCCCAGCGGCGAGGGCACGTACCCCACCAGCACCGTCATCCGGTCACCAACCTTCCCCGCAGCGGACGGACCACGAACCGTCCGATCAGCGGCCAGAGCAGCACCACGACGATCGTGGCGTAGATCGCCCAGGACACCCAGCCACCGAGCAGCCCGTGCAACTCACCACCGGAGAGCTGCAACGCCCGCCGGCCCTGCAACTCGGCGCGCGGGCCGAGGATCACCCCGACGATCAGCGGCAGGATCGGCAGCCCGAACCGGCGCATCCCGAAGCCGAGTAGGCCGAGGGTCAACAGCAGGAACAGGTCGAACGGCGAGGCGTTGACCGCGTACGCGCCCATCGAGGCGAAGAAGACGATCCCGGCGTACAGGTACGGGCGCGGGATCCGCAGCAGTTTCGCCCAGGCGGGCGCCAGCGGCAGGTTCAGCACCAGCAGCAGCAGGTTGCCGATGAAGAGGCTGGCGATCAGCGTCCAGACCAGGCCGGACTCCCGTTCGAAGAGCAGCGGTCCGGGTTGGATGCCGTACTGCTGGAAGGCGGCCAGCATCACCGCGGCGGTGGCGTTGGTGGGCAGGCCGATCGCCAGCATCGGCACCAGCGTGCCGGCGGCGGAGGCGTTGTTGGCGGCCTCCGGGCCGGCGACGCCCTCGATCGCGCCCCGGCCGAACTCCTCCGGGTGCTTCGTCAGCTTCTTCTCCGTCGCGTACGACAGGAAGGTGGGGATCTCCGCCCCGCCCGCCGGCAACGCGCCGAACGGGAACCCGAAGGCGGTGCCGCGCAGCCACGGCTTCCAGGACCGCTTCCAGTCCTGCTTCCCCATCCACGGCTGCCCCACCGGGATCACCTCGGCGGCCCGCCTGCGCAGGTGGGCGGCGATCCAGAGCGCCTCACCGACGGCGAAGATGCCCACCGCCACGACGACCACGTCGATGCCGTCCGCGAGCTGCGGAATCCCCAGGGTCAGCCGCTGCTGGCCGCTCACCGAGTCGATCCCGACCATGCCGATCACCAGGCCGAGCAGCAGCGAGGCGAAGCCCCGCACCCGGGACGCCCCGAGCACCGCGGTGACCGCCACGAACGACAGCAGCATCAGGGCGAAGTAGTCCGGCGCGCCGAGGCTGATCGCGAACGACACCACCGGCGGGGTCACCACCACCAGCAGCAGGGTGGCGATGGTGCCGGCGACGAACGAGCCGATCGCGGCGGTGGCCAGGGCCTGCGCGGCCCGGCCGGCCTTGGCCATCTTGTTGCCCTCGATGGCGGTCACCACCGACGACGACTCGCCGGGGGTGTTGAGCAGGATCGAGGTGGTCGAGCCGCCGTACATGCCGCCGTAGAAGATGCCGGCGAACATGATGAACGCCTGGGTGGGCTCCATGCCGTAGGTGACCGGCAGCAGCAGCGCCACGGTCATCGCCGGCCCGATGCCGGGCAGCACGCCGACGGCGGTGCCGATGGTGACGCCGAGCAGCGCGATCAGCAGGTTCATCGGGGTCACCACGTTGGCGAACCCGTCGAGCAGGTTGGCGAGGTTGTCCATCACAGGATCCCTTGCAGCACGCCGGCGGGCAGGCTGACGCCGAGCCCGATGGCGAACGTGTAAAAGGTGATCAGCGCCAGCGCGACGGCGATCACCAGGTTGCGCACGTAGTGCCGGTTGCCGAGGGCGAACGCCGTGCCCCAGAAGAGCAGCGTCCCGCTGATCACCCAGCCGAGCCGGTCGATCAGCACCGCGTTGACCAGGAACGCCCCGATCAGCAGCAGCACCGTCCGCCAGTCGACGGGGGTGGTCAGGTCGACGTCCTCGCCGGCCTCCGGCTCGCCCGTGCCGCCACGGGCCACGTCCACGGCGTACACGGCCGCGACGATCAGCAGCAGCACACCGAGCAGGATCGGCACCGGCTTCGGCCCGATCGGGTCGGCGCTGCTGAGCGCCGTCCCGATCCGGCTCGCGTCGACGATCACCAGGGCGCCCACCAGGGCCAGGAACGCGCAGACGCCGTACTGCGCGCGGTCACCGCCCGGGGCCGGCCCGGTCGGGCCGGGCGCGGCCTCTTCGGC
>NZ_SMKD01000230.1 GCF_004348595.1 Micromonospora sp. KC723
CCCGAACCCCGAGCCCCGAATCCCGAACCGAATGTGTACTCACGTGTTGTAGCCGCGCGACACCATCCACGCCCCCAGAGCGCAGGGTGCCGCCGAACAACAAGCCCCGAGCGGGCAAAAGGGCGACTCCGGTCAACCGTCACAGGCGGCGGCGGAATGCGTACTCTGCCGCCCGAACGGGTAGGGATCAGCCGACAGCACGAGTCCGGCACTCATCACGGAGGACGTCATGGCCGACACGCACGCGACCGCTCGCCCGCGCAGCAACGCCGCCCGGATCTGCACGATCCTGGCCTTCGTCTTCGCCGTCGTCGCGATCTTCGTGGCACCGGTGCTCTTCGGCATCGCCGGCCTGGCCCTCGGCATCGCCGGCGCCGTGCTCGGCGACAAGCCGCTCGGCTGGTACGCCGCCGCCGCGAGCGTCGTCGGCGCGGTGATCGGCCTCGCACTCGCCGCCGCCCTGATCAACTGACCCGCCGGCCACCCACCGACGAGAGGCCCGCCGAACGGCGGGCCTCTCGTCGTCCCCGAACGGCCGCAGCGCGACCGGTCAGCCGGGCGGCGACCCGATCACTCCCCGCCGCCGCGCAGACCGGCCAGGACCTCCTCCAGCTCGTCCGGCTTGACCAGCACGTCCCTGGCCTTGGAGCCCTCCGACGGCCCGACCACCCCCCGGGTCTCCATCAGGTCCATCAACCGGCCCGCCTTGGCGAAGCCGACCCGCAGCTTGCGTTGCAACATCGAGGTCGAGCCGAACTGCGAGGTGACCACCAACTCCACCGCCTGCACCAGCAGGTCCAGGTCGTCGCCGATGTCCTCGT
This sequence comes from Micromonospora sp. KC723, assembly GCF_004348595.1. Classification (GTDB taxonomy): domain Bacteria; phylum Actinomycetota; class Actinomycetes; order Mycobacteriales; family Micromonosporaceae; genus Micromonospora. The sequence continues at coordinate 822 of NZ_SMKD01000230.1, forward strand.
CGATCTTCTTCTTGCTGTCCTGCGGCGGGGCGAGCACGTCCGGACGGAACTCCGGCTCACGCTGGTCCCTACAGAACTTGACCACGTCGGCGATCTCGCGCTCGGTGACCCAGGCGCCCTGGATCCGGATCGGCTTCGACGCGCCCATCGGCAGGAAGAGACCGTCGCCCCGACCGAGCAGCTTCTCCGCGCCCGGCTGGTCGAGGATGACCCGCGAATCCGCCAGCGAGGAGGTGGCGAACGCCAGCCGCGACGGAACGTTCGCCTTGATCAGGCCGGTGACCACGTCCACCGATGGCCGCTGGGTGGCCAGCACCAGGTGGATGCCGGCGGCCCGGGCGAGCTGGGTGATCCGGACGACGGAGTCCTCCACGTCACGCGGCGCCACCATCATCAGGTCGGCCAACTCGTCCACGATCACCAGCAGGTACGGGTACGGCCGCAGCTCCCGCTCGCTGCCCGGCGGAGCCTTGATCTCGCCGTTGCGCACCTTGCGGTTGAAGTCGTCGATGTGCCGAACCCCGTTGGCGGCGAGGTCGTCGTAGCGCATGTCCATCTCGCGGACGACCCACTCCAGCGAGTCGGCCGCCTTCTTCGCGTTCGTCACGATCGGCGTGACCAGGTGCGGGATGCCCTCGTAGCCGGTCATCTCGACGCGTTTCGGGTCGATCAGCAGCAGCCGCACCTCGTCCGGCGTGGCCCGGGTCAGAATCGACACCAGCAGACTGTTGAGGCAGCTCGACTTGCCGGCACCGGTCGCCCCCGCGATCAGGATGTGCGGCATCTTGGCCAGGTTGGCCACCACGTAGCCGCCCTCGATGTCCTTGCCGAGCGCCACCACCATCGGATGGTGGTCGCTGGTGGCGGCCCGGGAACGCAACACGTCACCGAGGGCGACGTTCTCCGGGTCGGTGTTCGGGATCTCCACACCGACCGCGCTCTTGCCCGGAATCGGGCTGAGGATGCGCACGTCGGGGGACTTCACCGAGTACGCGATGTTGCGGGACAGCTGGGTGATCCGCTCGACCTTGACGCCCGAGCCGAGCTCCACCTCGTACCGGGTGACCGTCGGGCCCCGGGTGAATCCGGTGACCTCGGCGTCCACCCCGAACTGGTCGAACACCCCGGTCAACGCGGCGATCACCTCGTCGTTGGCCTTGCTGCGGGTCTTCGGCGCCGCACCGCCGCTGAGCATGTTGGCCGGCGGGAGGGTGTAGTCACCGTCCATCGCGGTGAGCGCCAACTGCTCGGCCCGGGTCGGCGGCGGCGAGTGCTCCGGCGGCTCCACCGGCCGGCGGCTGGCGGGCACCTTCGCCGGCGGCTTGCGGGGCAGCACCAGCGTGTCCTGGAGGTCCACCGCGTCGGGGTCGTCGTCCAACGCGTCCAGGGCGTCCGGGTCCGGCGGCAGAGCCTTCTTCCGGGGCCGGCGGCGGGCCGGCTTCTCGACCACCGCCTCGGCCTCGTCGGCCTCCGGCGGCGCGACGAGAGTACCGGCGAGCAGACCGAGCCGCTCCGGAATCTTGTTGATCGGGGTCGCGGTGACCACCAGCAGCCCGAAGAGAAGCAGCAGGATCAGCAGCGGCACCGCCACCCACGCGGTGACCGCCGCCTTCAGCACGTCGCCGACACCCGCGCCGACCAGCCCGCCCGCGTAGTCGCGCTGCGTCCCGTCGACCGGGTCCTGCCCGATGTGCAACATGGCCGCGGTGGCGACCACCATCGAACCCCAACCGACCAGGCCACGCCCTCGGTGCGCCGGGTCGGGCGGGGTACGCATCATCCGCCAGGCGCCGATCATCAGCAGCACCGGCACCACGATCGCGATCGCGCCGAGGAAGAGCCGGGTCGTGTCGGCGATCCGCTCGCCGAGCGGGCCCGCGCCGGAGAACCAGATCCCCACCCCACTGAGGATGGCCAAGCCGAACAGGAACAACCCAGCGCCGTCGCGGCGGTGCTCCGGGTCCAGGTCGCGGGCGGAGGCGACCTGCCGGCCGGCGCCCCGCACCACCCAACCGACACCGTGCGCCAGGCCCATCCACAGTGCACCGACCGCCCGCCCGACGTACGCCGCCGGGGCGGGCCGGGCGGCGGTCCGCCGCCGGGGGGCCGCCTTCGTGGCCTTCTTCGCCGGTTGACGGGCACGGCTGTTCGTGGTTCCGCGCGGCGACGCGCCGCGTCGCCGGCTCGCCTGAGAGGTACGGCCCGCCATAGAGTCACCGTAGCGGCGTGACCCGGGAGATCGCCGCTTTTCCGGGTCGTGTCCGTGTGTCGCAGCACGGACCGCGCGCGCAGACGTGTTATTCGCCTCAGGAAGGGATGCCCGATGGCGTCGCCTGCTTTCGAGGACGGTCCGGACCCCCTGGCCGGTCACCCGCAGGCCCCGCGGCCGCTCACCCGCGACCTGGTCGCCGCCGTGCTGGACCGGCGGGGCTACGCCTGGTCCACCGACCACGACGGCGACCTCGTCGGGCGCTGGGACGACAACCTGATCTGGTTTCTCCGTCCGGGCGAGGCCGGAGAGCTGCTCCAGGTCCGCACCATGGCCGCGCCGGCCTTCGGCATCGAGTACGTCCCCGCGCTCTACGCCTTCTGCAACTCCTGGAACCACGACCGGCTCTGGCCGAAGGCGTTCGTGCACGTCGACGACGACGGGGTGGCCCGGGTCTGCGGCGAGGTCATCACCGACCTGGAACGTGGGGTGACCCCGCACCAGCTCGACCAGCTCATCGACTGCGGCATCTCCACCGGCTGCCAGCTCGCGGCCGCTGTCGGCCGGCTGCCCGGCGGGACGACCCGGTGACCCGCGGGCACGGCGAGGGGGAACGCCCGCCGCTGGCCGCCCGAGCCCCGGAGCTGGTGGCCGCCCTGAACGACGCCCGGGACACGCCCGACGGCGAGGCCCGCTGCGCGGAGCTGGAGCGGGTCGCCGCTCGCGCCGACGCGCTCGGCGACCCGAGGTCCGCCCTGGACGCCCGGCTCGCGCTGGTCGAGGCGTACCTGCTGCACGGGGAACGGTGGCGGGTGGTCGAGCCGGTACGGCGCTGCCTGGCCACCGTCGACCGGTGCCCGGAGCTGCTCGCCGAACGGCCCGGCGACGCCGACCTGCTGCGCCGGCACCAGCGGTACGCCGTCGAGGCGGCGATCGGCACCCCACGGTTCGGTGTGGACACCGCCCGTGCGCTCCTCGACGACCTGGCCGGCCGCACCGGCGCGCAGAGCGGCCCGGTCGCCCAGCTGCGCTGCCGGCTCGCCGACCACCTCGGCGACGAGCCGACCGCCCGCCACTGGTACGCCGTCTGGTGCGCCGCCGCGCCCGACCCGACGGCCGGCTGCCCCGGGTGCCTGCCGGCCCGCCAGGCGGAACTGCTCGCCGGCTGGGGCGACGACACGGCGGCGTGCGAGACCCTGCGTCCGGTCCTCGACGGCGCGGTGGACTGCACCGACCAGCCGGAACGGGCCCTCGCGGCGGGGCTGCTGCCGTGGCTGCGGGTTGGGCGGGCGCAGCGCGCCGGGCAGGCGCACGTGCGGGCGTACCGGCGGCACCGGCGGGAACCGGGGGCCTTCCCGCTGCTCGCCGCGCACCTGCGGTTCTGCGCCCTGGGCGGGCACCCCGAGCGGGGACTGGCGATCCTCACCGAGCAACTGCCCCGGCTGGACCACCCTAACGACGACCTGTCCACGATGGAGTTCGCCGCCGCCGGGGCACTGGTCTGCGCCGTCGCCGCCGAGGCGGGACTGGGCGACCGGCGGGTGCGCCGCCCGGGGCTCGGCAGCCGGCCGGCTGCCGAGCCGGACGTGGCGACCCTCGGCACCGACCTGCTGACCCTGGCCACCGGGCTGGCCGGCAGTTTCGACGCCCGCAACGGCACCGGCCACCAGTCCGGCCGGATCGCCTCCTGGCTGGCCGAACGGCCCTCCGGCACGCTGGTGCCGCTGCCCGACGAGCCGCCCGACGAGCCGGCGGAGGACGACGACCCGCCCCTCGCGCCGGCGGTCGACGAGTTGGCCGCGCTGCGCCTGTCGATGCTCACCGACGTGCTGGACCGGCGCGGCGACGTGTACGCCGTGGACGCCGGCGGTGTGGTGGTCGGACGGTGGCACGAGGCGGTGATCCAGTTCCGGCAGGTGGGCACGCGCGGGGAGATCCTGCACGCCCGGGTGCTCGCGGCCCGGCGGCTGCCGGCGGCCCGGCTCGCCGAGGCGTACGCGTTCTGCAACGCCTGGAACCACGACCGGCTGCTGCCCAAGGCGTACGCGCACGAGCTGGGCGACGGTGAACTGGTGCTGGCCGGCGACGTGACCACCGACCTGGAGCACGGGGTGACCCCGGCACAGCTCGGTGTGCTGGTGGACGCGACGGTGGCCACCGGCGTGGCGTACGCGGAGGCGGTGGCCGCACTGCCCTGACCGCGCGTACCCGGACGCGACGCGGCCCCCGACCACCGGGCGGTGGAGGTCGGGGGCCGCTGTCGGGCACCGCGGGCG
>NZ_SMKD01000231.1 GCF_004348595.1 Micromonospora sp. KC723
GCGGTGGGGTTCGGGTCGGTGGGGGTCACAGCGACCCGAGCGTACGCGACGGTTCCGGCGGATCGGATGTGAGCTACGCCCGGGGGTGAGACGATTCTCCCGTACGGCAGGCCGGTGCTTCCGTCGCCCCGGCGCTGCGGCGAGGGCGGTGAGAGGGGGCAGCATGTCGGTCACGCTCCGGCGCACCGCGATGGCGATCGCGGTCGGCGCTCTCGGCCCGGTGCTGGGCGCCGCCACCCCGCTGCTCACTGCCCCGCTGCTCACTGCCCCGCCGCTCGCTGCCCCGGCGCTCGCCGCGCCGCCGCCGGCCGTGGCGCCCGGTCCCGGTGACCCGGCGGAGGGCTGGCCCGGGTCGGACGAGCGCCGACAGCCTTCCGGGCAGGTCTTCGTCGAGGTGCGCCCCGGCATGGTGCGACCCGGCTACCTGGTCGGCATCCGGGCGAGTTGCCACGACAACTCCGTCCCGGCGACGGTCGTCTCCGACGTCTTCGGCCGCATCCAGGCGTACCCGCAGTACGGGCAGTTGACCGCGTCGGCGACGGTGCGGGACCGCACCCGCCCCGGCAACTACCCGGTCAAGCTGGAGTGCCGCGACGGCGGCACCGCCTCGACGACGCTCCAGGTGGTCAAGCACGTGAAGCCCAGTCCCGGCCCGCACACCGGCTTCGGCGGGACGGCCGGTGGGTCGGATCTCGGCGGCCTGCTGGTGCCGGGGGGTCTGGCCCTGACCATCGCCGGGGCGGTCGTGGGCGTCGTCACGGCCCGCCGACGTGGCGCCGAGGGCGTCGCGGCCCACCAGCCGGCGGGTACGGCCCGGAGCTGAGTCTCGCCGTGGCCGCGCCGTCTCCCACCGCCCCGGCCGCCGCCCGTGACCGGCGACCGGCCCGCAGCCCGTGGTCGACGCCGCTGGCGGTGCTGCTGGTGCTGGTCGGCGTCTTCGCCACCGGCGCCGGCCTGGGGCGCACCGCCGGGCCGTTCGACTGGGCGGCCGGCTCTGGTGGCCCGGCGGGCGCCGACCGGCCGGCGGCGCGCGGGTTGCCGGCGAGCCGGCCGGTCAGCCTGGTGGTTCCGGCGATCCGCGTGGACGCGCCGGTGGCTCCGGTCGGGCAGGCGAAGGACGGGTCGATCGCCGTGCCGCCGCTGAGCCGGCACCACGAGACCGGCTGGTACGACCGTGGCCCCACCCCGGGCGAGCCCGGCCGGGCGATCATCGTCGGTCACGTGGACTCCACCAGTGGCCCGGCCGTCTTCTACGACCTGCGTAGGCTCAAGCCCGGCGACGAGATCCAGGTGACCCGGGACGACCGGCGGGTGGTCGTCTTCCGGGTCGACTCGGTGGAGCACTTTGACAAGTCCCAGCTGCCGGCCGAGCGGGTCTACGGCGACGACGGCCCGCCGGCGCTCCGGTTGATCACCTGCGGCGGTGCCTGGGTGGGCGGCGACACCGGCTACCGGGACAACGTCATCGCCTTCGCCTCGCTGGTCGAGACCCGCCAACCCTGAGCCGGCCGGCTCAGCTCTTGCCGCTGACCTGCTGCACGACCTCGAACTCCAGCAGGGTCGCGCCGGAGGCGACCGGTGGCCGCCGCTCGCCGTCGGCGTGCGCGGCGCGGGACGGCCCGGACGCCCAGGCCTGGTAGGCCTCCTCGCTCTCCCACTTGGTGTAGACGAAGTAGCGGCTCTCCCCGGCGACCGGGCGGAGCAGTTCGAAGCCGAGGAATCCGGGGGAGTTCTCCACCGCGCCGGCCCGGGCGGCGAACCGCTTCTCGAGTTCCTCGCCCGCGCCGGGCGGGACGTCGATCGCGTTGATCTTCACGACTGCCATGCCCTCACCCTAGCGAGAACACGTGGTCCGGCTGTGCCCCGCGTCCGGCGTGGTGTCGGCCTCCGTCGGCCTCGCCGGCGGACGGCGGCCTCCTTGACGACTTCATCCAGGCGGATCGTGAGCGCGGCCTGGGCACGTACGGGATTCATCTGTGCCGCGAGGGTCGGCCGCCGGTCGAGCGCCGGGTCCGGTCCGAGGCGCCCGCCTCGCGCGGTCGCTGCGACAGGAAGGCCGGTGGGGTGGCCGGCAGGCTGGTCCTGGAGCGGCTGGCCCGACCGCTTCCGGCAGCTAGGTCTCGGACAGCGCCAGCCGCACGATGATCTCGCCGCTACCGTCCAGCTCGCCGGTGGGCGTGAACCCGAGCCGTCGGTAGAACCCGGCCGGCCCACCGTCTCCGGGTACGTAGCTCGTCAGTAGCTGCGTCGCGCCTTCGGCCCGGACGAGCGCCGCGACCTGGCGAACGGTCTCGGCGCCGTAGCCGCGGCCCTGGTACCGCTCGTCGATGGCCAGCTTCCAGAGAAACCAGGGCCCGATGACGTCCGGGGGCCGCGGCGACACGTTCCAGCTGAGCATCACGAACCCCACCGGCTCATCGCCGGCGTAGACCGCTCGACACCATGGCTTGGCGTGCGCGTACCGCGCGGCGTCAGCCAGCGCGTCGCGTACCGACCCGACGAACCGTTCCTGCTCGGGCGCGACCCGCAGCGCGATGATCGCGGCACGGTTCTCGTCAGTGATCTCGCGGAGTGTCACCACCATGGCGGTCAGCCTACGAGCAGCACCGCCTGTCGACGCGCTCCGGCCGGGCGGCTGCTCGCCGGCCCCGGCCGGGTCAGAAGGACTCGACGACCGGCACCAGATCGGCGTCCACCACGATCGGGGCGTGGTCCGAGGGCCCCTTGCCCTTGCGTGCCTCCCGGTCCACGTACGCCGAGCGGACGGCGCGGGCGAACGGCGCGGAGGCGTACACCAGGTCGATCCGCATGCCCTTGTTCTGGTGGAACATCCCGGCCCGGTAGTCCCAGTACGTGTAGGGGTGCGGGCCCTTCATCGGGGTCGGCACCACGTCGCTGAGCCCGAGGTCGCGCAGCGCCGCGAGAGCGGCCCGTTCGGCCGGGGTGACGTGGGTGGAGGCGACGAAGAGCGCGGGATCCCACACGTCGTCGTCGGTCGGCGCGACGTTGAAGTCGCCGCAGACCGCGACCGGCCCGCCGCCGGCCACCTCCGGTTCCAGCGCGTCGCGCAACGCGGCGAACCAGGCCAGCTTGTACGCGTAGTGCGGATCGCCGGGGGCCCGCCCGTTCGGTACGTACACCGACCAGACCCGGACCCCGTCGCAGGTGGCCGAGATGGCCCGTGCCTCCGGCTCGGGGAACCCGGGTTCGCCGGGGAAGCCGACGGTGACGTCGGCCAGCCCGACCCGGGACAGGACAGCCACCCCGTTCCACCGGCCGTCGCTGTGGCTGGCCACCTCGTAGCCCAGCTCGCCCACCTCGGCGGACGGGAAGGAGCCGTCGGGGCACTTGGTCTCCTGGAGGCAGACCACGTCCGGGCCGGTGGTGGCGAGCCAGTCCAGCAGTCGGGGTAGCCGGGCCTTCACCGAGTTCACGTTCCAGGTCGCCAGACGCATGCGTCCAGCCTGCCGCATCCGGTCGTGTCCCGCCGCCCGGGCGCGCCGCTGCCCACCCCACGGCGAACGGCGGCATCCGGTGGGCCGGACACCGCCGTTCGCGCCAGTCGGAGAGCGGGGGTGGGTGGGGACGGAAGTGGTGCGGGGCGGTCAGGTGTTCGGGGTGTCGCCCGGGCGGGTCTGCTCGGCCAGGAAGCGCTCCAGCTCGGCGCCGAGCTCGTCCGCCGTGGGCAGTGGCCCGGTCTCGGTGACGAGCAGGTTCTTCTCGGCGCGACCACGGGCGAAGGCGTCGTACTGCTCCTCCAGGGCGTGCACCAGCGCGGCGGCCTCGTCGGTCTGCGCGACCTGGCGGTCGATCTCGACCCGGACCACCTCTGCGGCGGCCCGTAGGCTCTCGCTGGGCAGCAGCAGACCGGTGGTCCGGGAGACCGAGGAGAGCAGCGCCTCGGCGGCGGCCGGATACTCGGTCTGGGCGACGTAGTGCGGCACGTGCGCGGCGAAACCCACGGCGTCGCGACCCTGCTCGCCGAGCCGGTACTCCAGCAGGTTGCCGACGCTGCCGGGGACCTGCACCCGTTGCAGCCACGGTTCGTACCCGGCGATCAGCTCGCGTCGGGTGGCGTGCGCGGTCACACCGGCGGGCCGGGTGTGCGGCACGGCCATCGGGATCGAGTTGAGCCCGATGGTGAGCCGGACGTCGAGCCGGGCGGACAGCCCGCCGACCGCCGCCACGAAACGTTCCCACTGAAGGTCCGGCTCGGGGCCGGTGAGCAGCAGGAACGGGGTCTCGTCGTCGTCGTGCAGCAGGTGCAGCGCCAGCTCGGGAGCGTCGTAGTGCTCCCAGTGGTCCTCGACGAAGGTCATCACCGGTCGGCGGGACCGGTAGTCGAAGAGTTGGTCGACGTCGAAGGTGGCGATCTGACGGGACTCCAGCGAGGTGAGCAGCTGCTCGCGGGCCAGGCGGCTGGCGCCGCCGGCGTCGACGAAGCCGGTGAGCGCCTGGATCAGCACCGGCTGACCGAGGTCGGGCAGATCGTCGGTGAGCTGGTAGAGCTCGTGTGGGTCGAGCACCGGTTCGGACCTCCCTGGAAGCACGCGTACGGGGCCGCGCGCGCACGGCTCCCGTTCGGGGAACGTACCCGCTGTCGGGTTCCATTCCAGCGGCGGGCGAGCCGTCGACGATCCCGTGATCAAACCCGGGCGAAGGCTCCCATTTCGGCGATCATCCAGGGGTCGGGTCCCCCGAACGGTGTCTGTCGGGTAGGTGAACGGTGGAGTACGTCGATCATGTGAGGGGCTGGGGCGGTCTCGGCCCGGCTGCTCCGCGACGGCGCCGGCCACCCCGGCTTTCCGGGATGCCCGGTACGGCGTGTTCGGACGCCGGGGCGGTGGTGCGACGGCCGGTGTCCACTTCGCGGGTGGTGAAGTGTGGGCAGCGCCACTCGATGGTGCGGGTTGGCGGGCGGATCCATTGCCTAGCCTCGTCGGATGCGTGACGACGACACCATCGACGACCAGTGCGGCCTCGGCGGCACGACTGGCCGTTCGGACGATACATCATCGTCCGTTCAGGTCGGCGTTCTCCGCGGCGCCGCGGCGACCCGCTCCCTCCGTACCCGCCTCGGGGCCCTTGTTAACCCCCGCCGGCCGGCCCGGGTCGCCGCCGCCACCGGCCTGGCCGCCTGCCTGGGTCTGGCCGGCGTCGCCGGCTTCCAGGCCCGGTCCGCCGAGCCGGCGGCCCCGGCCGGCGTCGAGGCCGCCCTCGCCGAGCGGGCACAGCCCGACGCCGCCTCCCGTGACCAGCAGCGCACCCCGATC
>NZ_SMKD01000232.1 GCF_004348595.1 Micromonospora sp. KC723
GGTCTGGGCGGCTTCGGCGAGCCCGCGCCGGGCCACCGCGAGAAGCTGGGCGGGGGTGCGGTGCGGCAGCACGTGCGCGGGCACCGTCGGTGCCTGGGCCGGTTGGGTCGGCATGACTGTCTCCTCCGCGTGGCCGGGACGGGCGGGGCACGCGACGGAGGGACCGTCGGTGGCCGCCCGGGGCGGGTGGTGCGGAGGAAGACGCACCGGATGGGGCCGGCCGGGTGTGGACGCTTCCCCACACCACACCCGGCCGGCGTGACCGGCGGGTCCGTCGCCCGCCGCCCGGGGGTCGTGGGCGGCGGACGACGATCCTGCCTGACGGGACCGGGCTCGCGACTGCCCGGCACCCGGTGCGGTCCGCGAAACCGCACCTCCCGGAAGCGGCGCCGCGAAACACCGCTCCCGAGTCGTTGGAACGTGCGTGCGACTCAATCGAACACCCGTTCTAACCACTGCTGACAGTACACCCTCCCGCCGACGAAAACGCAACGTGCCGGGTACGGCGAGCCGGGATCCCCGGGGGCACGCACGGCGGCGACCGCGCAGGCAGCCGGCAGACCGGTGTGGAGCCAACACGCGCGTGACCGGCCTCCGGCGGCGGCACGCCGAGCGGCGGGCCGGCCCACCGGCTCCCGGCGTACCCGGAAGAATGGCGGCATGCAGTCACACCCCAACGTACGGGCGGTGCAGGAGGCCCTCGACGGCGCGGGCGCGCGGGACGGCGCCGGCGCGCCGAGCAGCGTCCGCCTGCTACCCGAGGCCGCCCACACCGCCGCCGCGGCCGCCCAGGCACTCGGCGTCGAGGTCGGCGCCATCGCCAACTCGCTGATCTTCGAGGCGGACGGCGCGCCGCTGCTGGTGCTCACCTCCGGCGCGCACCGGGTCGACACCGCCGGCCTGGCCGCCTCCATCGGGGTCACCCGGCCGCGCCGGGCCACCCCGGAGTTCGTCCGCCAGCACACCGGGCAGGTGATCGGCGGGGTCGCTCCACTGGGCCACCCGCGTCCGCTGCGCACCCTGGTGGACACCGCCCTCAAGGCGTACGACGAGGTCTGGGCGGCCGGCGGGGTGCCGCAGGCGGTCTTCCCCGTCACGTACGCCGATCTGCTGCGGATCACCGCCGGCACCCCGGCCGAGGTGGCGTGAGCTCCGCCGCCGAGGCGGTGCCCGGACTGGTCACCCTGCACGTGTGGCGGGTTCCCCGGGCCGCGCTGCCCCGGGCGTTGGCCCGGATGGCGCGGGATCCGCGCCGGCTGCGCGCCACCCCCGGCGTCCGGTTCGGCAAACTGCTCGGCACCGGGACCGGCACCGGCTTCGGGCCGGGTGACGCCGACCCCACCCGGTGGGCGGCGCTGACCGTGTGGGACTCCCCCACCGCCGCCGACGGCTTCGACACCTCCCCGGTCGGCCGGGCCTGGGCCCGGATCGCCCGGGCCCGGGTCCGGGTCGACCTGCGCCCGGTGACCAGCCGGGGCGAGTGGTCGGGGCGGCGTCCGTTCGGCGACCCGCCGGGCGGTCCGGTGGCCGGGCCGGTGCTGGCGCTGACCCGGGCCCGGCTGCGCCCCCGGCGGGCGGTGGCCTTCTGGCGGGCGGTCCCACCGGTGGCCGCCGCCCTGCACGCCACACCCGGTCTGCTCGCCCGGTTCGGCGTCGGGGAGGCCCCGCTGGGCTGGCAGGGCACCGTCAGCGTGTGGCGCGACCCGGCGGACCTCGTGGCGTTCGCGTACCGTCACCCGGAGCATCGCGCCGCGATCACCCGCACCCCCACCGAGCGGTGGTACGCCGAGGAGCTCTTCGCGCGGTTCGCGGTGCGCGACGTGGTCGGTGACCGGGCGGTGCTGGGCTGGGCCGCCGGCGGCGGCGCGGAGACGGTGAGAGGAAACGCATGAGGTTGGTGCGGTGGACGCCGGACGATCTGGTCCGGCGACTCGACGACGTGGTGGCCGTCTACGGGGAGGCGATGAACTACCGCGCCGACCTGCTGGAGGCCCGCCGCGGCTACATCGCCACCCACGTACGCCGGCCCGGCTTCCGCGCCGTCGCCAGCCTCACCACCGAGGGCCACCTGGCCGGTTTCGGGTACGGCTACCGGGGCGAGCCCGGACAGTGGTGGCACGACCAGGTGCACCGGGCGCTGGGCCCACCGGCCCGGCAGCGCTGGCTGACCGACTGCTTCGAGGTGGTCGAGCTGCACGTCCGGCCGCCGGCGCAGGGGCACGGCCTGGGCAGCCGGCAGCTCACCGCCCTGCTCACCCTGGCCGAGGGGTCGACCACCCTGCTGTCCACCCCGGAGGCCGACGAGCGGACGTCACGGGCCTGGCGGCTGTACCGCCGGTTCGGCTTCGTCGACGTGCTGCGGCACTTCCACTTCCCCGGTGACGAGCGCCCGTTCGGCGTACTCGGCCGGGACCTGCCCCTGGCCACCCCCGACCCCGTCGCACCGGGCCCGGCCGCGCCGTGAACCCGCGGCGGGTGATCCCCTGGGCGCTGCTGAGCGTCCTGATCCTCGCCCAGATCTGTTACCCGCTCACCACCGGCGTCACCCGGGCCCGGCTGACCGTCGCCACGGTCGTCCTCGGCTACCTGCTCGCGGTGGGTCACGCCCTGCTCAGTCGCGGTCCGCGTACGGCGACGGCGCTGGTCACGGTGGCCACCGGTGGCGGGTTCGCGATCGAGGCGCTCGGAGTGGCCACCGGCTTCCCGTTCGGCGGTTACGACTACTCCGGGGAGCTGGGCCCGAAACTGGCCGGGGTGCCACTGGTCATCCCCCTGGCCTGGACCTGGATGGCCTGGCCGGCCTGGCTCGCCGCCGCCCGGCTCACCTGCCCCGCCGGCGGACGGCCGGGGTGGCCCCGGCATGCCGGACGGATCGCGCTGGCCGCCGTCGGGCTGGCCGCCTGGGACCTCTTCCTCGACCCGCAGATGGTCGCCGAGGGCCACTGGGTGTGGCGGGACGCCACCGTGACGCTACCCGGGCTGCCCGGCATCCCGGTCAGCAACTACCTGGGCTGGCTGCTCTTCGCGGTGCTGGTGATGGGCGCGCTGCGCCCGCTCGCCGGGCCGGCCGTCACGGTCACCGACCGCCGGGACGACCCGATGTTCGCGCTCTACCTCTGGACGTACCTGTCCAGCGTGCTGGCGCACGCGGTCTTCCTCGCCCTGCCCGCCTCGGCGCTGTGGGGCGCGGCCGGCATGGCGGTCGTCGCCGTGCCGCTGGCGGTGACCCTGCTGCGCACCCCCCGGCCCGGCGACGACCGGCCCGCGCCCCGGCCACAGCCCTCCGGCGTCGACGCGCCGGCATGACCGCGCTGCTCGTCCTGACCGTGGTGGTCGGCGTGCTGACCCTGCACACGACCGTCAACGCCGGCTGTTGGCTGCGCCGCCCCGCCGGCGGGCCGGTCGAGGTCGACGAGCCGGTGGCGGTGCTGCTGCCACTGCGTGACGAGGCCGGGCGGGTCGCGCCCTGCCTGCGGTCCCTGCTCGCCCAGCGGGGCGTACCCGGGCTGCGGATCGTGGTGCTCGACGACGGCTCGGGCGACGGCACCGCGGACGTGGTGCGCGCGATCGCCGGCGACGATCCCCGGGTCACCCTGGTCGACGGAGCCGCCCCGCCACCGGGCTGGCTGGGCAAGCCGCACGCCTGCCACCAGCTCGCCGCACGCGCCGACCCGGCCGCCACGGTGCTGGTCTTCGTCGACGCCGACGTGGTGCTCACCCCGCACGCGGTGGCGGCGGCGGTGACCGCGCTGCGCGCCGCCGGGGCGACGCTGCTGTCGGCGTACCCCCGGATCGTGGTGCGGACGGCGGGCGACCGGCTGGTGCAGCCGCTGCTGCAATGGCTGTGGCTGACCTTCCTGCCGCTGCGGGCGATGGAACGCTCGCCGCGACCGTCGCTGGCCGCGGCCGGCGGGCAGTTCCTGCTGGTGGACCGGGCCGGCTACGCCACTGCCGGTGGGCACGCCGCGGTCGCCGGCAGGGTGCTGGAGGACATCGAGCTGGCCCGTGCGGTGAAGCGCTCCGGCGGGCGGATCGTCCTGGCCGACGGATCGCGGCTGGCCGCCTGCCGGATGTACGACACCTGGCCGCAGCTGCGCGACGGCTACACCAAGTCACTGTGGGCGACGTTCGGGCACCCGTCGGCGGCGGCCGTCGTGGTGACCCTGCTGCTCCTGCTCTACACCGCACCCCCGCTGCTCGCGGTGGCCGCCCTGGCCGCCGGGGCGGGTACGGTCACCGCGACCGCCCTGGCCGGGTACGCCGCGGGCGTCGCCGGGCGGGTGGTCAGCGCCCGGGCGACCGGGGGTCGGGCCTGGCCCGACGCGCTGGCGCACCCCGTGTCCGTCGTGGTCCTGAGTTGGTTGACCCTACGGTCGTACCATCTCCGGAAGCGGCGTCGCCTGTCCTGGCGTGGCCGTCCGGTCAGCTAGGAGGAGCGCGGCATGGCGCGGATCGTGGTCGTCGGCGCTGGAGTCGGCGGGCTGGCCACCGCCGCCCGGTTGGCCGTCACCGGGCACGAGGTCACCGTCTTCGAACGGGCCGGCACCGTCGGCGGCAAGCTCGGCCGCCACACCCACGACACCCCCGAAGGGTCGTTCCACTTCGACACCGGGCCGAGCCTGCTCACCCTCCCCCAGGTCTTCCACGACCTGTTCGAGGCGACCGGGGCCAAGCTCGACGAGTACCTGGACCTGGTGCCACTGGACCCGATCGTCCGGCACGTCTTCCCCGGCGGCGGGCCGCACCTGGACTCCTGCGCCGACCCGGCCGAGTTCGCCGCCCGGATCGGCGCGGCCCTCGGCGACCGGGCCGCCACCGACTGGCAGGGGCTGTGGCGCCGGGCCGCCCGGGTCTGGGAGGCGTCGCACCGCGACGTCCTGCGCCGCACCGTCGACTCCCCCCGCGACCTGGCCGCGCTGGCCTGGCGGCTGGGTGACCTGGCCGCCATCGGTCCCGGTCGTACCCTGCGCGGACTGGGCCGCCGGCAGCTCTCCGACCCGCGGCTGCGGATGCTGCTCGACCGGTACGCCACCTACACCGGCGCCGACCCGCGCCGCGCCCCGGCCGCGCTGGTCGCCGTCCCCTACGCCGAGCTGACATACGGCGGCTGGTACCTGCGCGGCGGGCTGGGTGCCCTCGCCGACGCGCTGCTGTCGCGCTGCCTGGACCTCGGTGTGGTCGTGCAGACCGGCGCCACGGTCACCCGGATCGACGCGGCGGGCGGGCGGGTGCACGGGGGACGCCTCGCCGGCGTC
>NZ_SMKD01000233.1 GCF_004348595.1 Micromonospora sp. KC723
GGCCGGGTGAAGGCGGTGGTGGAACGGGTCAACGCGGTACGCCGCGTGGTGCGTCGGGTGTCCCCGACGACACTCCTGGTGCGTTCCGGCATCTTCGTGGTGGTGCTGGCCGGTCTGCTGCTGGCGTACCCGGCGCAGCTGTTCCAGCCCCGGACGCTGCTGGCCCTGGCGGTGGTGGCGGCGCTGCCGGCGGCTGCGCCGCGCCGTGTCTGGCCGACCTTCGCGGCCCTGGTCACGGTGGGCGGCTGGGTGCTGGCGTCCGCCGGGTACGACCGCCCGATCGCGCTCTGGCGGCTACTCGCCGTGGCCGCGGCGCTCTACCTGGGGCACACCCTCTGCGCGCTCGCCGCGGTGCTGCCCTACGACGCGCTCGTCGACCCGGACGTGCTGGCGCGCTGGCTGACCCGGGCCGCCGCGGTGATCCTCGCCACCTGGGTCGTCGGGGTCGTGCTGGCCTGGTTGGGCGGGATCGGCGACGGTGCCGGTTTCCAGACCGCGACGGTGGCCGGACTGCTGGTGGCGGTGGGGTGCAGCGGGCTGCTGGGCTGGTTGTTGCGTCGCAGATAGCGGGATGACAGGGCACGTTGTCCAGGTCACAGGGGTTGTGCTCCGTCACAAGTGGGGGTCTCGACCGGGATTAGCCGAGCCGCCCGGGGAAAGATAGTTGACGTGAACCCGAAGCGGATCCTTGTCGTGGGTGCCGGGCACGTCGGCCTGTACGCCGCTCTGCGCCTGTCCAAGAAGCTGAGCTCCCGTGAGGCCGAGGTCGTCGTCGTCGACCCGCAGCCGCACATGACGTACCAGCCGTTCCTCCCGGAGGCGTCGGCGGGCAACATCTCGCCCCGTCACGCCGTGGTGCCGCTGCGTCGTGAGTTGCGCAAGTGCAAGGTCGTGGTGGGCGCGGTGACGCGGATCGACCACGCCCGCCGCACGGCGGTGGTGCAGCCGATCAGCGGCCCGACCAGGGAGATCCCGTACGACCACGTCGTGGTGGCCCCCGGTTCGGTCTCCCGGACGCTGCCGATTCCCGGCCTGCACGAGCACGGGATCGGGTTCAAGACCATCGGTGAGGCCATCTACCTGCGCAACCACGTGCTGGACCGGCTCGACGTGGCCGCCGCGACGGTCGACCCCGAGGTCCGGCGCAACGCGCTGACCTTCGTCTTCGTCGGCGGCGGCTACGCCGGCATCGAGGCGCTCGCCGAGATGGAGGACATGGCCCGCGACGCCCTGCGCTACTACCCGGAGCTCAGGCCGGAGGACATGCGCTGGGTGCTGGTCGAGGCGACGCAGCGGGTGCTGCCCGAGGTCGACCGGGACATGGGCGCGTACACGGTGCAGCAGTTGCTGAAGCGCAACATGGACATCCGCCTGGACACCCGGCTGGAGTCCTGCGTCGACGGGGTGGTCAAGCTCTCCGACGGTGACAGCTTCACGGCGGACACCATCGTGTGGACCGCCGGCGTGAAGCCGTCGCCGATGCTGGACGCCACCGACTTCCCGCGCGACGACCGCCGCCGGGTCACCTGCCTGCCGACCCTCCAGGTCGTCGACGGCGACCGGGTGGTCGAGGGCGCGTGGAGCGCGGGCGACTGCGCCGCCGTGCCGGACCTCACGAAGGAGCCCGGCAACTACTGCTCGCCGAGCGCGCAGCACGCCGTGCGTCAGGCAACGCGGATGGCCGACAACATCGTCAACGTGATCCGTGGGCGTGAGCCGGTCAACTACAAGCACAAGCACGCCGGCAGCGTGGCCAGCCTCGGCCTGCACAAGGGCGTCGCCCAGGTGTACGGCATCAAGATGACCGGTTGGCCGGCCTGGTTCATGCACCGGACGTACCACATGAGCCGGATCCCGTCGTTCAACCGCAAGGTCCGGGTCGTGGTCGACTGGTCGCTGGCGTTCTTCCTCAAGCGCGAGGTCGTCGCCCTCGGCCAGTTGCACGATCCGCGCGAGGAGTTCGCCGAGGCCTCCGCGCCGCCGAAGCAGCCCGTGGGTGCCGGCAAGCGGACCTGACGCACGGTACGACGAAGGGCCTCTCCTGCCGGGGGAGGCCCTTCGTCGTCTGCTAGACCCGCCAGGTCCAGGCGTCGGCGATCCGGGTGCCCGGGCCGTAGAGCTGCACCAGGGTGCGGCGCAGGCTCTCCGCGTGCGGGGCGTCGTCGGTCACCGCCACGCACGAGGCGCCCCAGTGGTCGGCGTCCGCGCGGGCCTGCCGCCGCTGCCGTTCGTCGACCACCGGCTCCCCGCCGTGCCGCGCCACGTCGGCCAGCAGTTCCGAGGTGGGCCGCTTGAACGTGCCCATCGCGGCGGAACCGCCCGAACCGTACGGGCCGATGAAGAAGCCCTCGGGGATCGCGAACCGCACGCCGGCCGCCGTGGCCCAGCGCATCGGCCAGGGCTCCTTCGGGGTGGCCGCCGGCACCGGCACCAGCACCCCGCCGGGGCGTACGCACTCGCGCCAGTGGCCGCCGCTGATGAACTCGGGCAGCGCCGGCCGGTCGGTGGCCGGCAGGGGAGTGGGGAAGGCCGTGAGCAGGGCCGCGCCGACCACCGCCGGGACCAGTCGCCGGGCCCGCCCGGGGCAGCGCAGCGCTCGGTCCACGGCGAGCGCCAGCAGCGTGCCGGCCAGCGGCAACACCGCCAGCCCGAACCGGGTCGGCAACGCGCCGTCGACCACCGGCAGCCCGGCGAGCAGCGCGTACGGCCCGGGCAGCGCGGTGCGGTCGCCGTCGAGGACCACCTGCGGGCCGAGCGACAGCGCGCCCATGGTCAGGGCCGCGACGACGCAGGCGACCACCAGTGGTCGGCGTGGCCGGCCGGAGAGCGACAGCCAGAGCGCGCAGCCGGTGGTGACCAGCAGCAGCGGCAGACCCAGGAAGGTGTTGTACTCGGCCGGTCCGGTGGTGAGCCGGGCCGAGGTGTCGTCGCCGAGCACCGACAGCGGGGACAGCGTCCACCAACTGCGCAGGTCGGCCGAGAAGTAGTGCGGACTGAACATCCCGTCCGCCACGCCCTGGGGGCCGGCGAACTGGAACCACAGCGGCCGGCCCAGGACGACCAGGGCGAGCCCGGCGGCGAGCAGCAGGCCGCCGGCGAATCCGGGCAGCGCGCGGCGCACCAGGTTCCGGTCGGCGAGGCCGTATGTGACGGTCATCACCAGCAGGGTGACCGCCGCGAGGAAGAGCACCTCCTCGCCGACGAAGATCTGCACGGTCACCGCGGCGGCCAGCCCCACCGCGGAGCTGACCAACCGCCGCCGGTCGAGCGGTCCCGGCCCGGGGTCGGCGGCGCGCAGCAGTCGGACCACCAGCCAGACGATCACCGGTACCAGCCACTGTGCGGTCATGTGCAGGTGGCTGTTGGACTGCGACACCATGCCCGGTCCGAAGCCACACAGCCCGGCACCGAGCGCGGCGGCGATCCGCCGGGCCCGCAGCGTCCGGGTGAACAGCAGGTACCAGGCGACGGCGGTGCCGGCCAGGTTCGCCCCGACCAGCAGGGCGAAGGTGACCGGTGCCCCGAACAGGAGGGTGACCGGGGCGAGCAGCACCCCGATCGCGATGACCGTGGTGTTGGTCATCAGGTTGACCCCGTCCGGGGCGTTCAGCTTGTCGGTGAGCAGATGGAAGTCGCCGTGCAGTGCTCGCGCGTCGACGGCCAGGAACCACTCGTAGAGTGTCTGGTCCGCCGGGTTGAGGGCCAGCACCCGACCGGACGGGTCGGGCCACAGTTCGTGGCTCACCCATCCGGCGAGCAGGAGGAAGACCAGCACGACGACCAGGTCGGCGCGGTGCTGGCGCAGTAGTGAGCGCCACCGGGCGAGGCGGGAACCGGCCGTGGCCGATCTGGTGGGGTCGACTGTCAGGTCGCGGTCGGGGCCGGGCGCCGTACGGGCTGCGCTGGTCACGAACCCGACCCTAGCCGTCGAGCGGCACGGGGTACGCCCCGTGGCCCCGCAACGGTTACGGTGACACGTGCACTGCCGCGTGTCGACGCGCCGGTGCCGCCCTGCCCGGGTGGTGGAACGGCAGACACGGCCGCCTTAAAAGCGGCTGCCGCAAGGCGTGCGGGTTCGACCCCCGCCCCGGGCACCGCAGACTCTCAGCTATCCCACAGGTTGCCGTGCGGCGGGCCTTGCCCTTGAGTCGTACCCTGTAAGGGCACGCCAAGCGTGCGACGACCCCCTGAGGGAGGCCTGAAAGTGAAGACCTCGAACCCGGTGCTCGCCCGGCTCGGCCAGGCGGCCGAGCGGGAGCGTTCCGCCGGGTACGCCCAGCCCGGGCCGTACGGACAGCCGGGCATTCCCCAGCAGTACCCGGGCCAGCCCGGCTACCCCGCCGCCCCGGTGGCGGCCGGCACCATGTCGATCGACGACGTGGTGGTCAAGACCGTCGCTCTTCTGGGCATCCTCGGTGTCTCCGCCGCGGCCGCCTGGGTGCTGGTGCCGGACGCCCTGCTCGGTCCGGCCTGGATCGGCGCGGCCATCGTCGGCCTGGTCCTCGGCCTGATCATCTCGTTCTCCCGGATGGCGAATCCGGCGCTGGTCATCGCGTACGCGGTGGTCGAGGGCGCCTTCGTGGGCCTGGTCAGCAAGGCCTTCGAGACGCTCTACGACGGCATCGTGCTCCAGGCCGTGGTGGCCACCTTCGGCGTCTTCTTCCTGATGGCGATGCTCTACAAGGCGCGGGTCATCCGGGCGACGCCGAAGTTCGTCAAGGGCATGATCGCCGTGATGGCCGGCCTGTTCGGCGTCATGCTGATCAACTTGGTGCTGGCGCTCTTCGGTGTCAACACCGGCCTGCGTGACGGCAGCCCGCTGGCGATCGGTTTCAGCCTGGTCGTCGTGGTGGTCGCCGCGCTCAGCTTCGTGCTGAGCTTCAACGAGGTCGAGCAGGGTGTCCGGATGGGGCTGCCCCAGCGATACTCGTGGACCGCCGCGTTCGGCATCGTGGTCAGCCTGGTCTGGCTCTACCTGGAGCTGCTGCGGCTCATCAGCTACTTCCAGGGCGACGACTGACGCGCCGCCACCCCATGGCGCCCGCCACCGCGTATCGCGGCGGCGGGCGCCGTCGTCTGCGCACCAGGCGGACCACCTCCGGCCGGGACGTTCCCCGTTTCCCCCGCACCGTCCCCCCGGCCCGGGCAGAGTGATCCCAGGACCACCATCCACCGCCCCGTTCCGGTGCGTCCCGGCCCGTTGACCGGTCGGGACGGCGCCGCCAACCCCGGGTCCAACAGGGCGGGGG
>NZ_SMKD01000234.1 GCF_004348595.1 Micromonospora sp. KC723
CGGTGGGTGTGCCCCCGACGGGCGGCGGGGCCTCGCCCCGGCCGGGCGGCTCGGGGTACGGCGACGGTGCCGCCGGGCCGGGTGGGGTCATACGTTGCAGGGTAGTGCCCGCCCGCTCAGCGGTGCGGACGCGCGGCCCGATCGCTGGCCGTGACCACCACCTCGCCGGCCGGGGCGGCGCTGGCCAGCGTCTCGTACGCCGACGGCTCGTCGAGCGACTCGGCGAGCAGCGGCACCGCGGCGATCTTGACGTCGAAGCCGCCCAGTGCCCGCCGGTACGCCCCGACCGACTCCCACTCGGTGAGCAGGCACCAGTGGCGGGGGTCGTCGAGGGCGCGCAGGAGTTCGCCGCGCAGGTAGCCGGGGCGGGCGGCGAGGGCGGCGAGGGCGGCGTGCGCCCGGCCGACGAAGCCGTCGGCGACGTCGACGTCGACCACGAACCGGTTGGTCACCTGCACCGGGTTCCTCCTCGTAGAGTCTGTGGGATGCAGCGTACGCAGAGCCTCCTGCTGGCCCGGCTGGCCCGGACGAACCCGACGTCGGTGTTCCTCGCCACACTGGCCGTGGTGCTGGTGGCGTTCTTCGCACCGGGTCCGGTCGGCGGGGCGCTGCTGCTGGCGCTCGCCGCCGGGCTGGCCTGGCTGGCGGCGACGACCTGGCGGGTGCAGGCGCCCCGGGCCCGGGTGGTGCGGCTGCTGATGCTGACCCTGCTGGTCGCCGCGGCGCTGGCGAAGCTGCTCTGACATGCAATCATGCGTTTTTGACAATCATTCTCGTTCCCACGGACAGTGGATCCCATGAACCTCCGCTCCGCTCCCCGCGCCCTGGCCGCCGCCACCGCCCTGCTCGCCCTCGGCGGCACCGCCGCCTGCTCCTCGGGCGACGCCGGCGCCGACCCGCAGCAGCCGCAGCGGGTCGACGTGGTCGCGGCGTTCTACCCGCTGCAGTTCCTCGCCCAGCGGATCGGCGGGGACGCGGTCACGGTGACCAACCTGGCCAAGCCGGGCGCCGAGCCGCACGACCTGGAGCTCAACCCGGGCCAGGTGGGGCAGGTCGCCGACGCCGACCTTGTCGTCTACCTCAAGGGCTTCCAGCCGGCCGTGGACGAGGCCGTCGACCAGAACGCCCGCGACCGGGCCTTCGACGTGGCCACCGTGCAGCCGCTGCTGACCGCCGCCACCGGCGGACACAACCACGAGGGCGAGGGCAAGGAGGAGGCCGGTCACGCCGAGGAGGAGGCCGGTGGGCTCGACCCGCACCTCTGGCTCGACCCCACCCGGCTGGCCACCGTCGGAGACAGGCTGGCCGAGCGGCTCGGGAAGGCCGACCCGGGCCACGCCGCCGACTACACCGCCCGGGCCAGGGCGCTCCACGGCGACCTGGAGAAACTCGACGCCGAGTTCACCGCCGGGCTGAAGACCTGCCAGCGCCGGGAGATCGTGGTCAGCCACGCCGCCTTCGGCTACCTCGCCGACCGCTACAAGCTGGAGCAGGTGGGCATCGCCGGCCTGAGCCCGGAGAACGAGCCCAGCCCGCAGCGGCTGGCCCAGGTCGCCGAGGAGGCCCGCGAGCACAAGGCCACCACAATCTTCTTCGAGACGCTGGTCAGCCCCAAGGTCGCCGAGACCATCGCCACCGAGGTCGGCGCGAAGACCGCCGTGCTGGACCCGCTGGAAGGACTGTCCAGCGACAACGGCGGGGACTACCTTTCGGTGATGCGTACCAACCTGGCGACCCTGAGGACGGCGTTGAGCTGCTCGTGACATTCCCTGTCATCACCGTCACGCACGGGGTGGTCGGCTACGACGGCCGCCCCGTGCTGCGTGACGTCTCCCTGACCGTCACCGCCGGGGAGGTCGTCGCCGTCCTCGGCGCCAACGGCTCCGGCAAGTCCACCCTGATCCGGGCGGCGCTCGGGCTGGTCCCGCTGGCCGCCGGCACCGTCGAGCTGTTCGGCATCCCACTGCGGCGGTTCCGGCAGTGGGGGCGCATCGGGTACGTCCCGCAACGGCTCGGCGCCGGCGGCGGCGTACCCGCCACCGTGCGGGAGGTGGTGGCCTCGGGCCGGCTCGCCCGCCGGGGGGTGCTGCGTCCACCCGGACGCGCCGACCGGGAGGCCGTCGACGCGGCGCTGCGCGCGGTCGGGCTCGCCGACCGGGCCGGCGACCCGGTCGCCACCCTCTCCGGCGGCCAGCAGCAGCGCACCCTGATCGCCCGGGCCCTCGCGGGCCGGCCGGAGCTGCTGGTGCTCGACGAGCCCACCGCCGGGGTGGACGCGGCCAGCCAGGAGGCGTTCGCCGGGGCGCTGCACGCCTTCGTCGCCGACGGCGGCACCGTGCTGCTGGTGGCCCACGAACTGGGCCCGCTGCGCCCCCTGATCAGCCGGGCGGTGGTCGTCCACCACGGCGGCATCGCCCACGACGGCGCGGTCCCCGAGCCCGCCGGGCACCACGCGGAGCCCGACCACGACCACGTGCACCCGCACGGCCCCGACGAGCCCGCCGGGCTGTGGAGCAGCTGATCATGGAACTCTTCCAGTACCCGTACATGCAGCGTGCGCTGATCGGCGCCCTGATCATCGGCCTGGCCGCCCCGGCGCTCGGCATCTACCTGGTGCAGCGGCGGCTCGCCCTGATCGGCGACGGGGTCGGGCACGTGGCGCTGACCGGTGTCGGCGCCGGGCTGCTGCTCAACCGCTCCCCGGTGTTGGTCGCGGTGATCGTCGCCACCCTCGGCGCGATCACCATCGAGCTGGTCCGGGCCCGGGGACGCACCTCCGGCGACCTTGCCCTGGCGCTGCTCTTCTACGGCGGCATCGCCGGCGGGGTGATGCTCGTCGGCCTCTCCGACGCCACCAGCGCCAACCTCAACGCGTACCTGTTCGGCTCGCTGACCACCATCTCGCCGCAGGACCTGGTCACCATCGGGGTGCTCGGCGCGACCATCCTGGTCACCATGCTGGCGCTGCGCCCGGCGCTCTTCGCGGTCTGCCACGACGAGGAGTACGCCCGGGTCTCCGGGCTGCCGGTGCGGGCGTTGAACCTGTTGCTGGCGGTCGCCACCGCGGTCACCGTCACCATCGCCATGCGGGCTGTCGGCGTACTGCTGATCAGCGCCCTGATGGTGGTGCCGGTGGCCACCGCGCAGCAGGTCACCCGGGGCTTCCGCGGCACCATGACGGCGGCCATGGCGCTCGGCCTGTTCGCCGCCGGCGCCGGGGTCTGGGTGGCCGCCACCGCCGACACCGCCCCCGGCGCGTCGGTGGTGCTGCTGGCCATCGCCTCCTTCCTGGTCGTCGCGGTCGCCGGGGCGGCCTGGCGGGTGCTGCGCCGGCGCGCCGTTCCGGCCGCCGCGCCGCACCCCGAACCGCACGAGGTCATCCTGGGATGACGCTGCCCGGCGGCCTGTCCTCGGTATTGGTTACCGTTGCAGGGTGACCGGCAGGAACGGGTACGACGCCTACGAGGGTGCGGGTGAGCTGCTGCGCGCCCTCGCGGCCCCGATCCGGCTGGCGATAGTGAGCGAGCTGGCACAGGGTGAGCGGTGCGTGCACGAACTGGTGGAGCAGCTCGGGGCTCCACAGCCGCTGGTCTCCCAGCACCTGCGGGTGCTGCGTGGCGCGGGCGTGGTGCGCGGCTCCCGGCGTGGCCGCGAGATCGCGTACGCCCTGGTCGACGAGCACGTCGCGCACATCGTGGCGGACGCCGTCAGCCACGCGGGGGAGGGAACACGGACATGAGCGGGCACAGCGAGCGGATCATCGGCGCGGTCGAGCCTCGGGCCGCCTGGGACCGGAGGGAGGTGGCAGCGACATGAGTGAGGGAGCGGCGCTGCGCAACACCCGGCAGCGGACGGCGGTGAGCGCCCTGCTCGCCGAGGTGGAGGGCTTCCACAGCGCGCAGGACCTGCACGCCATGCTGCGGGACCGGGGCGAACGGGTCGGGCTGACCACCGTCTACCGGACGCTGCAGGGGCTCGCCGACGCGGGCGAGATCGACGTGATGCGCCCGCCCGGCGGGGAGCACCTCTACCGCCGGTGCAGCGAGGGCCACCACCACCACCTGGTCTGCCGGGCCTGCGGCCGGACGGTCGAGGTCGCCGGCCCGACCGTGGAGGCATGGGCGGAGCGGGTGGCCGCCCAGCACGGCTTCTCCGACGTCAGCCACACCCTGGAGATCTTCGGCACCTGCCGGGAGTGCGCCGGCTGACCGCTGTCGGGGGTCGCCGCGCCGTGGCACGCTGTCCGGCGTGAAGATCTATGCTGATCGCTATCCCGTCTTCCTCCGCCAACTCCTCACCGACCTACTCGTGGTCGTCTGGGTGTACGCGGCGATCCGCTTCGCCCGGTGGCTGCACGACCTGGTGCAGCGGCTCGCCGTACCCGGCGAGAAGCTGGAGGGGGCCGGCGGCGGCCTCGCCGACAACCTGGCCGAGGCCGGTGGCAAGGTCGGCCGGGTGCCACTGGTCGGCGACGAGCTGACCGGGCCCTTCGAACGGGCGGCGGCAGCCGCGCGGGCGGTGGCCGAGGCCGGCCGGGACCAGCAGGAACTGGTCGGCCAACTCGCCCTGGCGCTGAGCCTCGCGGTGCTGGTCTTCCCGCTGGGGCTGGTGCTCTTCGGCTGGCTGCCGCCGCGGGTGCGGTGGATGCGTCGGGCCGCCTCGGCGAAGGCGCTCGCCGCCGCCCCGGCCGGTCGGGACCTGCTGGCCCTGCGCGCGCTGACCAACCAGCCGCTGCGGAAGCTGACCAGGGTCGACCCGGACGTGGCCGAGGCGTGGCGGCGCGGCGACGACGCCACGGTCGACGCGCTCGCCGCGCTGGAGCTACGCCGGCTCGGCCTACGCCACTCCCGTTGACCATCCCCGGCGAGCGCCCGGGCCGCGACCTGTGGCACGCCGTGAGCCGACCCACCCCGCACCCCGCTCAGCCACC
>NZ_SMKD01000235.1 GCF_004348595.1 Micromonospora sp. KC723
CGGATGGTGGCACGGGTACGCCGCGAGGAGCGTCTCGCGCTCGCCGGGGACCTGCACGACCTGGTCGCCCACGACGTCACCGGCATCGTGCTGGAGGCGCAGGCCAGCCAGGTCGAGACCGGCGGGACAGCCGACCGCGAGACGCTGGGCCGGATCGAGGAGGCGGGACTGCAGGCACTCGCGGCGATCGACCGTACCGTCGACGTGCTGTGTGCGGATGACGGCGAACCCCGGCACGGAACCTACCGCGTCGCGGACCTGCCCGCCCTTGTCGGCCGATTCGGCAACGGGCGCACAACGGTGCGGACCGAACTGGCCGGGGACCTGTCCGATCGGGTACCCCGGGAAATCGGCGACGCGATGTATCGGCTCGTGGCTGAGGCGCTGACGAACGTGCGTCGTCACGCTCCGCACGCACGGGAGGTGAGCGTCACCGGATTCGTCGACGGCGAGAACGTCCTGCGGTTCGCGATTACCGACACCGGCAGGGCGGGCCGGCGCACCACCGGCTGGAGGTCCCGCCGCAGCGGGTTCGGCCTGGTTGGGCTGGCCGCCCGAGTTGAGGCTCTCGGTGGCACACTGCACGCCGGGGAGACGCCGGACGGCTGGTCGGTGACCGCCATGGTCCCGCTACCGTCTGCCAGTGCCGGACCGAGGTAGGGGCGACCATCAAGAGCAGCAGTATTCGGGTCCTGGTCGCCGACGACCAGGACACCGTGCGCCGCGGGCTGCGGCGACTGATCGACGGGCAGCCGGACATGTCCGTCGTCGGCGAGGCCGGCGACGGCTGGACCGCCGTGGAGCTGGCCCGGTCCCTGCGGCCGGACGTAGCACTGGTCGACATCCGGATGCCGGAACTCGACGGCCTGGAGGTGACCCGCCTGCTGGCCGGCCCCACGGTTGCCGTACCAGTCCGGGTGGTCGTGGTGACCACCTTCGACCACGACGACTACGTCTACGCGGCGCTACGCGGCGGTGCCTGTGGCTTCCTGCTGAAGCGTTCCGGACCCGCCCTGCTGGCCGAGGCGGTGCGGGCGGCGGTCGCCGGTGAGTCACTGATCAGCCCTGCCATCACGGTACGACTGCTGCGGCACCTGGCCGCCCCGTCGGCGCCGGCAGGCCGCTTGATGCCGAACGTCCTGTCACCGCGCGAGACCGAGGTTGCCCGGTTGATCGCCCGGGGCCGATCGAACCTCGACATCGCCAATGAGTTGTTCATCTCGGTCGGCACGGTCAAGACCCATGTGGCGAACATTCAGACCAAGCTCGGCACGGTGAACCGCGTCGGGATCGCCGCCTGGGCCTGGGAGACCGGCCTCATGCAAAGCTGACCCGCGCCCTTCGGCCGGCTCAGGATCCGTCCGAAGACAGATGGGCCCGGCCAGGCCAACAACCGATCCTTGGCGGCGACACCCAACGCCGCACGACAGGACCGTGATGACTGGCACCGCGCATTCCATTCCTCCCGTCCACCACGCCCCATTGGTGCGCCACACATCCCGAGCCGCCCGGGCGATCGCCCGCCGACCCATGACCTGGTTCTTCGTGCTGGCGTTCGCGCCGGCCTGGGCTTACGAGCTCATCTGCGTCATCGTGTTCCGTCTGCCGCTGATGCCGTGGATGATCGCCGCGCCGTTTCTCGGCCCGACCGCCGCCGCGTTCGTCGTCACCCACGCCGTCGAGGGTCGCGAGGGGGTACGCCGGCTGCTGCGGGACCTGATCCGCTGGCGGGTCGCGGCCCGCTGGTACCTGCTCGCCCTCGTCGGCGTACCAGCCCTGCTCACCGTCTGCGTGCTGCCGCTGCCCGGAGCCCTGAGCGCGCT
This sequence comes from Micromonospora sp. KC723, assembly GCF_004348595.1. Classification (GTDB taxonomy): domain Bacteria; phylum Actinomycetota; class Actinomycetes; order Mycobacteriales; family Micromonosporaceae; genus Micromonospora. Next base: position 1,824 of record NZ_SMKD01000235.1, read on the forward strand.
CGACCCACAACCCGCCGCGATACCGACCTGGCTGGTCCTCTACGCGGTCGTGCTCGTCGTCGGCGGTCCACTCGGCGAGGAGCCCGGCTGGCGGTGCTTCGCCACGCCACGGCTACAGGACAGGTTCGGCCCCACAGTCGGTACGTTCGTCCTGGCTGTCCTGTGGGCACTCTGGCACCTGCCGCTGTCGCTGATCGAGGGCTACAACCACGCCGGCGCGGGTCTCGGCGGGATCATCCGACCGTTCCTGATCTTCCTGGCTTTCGTGATCTGCGTGTCGTACCTGTTCACCTGGGTCTTCAACCGCACCCAGGGCAGCGGTCCGATCGCGATCCTGCTCCACACGCCGCTGAACGTCTCGCTCCTGCCGGTGCTGTTTCCCACCGTGCCCGACTCGCTCCGATACCAGGTTTGGCAGGTCGTCGGGTTCGGGGTGGTTGCGGTCGTTCTCCTGGTACTCACCCGCGGACGGCTGAGCCTGGCCAGCGCGAGACACCGCGGCGCGGAAGAGCGCGCGCTCGCGAAAAGGTGCTGACCTCGCCAAGCGGTCTGGTCGGGTCCGCAGCGCCGCGGTCGCCCAAAAGGGCAGCGACGACGACCCGATCGTGGTGCGCCCGGATGCGCGCGGCCTGTATGACCCCGCCCTGGGCGTCGACTTCTGGCGTGAGCACCGTTCCGAGCGGCGGCGGTCGTCGGCGGGCGCCGCGACAGCCAGGACAACGAACGGTCGACGTGCGACAACTGCGGGCGGCCCATCCAGCGGCGTGCGGGCCGGTCCCGCTGGTGGCACGTGACCGGAGACGATGCGGTCCTGGGTTGCGGCTGGCCTGGTGAGCACGCCGTCGCCACCCCGGCCCGGCCCGGCCCGGCCCGGCTCCACGCTGCGCGTGCTGGTGCTGGCCCTGGTCGCCGCCGGGGTCAGCGAGGTCACCCTGTACGACGACGGGTTCGAGATCGACGGCCCGGACGACGTCCAGTTGGTGTTCGTGCGCGGCTCCCTCACCTCGGAACAGCACGTCACCCTGGCTCATTCAAAGGCCATGGGCCGTGATGGCCCGTAACAGTCGGTCGCCGAGTTCGGTCCGGGTCTCGTAGAGGTCATCGGGCAGCCAGGCCAGCTCGGTGGCGGTGGGATTGCCGGTGCCCGACGCCGAAACGCTTTCGTAGCTTTTCACGACCCCTGGTGGTCAGTTGCCCGCCCTCAAGACCGGTGGTGCCGGACGTAGACCGGGGCGATCGGGTCATCGTGAGAGCAGCTCGGACCTGCTGCCCCGACACCTTGCCGAAATCGTTTTCGTGCGACAGGCTGGCGGCGGGAAGTGATACGCACCACCTTGGCCGCGGCGGTCACGACGTGATGCACGAGCCGCGCCGGACCAGCGGGAGGCGGCGGCGATGAGGACGTAGCGGGCATCGCTCACGGAGACGGTGCAAGGTAGATGCGCCTTCGACACCCCTCATGGCCAGTGTGGACCCCACCGTCGGCGATACGGGCGTCATCACCTGGGTGGACAGTCGCGATCCGTGCCGCATGCCGTGGCCGCCGGTCAGTCATGGTTCGCCGAACGCGGTCGCTGGATCAACACCTGCTACCGGCTGGCGCAGCGGCTCCGGTCCCGCCTCGTCGAGAACGAACACGCGTCGGCTCGCGGAAGCTCAGCAACTCCCTTCGAAGGATGAACCCTAGGAGAAGAGTCATGAGAGAGACCTTGGGCAGGCGTTCTGCCCTACGTTCGTTGGCAGGAGTCCTCGTGGCGGCGCTGGCTGTCGGCGCGGCCGCGTGCAGCGGCGACGACCCGGGCGGCTCGAGCGCGGCCGAGGCTGGACCCAACGGCATCGATGACGGCACCGAGCTCACCCTGTGGACCCGCGCACCATTGGAGAAGCAGGCGAAGCTGCTCGTCGACGCCTACAACTCCAGCCACCAGAACAAGGTCAAGCTGACCGTCGTTCCCAATGACGACTACGTCGCGAAGGTCGGTGCGGCTGCGGGCTCGGGGGCTCTTCCGGACCTCTTCGCCGCGGACATCGTCTACGTGCCGAGCTGGGTGAACCAGGGACTGTTCCAGGACTTGAGCACCAACATCAACGGCCTTGGCTTCAAGGGCTCCATCAACAAGGGGCACCTCTCGGCCGGGACGCTCGACGGCAAGGAGCACGTCCTGCCCTTCGTGCTGGACCTGTCGATGCTGTTCTGGAACAAGCAACTGTTCCGGGACGCCGGGCTGAACCCGGAGAAGGCCCCGGCAACCCTCCAGGAGTACGCCTCCGCCGCCAAGGCGGTCCAGGCATTGAAGAAAGACGGCGTGTACGGCACGGCGGCCGGTTTGAACTGCGGCGGATGCCTGGTCTTCACCTGGTTCCCCGCCATCTGGGCCGGCGGCGGTGAGGTGCTGAACGGGGACGGCACTGAGTCCAAGCTCGCCGACGACACCGCCCAGAAGGTCTACCACACCTGGCGGGACCTGTGGACGTCCGGCGCCGTGCTGCCCTCCTCGGCCGGCGAGACCGGCCCCACCTGGACCGCCGGATTCACCGAGGGCAAGGTCGGTCTGATGTTCTACCCGGCGACGCTGCTCTCCTCGACCCCGTTCGACGTGGGTGTCGCCGGTATTCCCGGCCCCGACGGTGGGGCCTCCACCTTTGTCGGTGGTGACGGCATCGGTGTGTCCAAGGACTCGAAGAAGGCGGCGCAGGCCTGGAACTTCCTGAGCTGGATGATGTCCGAGGACGCCCAGGTCGAGGTGCTGGCGAAGAACAAGGACGTGGTGTCGCGCGCTGACCTCGCGACCAACAAGTACGCCGCCGAGGACCCGCGGCTGGTGACCATCAACGAGGTGGCCGGCAAGGGTGACACTCCCGTCGCGCTGAACTTCCAGCAGGCGTTCAACGCGCCGAACAGCCCGTGGCTGACCCTCGTCCGTAACCAGGTGCTCAACGGCAGCGGCGACCTGCGGAAGGAGAACGCCGAGATCACCGCCGTGCTCAAGCAGTAGACG
>NZ_SMKD01000236.1 GCF_004348595.1 Micromonospora sp. KC723
GGGCAGCAGCAGGACGAACACGGCGGCGACGAGCGCGACGGCGACCGGGAGTTGCCAGCCCCAGTGCACCGCCGGTCCCGGCTCCGCGCCCCGCCACGGCGGCTGCGAACGGGCCGCCGCCGTGGCGGCGAGCAGCACGGTGGCGAGCAGGCCGACCAGGCCGACGCCACCGGCGACCAGCAGCGCGCCGACCCGGGGACCGGAACGCGGTCCCGCCGGCAGCGCCCGGACCGCCCCGCCCAGCCCGGCGGCCACCAGGGCCGCCGCCACCAGCAGCAGGCCGGGACGCAGCTCGGCGACCGGGCGCAACAGCGCGGCGGCCAGCACCGGCACCAGCAGGCCGGCCGCCGCCTGGCGCGGTCCCCGCTTTCGCGCGGCCCACGCCCCGGCGTACCCGGCCAGTGCCACCAGCAGCAGCGGCGCCCCGGCGAGCAGCGGCCGGCCGGCGGCCCGCCCCCAGGCGAGCGGGACGAGCGCGCAACCGGCGGCCAGCAACATGGCGCCACCGAACCCGAGCCAGGCCAGCACCCGCCCGGCCCGCACCGGACCGGGCACCGGCGACCCGGCGGGGGCGTCCGGGTGGCGGTGGTACAGGACGACCACCACCAGGAGGTCGAGCAGCGCCACCGCCACCAGGACCAGGCTCCATCCGTCGGCCCCCGGCCGGGCCCCGGCGGCGGCCAGCGGCAACACCGGCTGCGCCACCAGCAGCGCCGCGAACCAGGGCACGGCCAGCCGGCTGAGCCGGGCGTACCCGGCGGCGACCGCCGCGCTGGCCCCCCCGACCAGCGCGGCGTACCGGGCGCCCGGCCAGGAGGCCACGCCGAACAGGTCGACCGCCCAGGCGGCGTACCCGTCGAGGACCACCAGCAGCAGGCCCACCGCGGCTACGGTCTCCGCGGTGCCGCGCAGCCCCCGCCGCGCCGCGACCAGCGGCACGGCCAGCGCGACTACGGTGACCGCAGCCAGGATCAGGGCCCGGCCGACGACCCCCACCGCCGCCCAGGCGACCGCGGTGAAGACCACCGCGGCGGTGCCGAGGAGCAGACCGCCGAGGACGAACAGCAGGCCCTGCACCGTCCGGGTCGACGCCTCGGGCCGCCCGGGGACCGCCGCCGGCGGCCGGGGCGGAACCGGGACGGTCGGCCCCCCGCCGACCGCCGCCGGCGCCGGCCGCGCGGCGTCCGCGCTCACCCGGGCCGCCAACTCCGCCCGCCGCCGCCGCGCCGTCTCGAACCGGCCCGACACCTCCTGGTACGCCTCGCGCGCCCGCGCCACCTCCGCGGCGAGCACGACCAGCTCCCGGTCCAGCCGGATCACCTCGGCGGCGGGCGGGTACGGTGGCCGGCCGCAGCCGGCACACCCGCCGACCAGGTTCGCCGGCGCGCCGCAGGCCGGGCAGGGGTACACGGTGTTCTGCACCCGGCCATCCTCGGCGGCCGGGCGGGGTGACCGACAGAGTGCGCGTACCTAGACCCGGGTGTTCTCGCGAACCCAGGCCGCGTACGCCGGGTCGCCGCACTCCACCCGGCTCACCAGGATCTCCGGCACCTCGTACGGGTGCGCGGCGCGGATGGTGGCGACCAGCGCGGTGACCCGGTCGGGGGCCGTCTTGAACTGCACCGACCACTCGGTGCTGGTTTCCGTCGTGGCACGCCACCAGTAGGTGCTGTCGACCTGCCCGCCGACCTGGGCGCAGGCGGCCAGCCGGTCGGCGACCGCCGTCGCCGCGAGCCCGTCGGCCACCGCACGCGCGTCCACCACCGTCGTCACCACACAGATCTGTTCCACCAGCGCACCCTAGGCGACGCCCGAGCCGTCGACACCGGACGCGACGCCGACGCCGTCGCGGGTGGTGGCGATCCAGGCGTCGATCCGCGCCCACCAGTCGTAGAGCCAGTCGATACGTTCCTGCCGGCCGGCGGGGATCTCCTCCGGCGGCACGGACCAGAAGCGCATCACGATCCGCTTGTCCATCGGCAGTTCCCGCCACACGTCGGCGACGGTGAGCATCCGGTCCAGCCCGGTGTGCGCCACGAAGACGACCCCGGCGTCCGGGGCGGCGTCCAGGGCGGCCAGCAGCCCACCCGGCTGCGGGGCGAGGACGTGCCGCAGCCTCTCGGCGCGCAACGCCATCTTCTCCAAACCGAGCGCGCGCAGCCGGGCGATCGCCCGCAACCGGCGGCGGGGGGTGAAGTTGCCGCCCTCCGGGAAGATCACGAACGCGTCGTCGTCGTCGAGACCGGTGGCGAGGTGGCCGATCTGCCGGACCACCGAGTCGCGGTTGTCCGGCCCGGGCGCGATGAACCGGTTCGGCAGCCGGTTGAGCAGCACGTCGATCGCCGGGTCCCACTGGAGGCTCGCCTTGAGCACGATTCTCGGCTCGCGGTGGAACCAGTTGACCAGGGCGTGGATCAGGATGAACGAGTCACCGGGCCCGGCGTGCCGACAGAGCACCAGCTCGGGGCGGCCGGGCAGGGCGGTGTCCGGGTCGGTGCCCACCACGTCGATGCGTAGCCGCAGCGTCCGCCGGGCCTGCCAGAAGAGCACCCGGAGGAAACGGCCGGCGAGCACGTAGTGGGCGCGCTGGTTGGCCGGCGAGCGTTTGTTCAGGCCGAAACCGGAGGCCACCCAGAGCGCGAAGAGCGCGACCAGTGCCGCCGCGTCCCAGACCAGGTAGACGCAGCCGATCCAGAGCAGCCGCAGCGGGCGCAGCCGGCCGGGGACGAGCGGCGAGACGGCCAGCCCGAGCAGGGCCCAGACCGGCACCGTGGTGACCATCAGCACCGCGAGCAGCACCACGCCGGGTGCCAGCACCAGCCGGCGTACCCACCTCGGTGGCAGCGGCATCAGCGGTCCAGGGAGGCCAGGTAGTGCCGGGAGGCGGTGTAGGCGCGGCTGATCCGGCGCCCCACCGCCGCCAGGTCCCGGTACGCCCACGGGCTGTCGTCCCGGGGCTCCAGCCCGCCGGTCGGTAGCACGTGCACCTCCACCCCCTCGGGCAGCGCCGCCATCTCACGGGCGAACCGGTGCCGCCGGGCGATCTCGAACGCGACCTGCGCGATCTCCCAGGGCCGCCGGGGCGGCGTCAGCTCCCGTTCGATCCGCCCCACCTGGAGGACGAAGATCCGCTTGGCGCCGACCGCGACCGCCTCCCCGATCGGGATGGAGTTGACGATCCCGCCATCGACGTAGTGTTGGTCGTCGATCCGGATCGGAGGCAGCAGCCCCGGCACCGAGGCGGAGGCGAGCACGGCGGGCACCACCGGTCCGGAGTGGAACCAGTGTTCGGCGGCCCGCTCGATGCTGGCGGCGCAGCAGCGGAAGGGCACCTTCAGGTCGGCGAACGTGGTCTCCGCGCCCAGCTCGCTCTCCAGCAGTTTGCGTAGTGGGCGGGGCGAGTGCAGGTGGGTACGGGCCGCGAAGCGGCGCAACTGCCGGGCCACCGAGTCGCCGTACACCTCGCTGGCCTCCGGCGAGGCCCAGAGCCGAACCAGCCGGTCGGTGACCGCCTCGGACGGCTCTGCGGCGACCAGCGCGCCGTTGACCGCGCCGATGGAGGTGCCCAGCACGACGTCGGGACGGATCCGGGCACGGAACAGGGCACGCAGCATGCCCACCTCGACCGCGCCGAGCACTCCCCCGCCGCCGAGCACGAACGCCACCGGACCGCCACCCATGCCGCTCATCCTGGCACGCGGGCGCCGCCCACCCACCGGAGCCGCTGGTCGTCGCAGGGGGCAAGCCACTCGGCGCAGCGAGTCACCGGAAACCCGGACGGCCGTTGACAGGGCGGACACCTTCCCTCAACCTGATACCGCCCCCACCCCGAGGCAGGTGCGATCACAGATGGCAGCGCTGCAACCCGGCCGGTTGCTGGCCCGCCGGTACCGGCTCCTCGACCAGATCGGGGCCGGCGGCATGTCGGTCATCTGGCGTGCCCGGGACGAGGTCCTCAACCGCGTGGTGGCGGTCAAGGTGCTCGCCCCCTCCCTCGCCGCGGACGCCCGCTTCCGGGACATGGTGCGCGAGGAGGCCCGCTCGGCCGCCCAACTGGTCCACCCGCACGTCACCTCGGTGCACGACTACGGCGAGACACTCGCCCCGGACGGCGAGATCACCTCGTTCGTGGTGATGGAGCTACTCGAAGGCGAGGAGCTGGAGGACCGGCTCAGCGAAGGACCACTGCCCTGGCCGGCGGCGGTCGAGGTCGGCATCCAGGTGGCGGAGGCGCTCGCCGCCGCACACCGGCTGGGCATCGTGCACCGGGACATCACCCCGGCCAACGTGATGATGACGAAGGTCGGCGCCAAGGTGCTCGACTTCGGCATCGCCACCCAGGCCGGCACTCCGGACGAGGACGAGGACGGCGGCACCTTCGGCACCCCGGCGTACGTGGCACCGGAACGGCTGGACGGGGCGCCGGCCCAGCCGGCCACCGACGTCTACTCGCTGGGTGTGCTGCTCTACGAGACCCTGACCGGGCAGGTGCCGTACCCGGCCGACACCTGGGAGGAACTGGGCGCCGCGTTGCAGGACCAGCGGGCCCCCTCGCTGGAGGGCGTGCCGGGGCTGCCCCCGGTGGTGGCGCGCACCTGCCTGCGTTGCCTGGCCCGCGACCCGCACGAGCGCCCCAGCGCGCACCAGGTCGCCGCGGCGCTGCGCGACCAGATGCTCCCCGGTGACCCGCAGGCGGCCACCATGCTCTCGCCGACGGTGACCCTCCCCGCGCTCGCCACCTCGCCGGGGGCCGCCACGGCGACCGGCGAGGTGGCGAGCGCGGGGAGGG
>NZ_SMKD01000237.1 GCF_004348595.1 Micromonospora sp. KC723
GTACCTTGACGGCTACCTCGCGGTCGAGGAGGGTGTCCACGCACCGCCAGACGGTGCCCATGCCACCGGTCGCCACCCGTTCGCTCAGCCGGTAACGATCGCTGAGCGCCAGTCCCTTAGTCAGCACCGCGCCACCGTACCGGTGCGGAACGCGATCGTGTGGGAACTGCCGCGCCGCCGGTACTACGGGTGACGGGGGGAGCGGTACCGGTAGTCGTTCGGGTTCACCGCCGCCGGTTTCGGGTCCTCCTGCCAGGCGCCCTCGCCCGGCCGGGCGACGAGGGCGTCCAGCAGTTCCTCCCGGTCCATGTGCGCGGCTCCCACGATGCCGCCCCGGACCGCCATCTGCCGCAACTCCTCGGTGTCCCTGTCGTGCATCCGCTGCTCCACGGTCGCCTCCCTGTCCGTCGGCGGGTTCCGGCCACCGCCGTTGCTCACCCTGCCCATACCCGGACAGGGGCCGGGAAACCCTGGAGCCCGGCGCGGGCGGCGGCGCTGCTCGGAGTGAGCAGCGGGCCGTTCGCGGGACCGGCCGACTACGCTTGCGGGGATCCGTCCCCGGGGACGGCGGAGCGGCGAGGGGAGACGCGGCATGGCGTGGAGCTGGCGGTACGAGGGCGCGGACGGCACGGCGGTCGAGGGGCCGGTGGAGTCGTTCGGTAGCCAGGCGGACGCCGAGTCGTGGATCGGCCAGACCTGGCGGGAGCTCGCGGCGTCCGGCGTCACCTCGGTCGCGCTCGTCGAGGACGACCGGGTGGAGTACCGGATGAGCCTGCTGCCGACGGCGGAGTGATGGCGTACGACCGCCCGGGGGAACCGCTGGTCCTGGGTGTGCCCCGGGCGGCGTTCCGTCCCAGCCCGATCTTCCTCGCCCTGGTCGCGCTCTTCGTGGCCAGTGGGGTGATGGCCTGGAACGGGTTCGGCAACGTCCGGTTCGACGTGTTCCTCTTCGTCGTCTCGGGCTGGCTGGTCTCGCTCTGCCTGCACGAGTACGCCCACGCGGTGGTGGCCTACCGGGCCGGCGACCGGGACATCGCCCACCGCGGCTACCTGACGTTGAACCCGCTGAAGTACACCCACCCCCTGCTGTCGATCGTGCTGCCCGTGGTGGTGGTGCTGCTCGGCGGCATCGGCCTGCCCGGTGGCGCGGTGTGGGTGGACCGGCACGCCATTCCGGGCCGGTTGCGCCACACCCTGGTCAGCCTCGCCGGTCCGGCCGCCAACGTGCTGTTCACGCTGGTGCTGGTGGCGGCGCTGCGGGTCGGGTCCGGGGTGTTCGGCGGGCCGGTCGAGTTCTGGGCGGGGTTGGCGCTGCTGGCCTTCCTCCAGCTCACCGCGAGCCTGCTCAACCTGCTGCCGATACCCGGCCTGGACGGCGGCAACATGATCCAGCCCTGGTTGAACCCGCAGTGGCGGCGGATGTACGACCTGTTCGCCCCGTTCGGCTTCATCCTGCTCTTCGCGCTGCTGTGGAACCCGCGCATCGGTGGTTGGTTCTTCGACGCGGTCTTCGCCCTCGGCGACGCGCTCGGCCTGCCGAGCTGGCTCTACGCCCTGGGACTGGAACTGATCCGCTTCTGGCAGGGGTGACCGGCCCGGGGGCGCCGGTTTCTCACGCTCGCAGCCGCCGGGAACTCGGGGGCAGACACCCTTCGGCGTACCGGAAGGGCCGGGCCGGCGCGGAGGCCGCGCCGGCCCGGGGAGAGCGTCAGGGCCGGCGGGCCGGGCTCTCGGTCTTCGCCGCGTCCCGCTCGGTGACCGGCTCGACGATCTCGTCGATCGCCTTCAGCAGTTCGGCGTCGAGCGTCACGCCGGCCGCCTTGACGTTGTCGTGCACCTGCTCGGGCCGGGACGCCCCGACGATCGCCGAGGAGACGTTCGGGTTCTGCAACACCCAGGCGATGGCCAGCTGCGGCATGGTCAGCCCGGCCTGCTCCGCGAGGGGCTTGAGCCGCTGCACCCGGGTGAGCACGTCGTCGGTCAGCCAGGCCTTGATGAAGTTGGCACCGGACTTCTCGTCGGTGGCCCGGGAACCGGCCGGCGGCGGCTGGCCCGGCAGGTACTTGCCGGAGAGCACGCCCTGCGCCATGGGTGACCAGACGATCTGCCCGACGCCCAACTCCTCGCAGGTGGGCACGACCTCGGTCTCGATCACCCGCCACAGCATCGAGTACTGCGGCTGGTTGGACACCAACGGGACACGCAACTCCCGGGCCAGGCCGTGCGCCTCGCGGATCTGGGACGCCTTCCACTCCGAGACGCCGATGTAGTGCGCCTTGCCCGAGTGCACGACGTCGGCGAACGCCTCCATCGTCTCCTCCAGCGGGGTGCTGTAGTCGTACCGGTGGGCCTGGTACAGGTCCACGTAGTCGGTACGCAGCCGGCGCAGCGAGCCGTTGATCGACTCCATGATGTGCTTGCGGGACAGGCCCCGGTCGTTGCGGCCCGGGCCGGTCGGCCAGTAGACCTTCGTGAAGATCTCCAGCCCCTCCCGGCGCTCACCCGCCAGGGCCTTGCCGAGAACCTCCTCGGCCCGGGTGCCGGCGTAGACGTCGGCGGTGTCGAAGGTGGTGATGCCGGTGTCCAGGGCGGCCCGCACGCAGGCCAGCGCCGCCTCCTCCTCGACCTGGGAGCCGTGGGTGATCCAGTTGCCGTACGAGATCTCGCTGACCATCAGGCCCGAGCGGCCTAGGTGTCGGAATTCCATCCCCCGACCCTAGCCCGGGCCCTCGGAACCGTCAGAGCACCGGATGGGTGTCGGCCAGCAGCAGGTCGATCTCGGCCAGCACGGCGTCCCGACCCGGGTGCACCGGGTCGATCAACGGCGCGCCACGCCGGTCCAACGCCCCCCACCGGCCGGCGCGGTCAGTGGCCAGGAACGCCACCGGATGGATCATCAGTTGCGGGTGGGCGGGCGCGACGAGCACCCTCCCCGTCCGGTCCACCACGCCGCGCAGGCCACCCGCCTCCACCACGGCCAGCCCCTCGTCGGTGAAACCGTCCACCGGCCGGCCGTCGGCGAGCACGGTCCGGAAACCCTGGTAGCGGAGTGGCACGACCAGTCGGCCGTGCCGGTCCACCGCCCCCCAGGCCCCGCCCCGGCGTACCGCGGCCACGCCGCCCCGGAACGACCGGACCTCCTCGAAGCCGCCGGAGGCCAGTTCGGTGCCGTCCGGCTCGATCGCCGTCCAGTCCGCGTCACCGCCGCGCGACACCCAGGCCAGGCCGTCGGAGAAGGCCCGCACCGCCACGTACGCGGGGGCGATCAGTGTCGTCCCGGCCTCGTCGATCAACTCCCAGCCGATGGTGTCGGGCCGGCGCACCCAGGCCACACCCTCGCAGAAGGGCTGCGCCTCGGCGTACCGGTAGTCGATCACCAGTTCGCCGTCGACGTCCGCGTACCCCCACCGGCCCGGGCCGCTGTCCCGCGTCGGCGCCGGTGAGCGGTGTCCGCGCAGCACCTCCTCGCGACTGCGCGGGTACGGCCCGAATCCGCCCTCCGCGACGGCCCGGGCGTGCACCGCGTCCAGGGAGACCTTGATCCGCTCGGTCAGCTCCGGGTCGTCGACCCGACGCAGGTCCAGTGCCCGTTCGAAGTGCTCGCACGCCTCCATCAGCCGACCCTGGTCGTAGCAGGACCGGCCCGCGTGCTCGTGCATCGCCGACCGCAGCCGGTCCGGCAGCTCCGCCGAGTTGGCCTCCACGAAGAGCCGGTCCGCCTCGGCGTGCTCGCCCCGGCGGCGCAGCACCTCCGCCAGTCGGGCCCGCGCCAACGCGGTACGCCGCAACTCCCCGGTGGCCTCGGCGTAGGTGAGGGCGAGCCGGCCGTCGGCGAGCGCGTCGTCCAGGTCGCCGACGACCCGGGAGACGACGGCGCGCAGGCTCAGCAGCCGGGCGCGAGCGCGGTTGTCCAGGGAGACGGCGAGCTTCTCGGTGAGCCGCCCCCGCAGTGCCCGCAACTCGTCCGGGTCGCCCACGGTCTCGCGCAGCGTCTCCGGATCGAGCCGCCACCGGTACGCGGCCAGCATCTGCTCCGGGTCGCCGGGCGTCCGCGTGTCGGTGCCGGTCGCCGTGGCCTGCTCGGATCGGGCGGTGTCCGTGGCGTCCGCCGTCCGTCCCGCGTCGGCCGGCGGCACCGGCTCGTCCGTTTCGGGCGTCGGCGGGAGGGCCGGCTCGTCGACGGTCGCGTCGTGGTCCGGCTCGTGGTCGGATTCGACCGTCGGGTCCGCGTCCCCCGGCTCCCCGACGCCGACGACCGGTGGCCCGGAGACCGGGATCGGCGGGCTGGCCGGGGCCACGTCCGGAACGGGCACCGCCTCGGGGGACGCCGCCGCGTCGACGGGCTTGCCGGAGGACGCCGGGGTGACGGGCTCGTCGGAGGAGGCCGGGGTGACGGGCTCGTCGGAGGAGGCCGGGGTGACGGGCTGCGGCGCTTCCCGGGCGTTGACGGCCGGCGTGGCGACGGGCCGGACGACGATCGGGTGCGTCCCCGACCGTGAGACGACAGGGGACGGCACCGGAGCCGGTGGCACGGGCGCTCGCTGGACGCTCACCGGTGGCGCCACCCGGGGCTCCTGCGCAACGACCGGGACAGCCAGCGGGGTCGTGGCTGGCCATACCGGTACCGGGCCGGAACCCTCGGTGTCCGGTGGGGGCGACGGGGCGGTCGTGGGG
>NZ_SMKD01000238.1 GCF_004348595.1 Micromonospora sp. KC723
GGTCGGGTCGGGGCCGGCTGCGTCGCCGCGAGGTCACCGTGTCGGCGCGCGGGCGCGGCGCCGCCGCCCGCCCGAAGGAGATCAAGGTCTGGCTGCCCGGTGACCACCTCACCCGGGTCATCCCCCGCCCGTCGGCCGCCGCGCCCGGCGTCGCCGACGCCGCCCGCCGCGTCGCGTTCACCCTGGTGGGCCCGGTGTGACCGGCCAACCGGTGCGTACCCTGCTGCTCTGGTGCCCGGACTGGCCGGTGATCGCCGCCGAGATCGTCGACGGGGTGCCCGCCACCGGGCCGGTGGCCGTGCTGCACGCCAACCGGGTGGTCGCCTGCTCCGCTCAGGCCCGTGCGGAAGGGGTGCGCCGGGGCCTGCGCCGGCGGGAGGCACAGGGGCGCTGCCCGCGACTCACCGTGGTCGACCACGACCCCGGGCGGGACGCCCGCGCCTTCGAGCCGGTGGTCGCCGCCGTCGAGGAGGTCGTCGCCGGGGTCGAGGTGGTACGCCCCGGCGCCTGCGCGCTGGCCGCCCGCGGCCCCGCCCGGTACCTCGGCGGCGAGGAGGCGGCCGCCGAACGGATCGTCGAGCAGGTGGCCCAGGCCTGCGCGGTGGAGAGCCAGGTGGGCATCGCCGACGGGGTCTTCGCCGCCGGGCTGGCCGCCCGCAGCGGCCGGATCGTGCCACCGGGCGGGACGCCGCCGTTCCTCGCCGGGCTGCCGGTCGAGGCGCTCGGCCGGCCCGCCCTGGCCGACCTGCTGCGCCGGCTCGGCGTGCGTACCCTCGGCGACTTCGCCACACTGCCCGCCGGTGACGTGCTGGCCCGGTTCGGCTTCGACGGGGCGTTGGCCCACCGGCTCGCCGGCGGGCGGGACGACCGGCCGTTGGCCGTCCGGCAGCCCCCCGTGGACCTGGCGGTGACCGCCGACCACGACGAACCGCTGGACCGGGTCGACGTGGCCGCCTTCGCCGCCCGTGCGCTCGCCGAGCGGCTGCACGACCGGCTCGCCGCGCACGGCCTGGCCTGCACCCGGCTCGGCATCGAGGCGGTCACCGCGCACGGCCAGGAGCTGCACCGGGTCTGGCGGCACGACGGCCTGCTCACCGCCGCGGCCATCGCCGACCGGGTCCGCTGGCAGCTCGACGGCTGGCTCTCCGGCAGCACCGGCCGCGCCGGTGCCCGACCCGCCCGACCGACCGCCGGGATCGTCCGGCTGCGGCTGGTCCCGGACGGGGTGCTGGCCCGTTCGGGGCTGCAACCCGGGCTGTGGGGGGAGGCTGGCGAGGAACGGGAGCGGGCGCACCGCGCGTTGAGCCGGGTGCAGGGCATCCTCGGCCCGGAGGCGGTGGTCACCGCGGTGCTCGGCGGCGGCCGGTCCCCGGCCGACCAGACGCGCCTGGTCCCGTGGGGCGACGAACGGCTTCCCGCCCGCCCGGGGGCCGCTGGCGGGCTGGCGCCCGCTCCGGGGGAGCGGGCTGGCGCCGTGGGGCGGGCCGGTGAGGCGGGTGTCGCCCGGCCGGCCGGCGGGCCGGGCGGGGCCGTCGAGGTACGCCGGGCGCCGGGTGGCGGGAACGTCGTACCGCCGTGGCCGGGGCGGCTGCCACCGCCCTCGCCCGCGGTGGTGCTGCCCAGCCCACTCGCCGCGAGCGTGCACGACGTCGCCGGTGAGCCGGTCGTGGTCAGCGCGCGGCTGGTGGTCAGCGCCGCGCCGGCCCGGTTGACCGTCGGCACGGCCGCGCCGGTCGAGATCGTCGGCTGGGCCGGTCCCTGGCCGGTGGACGAACGCTGGTGGGCCCCGGCCGAGGCGCGCCGCCGGGCCCGGTTCCAGGTGTGCCTGGCCGACGGCGCCGCGCTGCTGCTGGCCGTCGAGGCGGGCCGGTGGCTGGTGGAGGCGATCTATGACTGAGCGTCCCACCCCGCCCATCGAGATCCCGACGAAGGCCGGCCGCGGGGCGGCCGGATGAGTTTCCACAACCCGAAGCTGCCCTGGTCCGAGCTGGAGCGGGTGCTCTCCGGCCGTCCCGCCGCCGAGCGTGGCGGTCGGGCCGACCGGGGGCGGGGGGAGCGGCGGCTGCGCGTGGTCGACCCGCTCGCGGTCGACGCCGACGGGGGCGACGCCCCGGCCTGGAGCCGCACCCGGCAGCGGTACCAGCCACCCGAGCTGTCCCGACCCGACGGCACGGCGCCCTACGCCGAGCTGCACGCGCACAGCAACTTCAGTTTCCTCGACGGGGCCAGCCACCCGGAGGAGCTGGCCGAGGAGGCCGCCCGGCTGGGGCTCACCGCGCTTGCCGTCACCGACCACGACGGGTTCTACGGCGTGGTCCGCTTCGCCGAGGCGGCCCGGGCGCTGCGCCTGCCGACGGTCTTCGGCGCGGAACTCTCCCTCGGGCTGCCGGGCCCGCAGAACGGCGAGCCCGACCCGCTCGGCCGGCACCTGTTGGTGCTCGCCCACGGGCACGAGGGGTACGCCCGGCTGGCCGCCACCATCTCCCGCGCCCAGCTGCGCGGCGGGGAGAAGGGCCGCCCGGTCTACGGCGAGCTGGAGGAGGTCGCCGCCGAGTTGCGCGACCACGTGCTGGTGCTGACCGGCTGCCGCAAGGGGCACGTGCCGGCGGCGCTGCTCACCGGGGGCGTCGACGCGGCGGCCCGGGAACTGGACCGGCTGACCGCGCTCTTCGGCGCGGAGACGGTGGCGGTGGAGCTGACCGACCACGGGCACCCCGTCGACGCCGACCGCAACGATGCCCTGGCCGAGCTGGCCGCCACCGCCGGGGTGCCCACGGTGGCGACCAACAACGTGCACTACGCCACCCCGGGGCGGCGCCGGCTGGCCACCACCCTGGCCGCGGTGCGGGCCCGGCGCAGCCTGGACGAGATCGACGGCTGGCTGCCCGCCGCCGCCACCGCCCACCTGCGCAGCGGCGCGGAGATGGCGGCCCGGTTCGCCGCGTACCCCGGGGCGGTGGCCCGGGCCGCCGAGTTCGGCGCGGAGCTCGCGTTCGACCTGCAACTGGTCGCGCCGCGGCTGCCGGCGTACCCGGTGCCGTCCGGGCACACCGAGATGAGCTGGCTGCGGCACCTGACCATGACCGGCGCCCGGGAACGCTACGGCCCGCCGCAGGCGCACCCCGAGGCGTACGCGCAGCTGGAGCACGAGCTGCGGATGATCGACGAGCTGGGCTTCCCCGGCTACTTCCTGGTGGTCTACGACATCGTCACGTTCTGCCGTGAGCAGGACATCTACTGCCAGGGCCGGGGCTCGGCGGCGAACTCGGCGGTCTGCTACGCGCTGCGGATCACCAACGTGGACGCGGTGCGGCACCGGCTGCTCTTCGAACGTTTCCTCGCCCCGGAACGCGACGGCCCGCCCGACATCGACGTGGACATCGAGTCCGACCGCCGGGAGGAGGTGATCCAGCACGTCTACGCCCGGTACGGCCGGGAGCACACCGCGCAGGTCGCCAACGTCATCTCGTACCGGCCCCGGTCGGCGGTGCGGGACGTGGCGAAGGCGTTCGGGTTCTCTCCCGGCCAGCAGGACGCCTGGAGCAAGCAGATCGACCGGTGGGGTTCGGTCGCCACGGTGGACGTGGCGGACATCCCCGAGCAGGTGGTCGCGTACGCCAACGAGCTGCAGACGTTCCCCCGGCACCTGGGCATCCACTCCGGCGGGATGGTGATCTGCGACCGGCCGGTGATCGAGGTCTGTCCGGTGGAGTGGGGGCGGATGCCGGGGCGCAGCGTGCTCCAGTGGGACAAGGACGACTGCGCCGCCGTCGGCCTGGTCAAGTTCGACCTGCTCGGCCTCGGCATGTTGTCGGCGCTGCACTACGGCTACGACATGATCGGGTCCAGCCTCGACCTCGGTGACATGACGCTGGACGACCCCGAGGTCTACGAGATGCTCTGCCGGGCCGACTCGGTCGGGGTGTTCCAGGTGGAGAGCCGGGCCCAGATGGCGACGCTGCCCCGGTTGAAGCCCCGCGAGTTCTACGACCTGGTGGTCGAGGTGGCGTTGATCCGGCCCGGCCCGATCCAGGGTGGCTCGGTGCACCCGTACATCCGGCGCAAGAACGGCCAGGAGCCGGTGACGTACCCGCATCCGCTGATGCGCAACGCGTTGGAGAAGACCCTGGGGGTGCCGCTGTTCCAGGAGCAGCTCATGCAGCTCGCCATCGACCTGGCCGGCTTCGACGCGGCCGGGGCCGACCAGCTGCGCCGGGCGATGGGGGCGAAGCGGTCGGTGGAGCGGATGGCGCAGCTCGCCGACCGGCTCTACGCCGGGATGGCCGCGCGGGGCATCACCGGCGAGCTGGCCGACGACGTCTACCGCAAGCTGACCGCGTTCGCCAGCTACGGCTTCCCGGAAAGCCACGCGATGAGCTTCGCCTACCTGGTCTACGCCAGCTCCTGGCTCAAGCGCTACCACCCGGGGCCGTTCCTGGCCGCGCTGCTCAACGCCCAGCCGATGGGTTTCTACTCGCCACAGACCCTGGTGGACGACGCCCGCCGGCACGGCGTCGAGGTCCGCCGGCCGGACGTCAACGCCAGCGGCGTGAAGGCCACCCTGGAGTCCACTCCGGCCACCCGGTGGGGGAGCCAGCCGGGGGAGCCGCCGCACGGGTGGGGCCTG
>NZ_SMKD01000023.1 GCF_004348595.1 Micromonospora sp. KC723
GGGTTGGAGCCGCTCCCCGAGCCGATGAAGCCGAACGTGGTGCTGGCTCGGGGTCCGAGGTTGCCGTTGTAGCTGACGTTCGTCGCGGTGACGTTCGACCCGCTGGTGGTGATGGTGGCGTTCCATGCCTGGGTGATCCGCTGGCCGTTGGCGAAGGTCCAGGTCACCCGCCAGCCGCGGATGGCGGAGGCGCCGGCGGTAACCCGCACCTCGCCCTGGAAGCCGCCCTGCCACTGTCCGGTGACGGTGTACGTGGCCGAGCAGCCAGCGGGGCCGGGCGGCGGGGTGCTCGGCGGCGGTGAACTCGGCGGCGGGGTGCTCGGCCCCGGGGTGCTCGGCGGCGGGGTCGCGCCGCTGTACCAGGTTGCTTCGCGGGAGGTTTGTCGGATGCCGTTGGCACCGTTGAAGAAGCGTTGGCCCCAGGAGGTGAGCTGGTTGGGGTTGAAGTTGGTGACCATGTCGAGGTAGTCGACGCCGCCGCTGTTGCCGCTCCATGACCAGCCGATGTAGCCGATGCCGTTGGCCTGGGTGTACGACATGATCGTTTCTTCGTCGGGGTTGCCGTCGGAGTGGTCGTGTCCGAACTCGCCGACGACGATCGGCAGGCCCGCCGAGCGGAAGCGGCCGAGGTAGTCGGTGACTTCGGCGGCGGTGTCGAAGACGCCGTACATGTGGATGGAGAAGACGGTGTTGCGCTGCGGGTCGCTGTTGAACACGGCCTGGGCGTTGTTGCGCATGATGAACTGCCAGTCCTGGCCCCACATCGGCGCGTCCACCATGAGCATGTGTTCGAAGCCGGCGGTGCGCAGTCGACGGATGGCGTTGGACGTGGCGGTGGGCCAGGTCGCGCTGACGCTGGCGTTGTTGCCCATGGGTTCGTTGCCGATGTTGACGACGATGAAGTTCTCGGTTCCGGCCAGTTCGCTGCGCTTGCTGATCCAGTAGCTGGCCGCCTGGTCGAGGGTGGCCGCTTCGCTCTCGTCGCCGTAGCCGGTGGTGTCGTGGACCTCGAGCACACAGATCAGCCGGTTGGTGCGGCACAGGTTGACGATGTCAGGGATGTCGTTGCTCGGGCCCCATCGTTGGCCGCTGCCCAGCACCACCCGCACGGTGTTGGCGCCGAGCGCCTTGATGTTGGCGAACGAGGAGGTCTGGCTGGGGTACCAGATGTGCGCGTGGCTGGCTCCGCGCATGACGAAGTTGCTGCCGTTGGCCTCCACGATTCGCCCGGCGTCGACGCGTAGGCCGACCGCCGCCTCGGCGGGTTTGACGAAGAACATCATCGACGCGAGCATCATGAGCGCCGTCGCGCCCATGACCGCGATCTTTCTTTTCATGGTTCACCTCAGGTAAGGGGACGGGATGTGCCCTCAGCCCGACGACGACTACCCGGCTCCCTGACGTCGACAGGCGGAAGTGGCCAAACGGCGCAATGTATGAGCGCTGACGAGTTGTCCATGGATGGCCCGGCCAACACCGACGAGGAGGCTGCTCCAGCCGCTCGGCGGCATCCGTGGTCACTCTGAGCGCTCCCAGTCGCGCCCAACTGCATCACAAAGTGTCCCGGTCGGGCACGTGGCTGTCAATCGAAGGACGTCGACGGCGCTCTGCGCTTGTCGGTCACTCGTGGCGTCCGACAAGAAGGGTTCCCTCGCCGCGACCCGGGTCCTGCGTCCTTGCGGGTTCGCCGCCAAGTACGGTGGACCCGAACCCCGGGAGGACGAGGTGGCCCACAGGGAGGGCTTGCGTCGCAGCGGCATGCGGGAGGTGGCTCAGGCGGCGGGCGTATCCGTCTCCACCGTCGCCAACGTGCTGAGCCGGCCCTCGATCGTCGCCCCGCAGACCCGTCACCGGGTGGAGCAGGCGATGGTGGCCGTCGGCTATGTGCCGCACGGGCCGGCTCGGCAGCTACGGGGGCTGCCCAGCCCGATCGTCGGCAGCATCACCCTGGACCTGGCCAACCCCTTCTACGCCGAGCTCAATCGCGGCATCGAAGACGTTCTCAGTGAAGCCGGCTGCCTGGTGCTCGCGTGCAGCACCGATCTTCGGCCGGCCAAGGAGAGGCAACTGCTCGGCCTGCTTCAGGAGCAGGCGGTGCGTGGCATCATCATCTCCCCGATCGACCCCGACCCGACGGCACTGTTGCAGGTCAGCCGGCGCGGCACGCCGGTGATCCTGATCGACCACGCGCGCCGGCACCTGGACCTGTGCACCGCGGCCGTCGACGATGTCGCCGGCGGCGAGCTCGCGGCCGAACATCTCCTCTCGCTCGGCCACCGTCGCATCGCCTTCCTCGCGGGCGCGATCGACCCGGGTCCGGTGGCCCGCCGACGCGAGGGCGCCCAGCGGGCACTGATCGCCGCCGGCCTCGACCCGGCCCACGCGCTCGTCGACATTCGCATGTCGGACCATCCCCGCTCGTCGGTGGCGGTCGCCGCGCAGGCGGTCGAGCAGATTCTGGCCACCAGACCCGCGCTGACCGCCATCATCTGCCTCAACGACACCGCGGCGCTGGGCGTGTTGCAGGGGCTGAACGCGGCGGACGTACGCGTCCCCGATGACATCTCCGTCGTCGGCTACGACGACCTGCACTTCGCCGCCCGGCTGTCGCCCGCCCTGACCACCGTGCACCAGCCGAAGTACCGACTCGGCCGCGCCGCCGCCGAACTGCTGCTGGACGAGGCGCACCCCGACCACACCCACCGCGAGACGCACTTCCGGCCGACGCTGAGAGTCCGCGCCTCCACCGCGCCCGCGCCGCGGCGCAGCTGAACCGGATACCAGACGCGATTGCGCCCACGGCCCCTGCGGCGTACGCTCCTCAGCGAGCCGGAATTGCAAACGTTGCAAGACGCGGTGGTCGCGCATTCCCGCGAGTGTTGGGCGTGCTTGTGGGAGCCGTGCCAAGCCCGCCGTCGTCGACTCGACCGCAGGGCCTGGCCGTGAGGCTGGCCATGATGAACGACTCGTCCTCACCGACGTCACCGCCCGAGCGGTTGGAGCAAGGATCATGACCCTTACCCGTGCGGCCGATGAGGCCGCCGGCACCTGAGGCGGCACGGCGACCTACTCGACCGTCCGGCAGTGGGCGGGCCGGCTTCCAGGGCGAGGTACGTGTCACCCGGCGACCAGCGGTTGGGGCCTCACGTGGACCTTCGCCAACGGGCAGCGGACCAGCCAGGCGGGGAGCGCCACGATCAACAGCACCGGATCGAGCGCCACTGCCCGATCAGCCACAACGACAGTCCGGCTCCGGCGCGAGCACGACGTTCGGGCTCGTCGAAGCGTGGAGCGGCACCGACAACGACCCCGACAGCCTCCTGCGCAACCGATTGAGTTGGCACCAGTTCACGGGGCCGGACGATGCCGCCCGGTCCGCACGCTACTTCTAGGAGCCTTGGTTGAAGTTCACTGACGGTCACTGGTTGATGCGCGACGGCGTGCGCCCGCTCTATCCGTCGGAGGTGCACGATGTCATAGCCGAGCCTGGCGCGCTGGTGGTGTACGCGCCGACGGGGCATATCGGAGGCCGGGGCGACACCCTGAACCGGCCACTGCTGACGGTGCGGGTGAGCGCTCCGATGCCGGACGTCGTCGGGGTACGGATCACGCACTTCGGCGGGGGGAGGCCCAGACGGCCGGACTTCGAACTGGCCGTCGGCGACGGCGTCGCGGAGGTCGACACCGAGGAGGCGACGCTCACCTCCGGAAGGCTGGCGGTGCGCTTCACCCGCGGTCCCTCGTGGCGGATGGATGTCCTTGCCGGCGGTGAGGTGCTGACCGCAAGCGGTAAGAAGGCGATGGCGGCGATCGGCACCGACGGCGGCGGACACTACATCCGCGAGCAACTTGCGCTGGGTGTCGGCCACACCGTGTACGGGCTGGGGGAGCGGTTCGGCCCGTTGGTCAAGAACGGCCAGCCGGTGGACATCTGGAACGCCGACGGCGGCACGAGCAGCGAGCAGGCGTACAAGAACGTGCCGTTCTATCTGACCACGGGCGGGTACGGGGTGTTCGTCAACCATCCCGGGCTGGTCTCGTTCGAGGTGGCATCCGAGGCCGTGTCGCGGGTGCAGTTCAGCGTTGCCGGGCAGGAACTGGAGTACTTTCTCATCTACGGCCCCACGCCGAAGGAGATTCTGCGCAAGTACACGGCCTTGACCGGCCGGCCGGCGCTGCCGCCCGCGTGGTCGTTCGGCCTGTGGCTGACCACCTCGTTCACCACGTCCTATGACGAGGACACGGTCATGAGCTTCGTCGAGGGCATGGCCGAGCGGGACATCCCGCTGTCGGTGTTCCACTTCGACACGTTCTGGATGCGAGAGTTCCGCTGGTGCGATTTCGAGTGGGACCCCCGTACCTTCCCGGACCCGGCCGCGATGCTGAGACGGCTCAAGGAGCGTGGCCTGCGGGTCAGCCTCTGGATCAACCCGTACATCGCGCAGCGGTCGGCGCTGTTCGCCGAGGGCGCGGCCGCGGGGTACCTCGTGCGCACGCCGGACGGCGGTGTGTGGCAGTGCGACCACTGGCAGGCCGGCATGGGGCTGGTCGACTTCACCAATCCGGACGCCCGCGCCTGGTTCGCCGGGAAGCTGCGGGCACTGCTCGACATGGGCGTCGACTGCTTCAAGTCGGACTTCGGCGAGCGCATTCCCACCGATGTGGTGTGGCACGACGGCGCTGGCCCGGAGCGGATGCACAACTACTACACCCACCTGTACAACCGGACCGTGTTCGAGCTGTTGCGGGAGCACCGTGGGGAGGGCGAGGCGGTCCTGTACGCGCGCGCCGCGACCGCCGGTGGCCAGCAGTACCCGGTGCACTGGGGCGGCGACTGCGAATCCACCTTCGAGTCGATGGCCGAGAGCCTGCGGGGTGGGCTGTCGCTGGCGATGTCGGGCTTCGGCTTCTGGAGTCACGACATCGGCGGCTTCGAGGGCAAACCGGACCCGGCCGTGTTCAAGCGGTGGATCCCGTTCGGGTTGCTGTCCTCGCACAGTCGGCTGCACGGCAACCACAGTTACCGGGTGCCCTGGGAGTTCGACGAGGAGGCGGTCGCGGTACTCCGTGCCTTCACCAAACTGAAGGCACGACTGATGCCGTACCTGTTCGGCGCGGCCGTCACCGCCCACGATGAGGGGGTGCCGGTGATGCGGCCGATGGTGGCCGAGTTCCCGGACGACCCGGCCTGCCCGTACCTCGACCGGCAGTACATGCTGGGCGACAGTCTCCTGGTGGCGCCCGTGTTCTCGGCGTCCGGCCGCACCTCGTACTACCTGCCGCCGGGGCGGTGGACGCATCTGCTGACCGGGGAGGTCCTCGAGGGTCCGCGCTGGGTGACCGAGACGTGTGGCTTCGACACCGTGCCGGTGTACGTGCGACCGGGCACCGCGCTGCCGTGGGGCGCCCGCGAGGACCGCCCGGACTACGCGTACCACGACGGCGTGGCGCTGCGCCTGTACGAGGTCTCGGCGCCGCTGCGGGTGGACGTGCCGGCCCTCGACGGCTCGGTGGCGGCCAGCTTCACGGTGACGCCGAAGGGCGGCGCCGTCGAGGTGCGCCGCGACGGCCCGGCCGTACCGTGGCGCGTCGAGGTGGTGGGCCACCGCACCGTCGACGCCACTCACGACCAGGGCGTCCTCCAGGTCGGCGCTGTTTGAGGGATCCGTCGCCGGCGGCGTCCTGCTGGGTCGCGGTGCCGCCGGCGACGAGCGGCAGCCCTTACTGCCGCGGCCAGCGCAGAGCCGAACGTTACATCGAGGACATTCGTAACGATGCTCTACGGGCACAGCGGACTCGAGCGTGGAGGGCGTGCCACTCGTCGACGTGGGGCGATGCATCCCAACCGGTCATACCCGCCTGCTGCCACCAGCAGGAATCATTGACTGTCTATATGACGAATGCCATACTGCGCGCGGGATGTTGGCGCGAACATCGCTCATCGACGCCCTCTCAGCCAGGTTGTCTCGACGGGATCGGTCAATACGGTGGCACCTGACTCCATTCGCTCCGCCCCTTTCTCCAGCGGGCAGAACCAGCAATGGCAGGGGCGCGACGCCGGAGCGGCCGGGTGCGCCTGGTCGCGCGCCAATCCGGCAGGTGCCGGGACGTCCCGAGCGGCTCCACCGCCGACGGCAGCCGCCTGATCCAGTACACCCGCAACACCGGCAGAACCAGCAGCCCACGCGCGATTGGGCATGAGCCCGACCACGTACCGGCGCCAGTGGTGACGGTGGGCCGTCCCGGAAGGAGCTTTCCGTGTTCCAGTTGAGGGCTGGCCGCCGACACCGGTGTGCCGCCGGCGGCCGCCGCCACGGAATCCCCCCACGGACCAGGATCATCGCCGGCGCGGCCGCGTTGATCGCCGGTACGAGCATCGCCCACGCCACCGTGCCGGCTTCGGCGTCCACCCGCGCCCCGGTGTCGTCGGCGCAGGCACAGACCGTCCAGGACGTCGGCGGGTCCGGCTCGGTGGCCATCGCCGCGACGCTGCCGACCGGCGCCCGATCACTGGAGGCGACCAACCAACCAGGCCGTTATGTGCGGCACCTCAACTCGACCGGTCAGCTCGCGCAGGTGACCCCCAGCAGCGACGCCGGGACCAAGCGGGACGCCACCTTCACGGTTGTCAACGGCCTCGCCTCGCCGGCCTGTTATTCGTTGCAGGCCAAGGATGGGCGGTTCCTGCGGCACCGCGACTTCCGGCTGCGGGTGGATGTCAACACCGGTGATGCGACGTTCCGAGGTGACGCGACCTTCTGCCCGACGGCGGGGTCGGTTGCCGGATCGGTGTCGTTGGTGTCGTACAACTACCCGAGCCGGCGGGTCCGGCACCGCGATGGCGCGCTCTGGCTGGACACCTACCAGTCCACCGCACAGTTCCAGGCGGACAGTTCGTTCCGCGTCGTCGCGCCGTGGGTACCCAAGACGACCAGAGGCCCGGTCATCCCGGGGCTGTTCGCCGATCCTCACCTCACGATCTTCAACGACCGCTACTACCTGTATCCGACCACGGACGGGTACGCGAGCTGGAGCGGCACCTACCTCAAGGCCTTCTCCTCCACCGACCTGGTGAACTGGACCGACCACGGGGTGGTCTTCGACTACGCGCCGGACGTGTCGTGGGCGGACAACTCGGCCTGGGCACCGGCCGTCGCGGCCAGGAACAGCAAGTACTACCTGTACTTCTCGGGCGGGCTGGCCAGCGGCAACACCGCCAAGCAACTCGGCGTGGCCGTGTCCGACTCTCCGAGTGGGCCGTTCCGCGACGCGTTGGGGCGACCACTGATCCGTAGCGGTCAGTACTCCGGGCAGGCGATCGACCCGATGGTGTTCACCGACGACGACGGCCGGTCGTACCTGTACTGGGGACAGGGCGCAGCGCGGGTGGTGCCGTTGAACGATGACATGGTCTCGTTCGATCCGGCACTGGTGCGCGTCATCACCCCGTCCGGGTACAACGAGGCACCGTTCGTGTTCAAGCGCAACGGCGTCTACTACTTCATGTGGTCCGAGGGCGACACCCGCAGCGAGGACTACCGGGTCGCGTACGCCACCGGCTCGTCGCCACTGGGGCCGTGGACCAAGCGTGGGGTCGTGCTGCGGAAGCGACTCGACGTCGGTATCAAGGGCACCGGCCACCACTCGGTGGTCCGGGCACCGGGCACCGACACCTGGCACATGGCCTATCACCGGTTCGCCGTTCCTGCCGGTGACGGCACCAATCGGGAAACCACCATCGACCGCATGGAATTCAACGCCGACGGCACCATCCGCCCGATCGTGCCCACCCTGTAGGCGTACACATGTCCGACGTCCACACAAGTCCGCATCGAGGAGCCATCGTGTCGATTCACCGGTTCCGCTCCCGCAGGTTCGTCGCCCTTGCCGGAGCGGTGTTGGTGGCCGGTGCCGCCGCACTCGTGGTGGCCCCCGCCGCCGAGGCGGCGGTGATCGACCCGGCGGCGTACTACCAGATCGTGGCGCGGCACAGCGGCAAGGCGGTCGAGGTCGCCGGCCAGTCGGGTGCCGAGGGCGCGGCTGTGCGGCAGTGGACCCGCTCCGACCGGGCTAGCCAGCAGTTCCAGTTCGTCGACGCCGGCGGCGGCTACCACAAGCTGCGTGCCCGGCACAGCGGCAAGGTCGTCGGTGTGGCGGGCGGTTCGGCGGCGGACGGCGCCGACGTCGTGCAGAACACCGACAACGGCGGCGCCAGCCAGCAGTTCAGGGTCGTGGACACCACCGGCGGGTACGTCAAGCTGGTCAACCGCAACAGCGGGAAGGCACTCGACGTCTGGGAGCGGTCCACCGCCGACGGCGCGCGGATCTCGCAGTACACCGACAACGGCGGCACCAACCAACAGTGGCAGCTGGTGCGGGTCGGCGGCGGCACGCCGAGCCCCGCCTACGCCGGCTACCTGTTCAGCTACATGCTCGGCGAGGGCTCGGCCAACGGTGAGCAGGTCTACTTCGCCCTCAGCCAGGGCAACGACCCCACCCGCTGGCGGCAGCTCAACGGCGGTCGGCCGGTGCTGACCTCCACCGTCGGCACCCGAGGGGTGCGCGACCCGTTCATCGTCCGCTCACCGCAGGGTGACCGGTTCTACCAGATCGCCACCGACCTGCGTATCTACGGCAACGGCAACTGGGACGCCGCACAGCGCACCGGCAGCAAGTCCATCGTGGTCTGGGAGTCCACCGACCTGGTGACCTGGAGCGCTCCGCGACTGGTGCGGGTCTCGCCGGACACCGCGGGCAACACCTGGGCGCCGGAGGCGTACTTCGACGAGACCCTCGGTCAGTACGTTGTCTACTGGGCCTCCAAGCTCTACGCCACCAGCGACCCCAACCACACCGCCAACACCTACAACCGGATGATGTACGCGACCACCAACGACTTCCGCACCTTCAGCGCCCCACAGGTGTGGGTCGACAAGGGCTACTCGACCATCGACTCCACGATGATCAGGCACAGCGGCACGTACTACCGCTTCACCAAAGACGAGCGCAGCGCCTCCCAGTCGACGTGCGGCAAGTTCATCCTCGCGGAAACGTCGACCACCATCCTCAACCGCAACTACTCCTTTCTTCGCGAATGCATCGGGCGGGGCTCCCTCTCCCAGGGCGAGGGGCCGCTGGTGTTCAAGTCGAACACCGAACAACGGTGGTACCTGTTCATCGACGAGTACGGCGGCCGTGGGTACATCCCGTTCACCACCACCGACCTCAACGCCGGACAATGGAGCACGGTCTCCAGCTACACCCTGCCCGGCCGCCCGCGCCACGGCACGGTGCTGCCGCTCACCCAAGCCGAGTACGACCGCATCCTGCAGCGGTGGGGCTGAGCCGGCCCGCCCCGGTCCGTACGACAATGTTCAGTCGAGCAAGGCGAGAAGCCGGCCCAGGGCGGGGTTGGTGCTGTCCCGCGGCCAGGCCAGGGCGACGTCAACGGTGGGCGTCGGGGCTGCGAACCGGCGCAGCCGGACGCCCCGCAGCCGCAGCGCGCGGGCCCGGCCGGCCGGGACGGCCGCGACCACGTCTCCCTGCGCCACCGCCCGCAGCAACTGCTCGTCGTCCGGCTCCTGCCGGACGAGCCGGAACCCGCCGAGCGGCCAGACCTGGGCGATCGTCCGGTCGAACATGCCGGGGCCGTTCTCGCGCGGCCACATCACGGCCGGCAGGTCGACCACCTCGGTCCGGCTGATCCTCCGACGGCCGACGGCCAGGGGGTGGCCCGCGGGCAGGGCGAGCAGCAACTCCTCGGTGTCGACCGTCCGGCAGACCAGCGCCGGCTCGTCGACCGGTGGACGGACGAACGCCACGTCGAGCCGGCCGGCGAGCAGGCCGGCGACGTTCGGCGCCGTCCAGGCCGTCTCCGGGA
This sequence comes from Micromonospora sp. KC723, assembly GCF_004348595.1. Taxonomy (GTDB): domain Bacteria; phylum Actinomycetota; class Actinomycetes; order Mycobacteriales; family Micromonosporaceae; genus Micromonospora. Next base: position 9,881 of record NZ_SMKD01000023.1, read on the forward strand.
CCACCTCGACATCCGGGTGGGCGGCCCGGAACCGGGAGACCAGCGCGTCGACCCGGCCGCCGCGCGCTGACCGGGTGTACGCGAGCCGGAGCCGGCCGCCTCGCCCGCGTACCAGGTCCCGGATGCGGGCGGTCCCCGCGTCCACCTCGGCGAGCAGCCGGGCGGCCTCGTCGGCGACCCGTGCCCCCACCTCCGTCAGCCGGCAGCCCCGGCTGGTCCGGTCCACGAGCGGCACGCCGAGCTGACGTTCCAGGGCGCGGATCTGCTGGCTGAGCGCGGGCTGGGCGACGTGCAGCCGGGCAGCGGCCCGGGTGAAGTGCAGCTCTTCGGCGAGCACCGCGAAGGAGCGCAGCCGCCGTAGGTCCAACCACGTGTCGCGGAGCGGCGCGTCGGACATGCACGCATCATAAGCGCCGCTTATCACCGGCTGCCCGATCCGTCTTGGACGACAACCCACCGCAACGGCGACGATCCGAGCCAACGGCAGGAAGGGGAGCGGGCGATGAGGGCAGCGGCGGACGTGGTGGTTGTCGGGGGTGGCGTCGTGGGGATGGTGGCGGCCGTGACCCTCCAGCAACGAGGGGCACGGGTGATGGTGTTGGCGCCCGACGACACGGCGAACATCGTGTCCGCGGTGGCTGCCGCCGTCTGGTACCCGAGTCACACCGAGCAGGACCCGCGGGTCCTGCGCTGGGCCCGGGAAACCCGCACCGAGCTGGGCCGCCAGGCCGTCAACGGCGTGCCGGGGGTGGTCGAGCGACCGACGCGGATGCTGCTGCGCCACCGGTACGCCGGCCCACCCTGGTGGGCGGATGCGTGCGGTGACCTGGTGGCGGTGGCGGCGGAACCGCCGTACACGGCCCTGCTGCGGTTCACCGCGCCGACGGTGGAGATGACGCCGTACCTGACCTGGTTACGGCAGCGGCTGGAGGCCGGCGGCGGGCGGATCGTACGCCGCAGGTTGCGGCGGCTCGCCGACGCGTTCGACACCGCCCCAACGGTCGTCAACGCAACAGGTCTGGCCGCTGGCCAACTCGCCGCCGACCCCGCCGTGCACCCGGTGCGCGGTCATCTGGTGCTGGTAGCGAACCCGGGCCTGACCGTCTCGGTCCGCGACGAGGACGACCCGGCCGGGATCACGTACGTGCACCCGCGCCGGCACGACGTGGTGCTCGGTGGCACGTACCAGCCGGGGGTGGGGCACACCCGGCCCGACCCGGACACGGCGGCGGCGATCCGGCGCCGCTGCGTCGCGCTGGTGCCGGAACTGGCGGACGCCCCGGTGCTCGGCGAGCGGATCGGGCTACGACCGGCCCGGCACGGCGGCCCGAGGGTCGAGGTGGACCCGGACCCCGGAGGTCCGCGCGGCAGCCGGCTGGTGCACGCGTACGGCCACGGCGGGGCCGGGGTCACCCTGTCCTGGGGATGCGCCGCCGAGGTGGCGGACCTGGCCCTGGACGGGGCTGATGGCCGCACGCCTGGTCGGGCGACAAACCCGGTGCGCCGGCATCCGCTGACGGGCGATGCTTGACGACATGGCTGACACGACACCGGCGTGGCGCAGTACGGCTCTGGCCCAGACCATCGGTGAGATCGAGGCACAGCTCGACCTGGCCTGGGCGCGCCTGCTCGGCGAGTTGAACGTGGCGCCCGGTTCGGCGGATGAGACGGCCCTCGGTTGGCTCGTGGTCGACAATCCCGCCGAGCACGACTGGCGCATCGTCGACGCCGCGCTCGACCGCCTGACGTGCGCGCAGTGCCGATCCACCCTTACCAGGGGGCCGGCCACCTGTCAGCGGTGCACCTACCACCACGAGGTGCGCTTCGTGGCGCGAGAGGTCGACCGGCCGAACGTGCCCGCCGGCAACGAGCACGCCATCCGCGTCTCCTTCGCCGTCGCCCGGAACCGCATACGGTACTCCCCGCGGGCACGGGTCGGCTACGAACTGATCCTGCCCGTCCTCGTCGCCGGTGCCCTGCCCACCACCAAGGAAGCCCAGGCAGCCAAAGCCCTGATCAACAAACTGACACCCGAAGAGTGCGACCAGGTCGCCACCTTCGCAGACGTCGAGAGACTCGCACTTGGCGCGAACCGAGAGCGTCGATGAGCCGGCGGAACTGGTGGAGGCGGACGGAAAGCCGTGCAGGAGCGACAGCACCGGCGCGTCCGGGCGTTCGGGCAGGGACTCGCGGTAGAAGACCCGGACCCGTCGACGTCGATGTGGCGGACCGCGTCCGCGTCGCCCGCCATCACCAGCGCCACAAGCCGGCCTGACCCGGGCTCCTCCAGACCGGTCGGCTCGCGCCCCCCGGGCGCCGCCGGCGGTCCTCGTACCCCGGGCGGGTGGTCCGGTTCCCGTTCCCGCCCGCGCGCCGGCGGCGCCGGTCTAGCCTCCGGTCGAGGGGTGTCGTGGGTGAACGGAGAGGGCCGGCATGGAGGACTACCCGGCCATCGAGGACCACGGCCTGATCGGTGATCTGCAGACCGCCGCCCTGATCACCCGCAACGGCACCATCGACTGGTTCTGCGCCCCACGCTTCGACTCACCGAGCATCTTCGGCGCTCTGCTGGACCGGACCCGCGGCGGCTACTTCTCCCTGGTGCCGGACGCCGTGCAGTACGTGAGCAAGCAGCTCTACCTGCCCGACACGCCGATCCTGATCACCCGCTTCATCAGCGCCGACGGGGTGGGCGAGATCGTCGACTTCATGCCGGTCACCGGCGAGCGGGCGACCGACCGGCACTGCCTGGTACGGACCATCAACATGGTCCGCGGCGACATGCGCTTCCGCACCGCCTGCCGCCCCCGGTTCAACTACGGCCGCGAGCAGCACGAACTCCACATCCAACCCGAAGGCGCCATCTTCCGCGCGCCGTCGGCCACCCTCACCCTGCACCTGTCACGCCCGGACGGGAGGCTGATCCCGGTCGAGAACCTGGAGAACCGCGACGGGGACCTGGTCGCCTCCACGACCATGCACGAGGGCGACACCGGCGCGATCATCATGGAGACGGCCGCGCCGGACGGTCCGCGCGCCGTCCCGTACGCCGAGGTCCAGGCGCTGTTCGAGGAGACACGTGACTACTGGCGCCGGTGGCTCGACCGCTCCCGGTACACCGGGCGGTGGCGGGAGATGGTGGAGCGTTCCGCGATCACGTTGAAGCTGATGACGTACGCGCCGACCGGCGCGATGATCGCCGCACCCACCGCCTCGCTCCCCGAGGAGTTGGGCGGCACCCGCAACTGGGACTACCGCTACACCTGGATCCGCGACACGTCCTTCTCGGTGCGGGCCCTGCTCGGGCTGGGCTTCACCGAGGAGGCCGCCCGGTACACGAACTGGCTCGACGAGCGCATCCGGGAGGCCGGCAACAACGCCGTGCCCCTGAAGATCATGTATCGGGTGGACGGCTCGTCCGACCTGTACGAGGAGATCCTCCCGCACCTGGAGGGGTACCGCGGGTCGGGCCCGGTCCGGATCGGCAACGGCGCTGCCGACCAGCTCCAGCTCGACATCCACGGTGAGGCCCTGGACGCCATGCTGCTCGCCGACGAGCAGGGCATCCGCGCCTCCCACCAGGTGTGGCGGAGCACCGTCCGGCTGGTCGACTGGCTCTGCGACAACTGGGACCAGCCCGACGCGGGCATCTGGGAGAGCCGCAGCCACCCCCGCGACTACACCTTCGGACGGCTGATGTCGTGGGTGGCGTTCGACCGGGCGATCCGTCTCGCCGACCGTCACGGCCGGCCCGGCGACGTCAGCCGCTGGGTCCACCACCGCGACGCCACCTACAACCAGATCATGGCCCGCGGCTACGACTGGAACCGCCGATCCTTCGTCCAGGCATACGGCGAGAGCGTCCTCGACGCCTCACTGCTCATCATGCCGTCGGTCGGTTTCGTCACGCCGAACGACCCGCTGTGGCAGTCGACCCTGCGCGCCATCGACAAGGACCTCGTCTCCGACAGCCTGGTCCATCGGTACAAGCCCTCGGAGGCCCCGGACGGACTGCCCGGCGACGAGGGCACCTTCAACATGTGCACCTTCTGGTACGTGGCCGCCCTCGCCTGTTCCGGACGGCTCGAAGACGCCCGTCTCACCTTCGAGAAGATGTTCACGTTCAGCAATCACCTTCGCCTGTACGCCGAGGAGATCGCCCTCACCGGGCAGCAGATCGGCAACTTCCCGCAGGCCTTCAGCCACCTCTCCCTCATCACCACGGCCGTCACGCTCGACGAGCTGCTCGATGCCGAGGGCCGGCGACGGTAGGGTCGCCGGACGTTACGCCGCGCCGGGAAACTGGCATACCGGTCCAAGGGGCAGGGCGACCTCCGCCGCTGCCAGCCGCCACATGCCTCGACGTCCGCCGGTATGGCGTGCCCTGCACGAGCGTCTGTACCATCATCGGTGTCACGAGTCGGTGCTCAGTGGAGCGATCAGTCGCCGCACGCGCGGGGAGCAGTGTCCTGGCTGTCCCGGCAGACCACAGTCTCCCGACACCGGGGCGGCTCGGCGGGGGGATTCCAGCGGCCCGCAGAACTGGTTCGCCGGCTCGACTCCACGCACCTGCGTGACGGCCATCACGGTGCTGTCGACATGCGGTGACGTCGAAGTCGGTTGGTGAGGGGAGACGGGTGGCGCGTCGCAACGACAACCGCCGTCGCAAGTCGGTGTTGACTCGGGTGCTGGAAGGACTGATGGGGCTCGTGGTCGTCGGCGTGGTCACGATCGGGACCATCGCTGTGTTCGCCGACAACGCCGCGCTGCTGGCGGTGCTGGACATCGGCGCCTACCTGCACGTGATCGGCCTCGGCCTCGGGCTCGGGCTCACCCGGCTCCTCGTGGCCACCTCGATGCGCAACAAGTGGGTCCGCACCGCCGCGGTGGTGCTCACCGTCGCGGCGGTGGTGATGAGCGCGCCCGTGGTGCCCACGATGTTCCGAGCGGTGCTCATCCAGCAGAAGCCCGTCGCTTCGGCACCGCCGCAGAGCACACCGCTGTTGGTCGAGTCGAGATCCCTGACCCACGCCGCTCACCGCGGTCAGGACCTGTCGCACTCCCGAATTGTCCGGTCCGTCGTCGACGACGTCGACTTCGGCGGCGCCCGCCTGCGGGAGAGCGACTTCCGCGGCTCGACGTTCGTCAACGTCAACTTCGCGGGCACCGACCTGTGCGCAGTCGACATCCGCGGCGCCAACCTGGAACGCGCCCTGCACCTGGACGAGGTGAAAAACTGGCGTTGGGTGTTCTTCGACGCCGAGACGAGGGTGCCGTCCACCATGAGCCTGGAGCGGCTGGCCGGGCCGGTGGAGAGCACGACCGGCGAACTGGTCTACTCGTGCGAACCGAACCAGACCCGCCAGATCACAGCCGACGGGCAGCGCCGGTGAACGGGCGTCGGCAGGGGAGGCAGCGGAGACGACGGAAGGCCAACCTGCCCGCCAAACGGCCCACGTCGCCTCCGCCCGCACGCCAACGGCGCGGGCTGTGGGACCGCGTCGTTCGTCTCGGCGTCGTCGACCTCCTCACCGCGCTGGCCGCGTTGGTGCTGCTGGTCGGGGTGGTGATCGTGCCGGATGGGGCCGACTCGAAGCCGCTGCCTCTGCAGTTCCGGGTGGACCGCACGGCACTGAGCGACCTGCCGATCGTCGTGTCGGACCTGCGGTCGTGTGGCTGCTGGAGCGGGCCGCGCGACCAAGCGGTCAAGAAGTTCAAGTTCGCGTTGGAGAACCGGGGCGATCGCCGGATCACCATCGGCGGCGGCGAAGGGTCTTCGATCCGGCTGCTGGTCGCGTATCCCGAGGGGTTCAAACCCTCGGTGACCATTCCCGATGAGTCGACCATCGACAACAAGTACGTGTCCGTCAAGAACCCCCCGGACACCACCGTGTGGCATGCTCGCGGTTTCCGGGCCGCCACCAGCTCGCGTATGGAGAACGGGCGCGACCTGTTCGCCGTGCCCGCCGGGTTCGAGGTGTGGGCGCTCCCACCGGTGCCGAACTACGTCGTCGAACAACAGGACACCGATCTGATGACCTTCGCCACCATCGTCGACAAGGACGAACTCCTGCCGGGCGAGAAGTTCTCCGACCTCCGGCTAGGACACGGGGCGTGGGTCTTCTTCATGCCGTTGCAGCGTAGGTTCATAGACGAGAATCTGCGGGTTTCATCCGGCATCTTCGTCGACACCCACACCCCGTGGAGGAGTCTTCCCAAGACAGGCACGAAGGACACGGCCCCGTTCTTCAGGATCCTCGGCATTGGCGTGTTCACCCAGGATGATTCCCCGAAACTGGCGGGCTTCGCACCCGCGCCGCCCCACGACGAACTGATGCAGCCCGAACATCTGTGAGGGCGGCGACGCCGGTGGCCGGGCAGGTGGGTCAGCGCAGCCAGCCCGGCTGAATCCGGCCCGACTCGTACGCCCACACGACCAGCTGGGCGCGATCCCGGAGCCCGAGCTTGGACAGGATGCGGCTCACATGGGTCTTGGCCGTCGCATGACTGATCGCCAAGCACGACGCTATCTCCTCGTTGGACATCCCGGCGGCCACCAGATCCATGATCTCGGTCTCGCGGGCCGTGAGGCTCGCCAGTTCCGCCGCCGGTGGCGGAACGGCCTTCCGCGCTGCCACGTCGGCGATCAGCCGGCGGGTGACCGAGGGGGCCAGCAACGCGTCCCCCCGGGCCACCACCCGCACGCAGTGGATCAGCTCTGTCGGCTCCATGTCCTTGACAAGGAATCCACTGGCGCCGGCCCGGATCGCGCCGTACAGGTAGTCGTCCTGCTCGAAGGTGGTGAGGACGACGATCCTGACCGCGTCGAGTCGCTGGTCCGAGACGATTCGCCGGGTTGCCTCCAGCCCGTCCCACTCGGGCATCCGGATATCCATGAGCACGACATCCGGGCGGTGCTCGGCGGTGAGCCGCACCGCCTCGGTGCCGGTGGTGGCCTCTGCCACGACGGCCATGTCGGGTTCGGTGTGCAGGATCGAGCGGAAGCCGGCCCGGACCAGGGTCTGGTCGTCGGCGAGGATGACCCTGATCATGCGACGTAGTCCCCGGGTGGCGTCCTGACTGGCCGCGAGTCGCGGCGATGCGGTGACATGAGCCGGGGCACCCCCATGCCGACAACCTTATGCTCGACCCGGCCCTGCTTCGTGCGGCGGTGGGTCAGCCGTGGTGACCCCGGAGCGTACGCGGAACCCGATCCTCGGTCCCCGGCTCGACGACGACGAACTGGCCCATCATTCCCTTGTCCTCGTGGCGCAGGATGTGGCAGTGGTACATGTACGGCGAGACAGGGTCGACGTACCTGTTGAACTTGACCGCCAGTCGCGCCTTCGCGCCCTTGGCGATGAAGACGGTGTCCTTGGGTCCTCGCTGGTACGCGGGCGGCGTTTGGCCGTTGATCTGCAGGATCCGGAACTCCACCTCGTGAATGTGGAAGTTGTGCGCGTACGAGGCGTTGTCTATCTCCCAGATCTCGTGCGCGCCGGCGGGTACGACCTCGTCGATCCGGGTCATGTCCATCTCCCTGTCGTTGATCTCGGAGCCGGACAGCCGGAACGTACGCACCCGGGCACCGGCCGGCGGTGCGGTGGCGGGCGTGCCGCCGAGCACCGAGGGCAGCGCGGCCGAGGAAGCCAACTGCGGGGCGGCGACGAACTTGAGCAGCTCGAAGTCGTCCTCCTCCGGGTCACCCGCCTCGCGTGCCGTCTCGCCGAGGCTGTTGAGGACGATCTCCTCACCAGGGGTGAACCGCACCACGATCTGTGCGCGCTCGCCCGGGCTGAGCTTGACCCGGTCGACCTCGGCGGGTCGCTCCAGCAGCCCGCCGTCGGTGCCCACCACGTGGAAGACGCGGTTGTCGGCGAACCCCACGCGGTACATCCGGGCGTTGGACGCGTTGAGGATCCGGAGGCGCACCGCCTGCGTGGTGACGTTGAACCGCGCGCCGTACGTGCCGTTGACCAGGATGCTGTCGCCGAGGACTCCCCAGGTGCCACCCTCCACGGAGTCCTCGTCGAGCCTGCCGTCGCGCTCGAGGTTCTTGTCCTGGATGATCAAGGGGACGTCGTCGACGCCGTACCCGGTGGGCAGGTCCGGTTCCCTGTCGTCATCGATGATGATCATGCCGGCCAGTCCGCGGTAGACGTGCATGGCGGTCCGTTCGTGCAGGTGGGGGTGGTACCACCCGGTCATGGCCGGCTGGTCGACCGTCCACTCGGGGGTCCAGGTGGCGCCGGGCTCGATCATCTGGTGCGGGCCGCCGTCCATCTTCGCGGGCAGGCGCATGCCGTGCCAGTGCAGGGTGCTGGCCTCGCCGAGCCGGTTGGTCACCCGCATGCGCACCCTGTCGCCCCGGGACGCTCGCAGGGTCGGGCCGAGGTAGGCGCCGTTGATGCCCCAGGTAGCGGTGGACTTGCCGGGCAGGAACCCCGATCGGCCGCCGCTCTGCATGGACAGCGCGAACTGCTTCACGCCATCAGCGCCCACCTCGGGCTCAAGTAGTGGCGGGATCCGCAACGCGTTGCTGAAGTCGACCGCCCCGCCGGGAGGGCTCTCGGACCCGGAGTCGCAGGCACCTGCCACGCCCGCGGTGGCCGCACCGGACAGGGCCGCAAGCAGGAGAACACTTCTACGCTTCACGCCACTAATCGTTGCAGATCCGGCACGAGACAATCCGCCTGCGCCTCCCTGGTCCGCCCCTGATTTGCGGGAGCTCCGACGTACATCTCCAGAGGTACGCCGAATCGGCGAGAATGCGACCAGGGATGCACCTCCACCACCGTTCGGGCACGTGGGCGTAGCGGTCAGGGAACGAACCCGTACGGGTCGGGCAACATCAGCCACTGCTCCGCCCGGTGCCGTCCTCGGCAGTCGGCAGTGGCAGCCGCGCGCGTACCCGGAAACCGCCGCTGTCGGTCGGGCGCGCGTGCAGCTCTCCGCCGACGGCCGCGGCCCGCTCCGTCATGCCCAGCAGACCGTTGCCGGCTCGTGCCACCTCGGGATCCGCCCGCGTCGGCCCGTCGTTCTCGACCTCGATGATCACATCTGTGTCGGTGTGCCGGAGATCCACCCGCACCGTGCTTGCCGGCGCGTGCCGGACGGCGTTGGTCAACGCCTCCTGCACGATCCGGTACGCGGCCAGGTCGATCGGCGCGGGCAGGGCCGGCACCGCGCCGTCCCCGGTGAGCCGGACCAGCAGACCGGATGCCTCGGTGTGCGCAACCAGCTCCGGTAACCGGGACAACGACGGCGTCGGCCTGACGTGGCCCTCCGAGTCGACCTGACGCAACACGCCCAGCACCGTCCGGACCTCGCGCAACGCCTCCTTGCTGGCGGCGCGGATCGCCTCCAGCGCCGCGAGGGCCCCGTCCGGGTCGCGGGTGTGAAGGGCGGCGCCGGCCTGCACGTTGATCAGTGAAATCTGGTGCGCGACGACGTCGTGCAGTTCCCGCGCGATACGCAGACGTTCCGCCGTGGCCCGCTGTGACGCCTCCTGCTCTCGCGTGGCTTCGGCCTCGGCGACCCGCCACTCGGCGGCGACGATGCGCTCACGCCGGCTGCGGGCCACCTCCCCGGCGGCGATCGTGAGGAGCAGGATCGCGCCGATGGCCACGGCGGTCTGCGTCTGCGGGACCCCGCTTCCCGAACCGGCCAGCCGGTGGACGACGACGGGCGCCAGCGGAAAGGCGATCGCCAGTACCAAGGCGGCGCAGACGGACACCGGACGCCAGCAGTCACGAGCGACGACATACAGCGTCAGGACGAAGGACAGGGCCATCGGCGAGTCGGGGAAGCCCAGCGGGTAGTAGAGCAGCGCGCAGCCACTGGTCACCGCGAGGACCGGAACCGGGTGGCGCTGGCGTAGGACCAGCGCCCCGGCGCTGAGCACCAGCAGCGCCCAGCCCACCGGGAACGGCGGGCGGTGGCCGGCATCGGCGTGCAGCACGGCACCGGCACTCAGGACGAGGACCAGCGCCGCCAGCGCAGCTTCACGCGAGATCGGCGTGCACTCGGAGGGCCGCATGGCGACTACTGTAGGCAGCCCGGGGCGTCCATCGTTGCCGTGGACTTCCGGCCGGCGGGTGCGTCACCGCAGCCGACGAGTAGTGATCACGCCGGCGTCCGGCCGTCCGGTCGTCTCTGCCGGCGGTTGCGGCAACGCCTAGAGGGCGTCGTCGGTGTCACCGTGGTGGGCAGTCGATGGGGAGCGTCCCTCCGGTCACCTTGACCTGGCCTGGCCGCGCCCGTGACGCCAGTAGATGGGAAGCCGGTGACAGCCTCGTCGCTCACGCGGTGGGCTGTCGCGCGTTGCTGCTCGGGCCGGCGAAGGCGCGCAGCAAGGTAGCGACGGCGATGGCAAGGTCGGCGCGACTGGCGGCTGTTCCGGCTGGTGGCGCGGTCCGAGCGCCCGCTCCGGCCAGGCGGTCGAATACCAGTCCGTCGATGCAGGCGACGAGGTGGTTGCCGGCCTGCTCCGGGTGTCGCGCGCCGGCGGCCGCCAGCATCAGCCTGGCCTGTGCACGCGACGCGTCGCCGTGCCTGAGGATCGTCCGGAGTTCCGGGTGGTGTGTGGCTTCCAGAAGACATGCGTAGCGGGCGAGCGTGCGGTTGCGTGCTGTGCTCATCCACCGGTCGAGTACTGCCGCGATGCCGGCGGCCACCGAGTCGATGTCGTCCAGCGTGACCGTCGGGCTGGCGGCGTCGGCCGGCAACCCACCGGCTTGCAGGTCTGCTCGATCGAGGTCGGCGAGGCGGCGCACCACCGCCTCGATGAGCGTTTTGCGGGTGCGGAAGTACGCCGACGTGGTGCCCTGCGGCAGTCCGGCGCGGGCGTCCACGGCGCGGTGGGTGAGTCCGCGCATGCCGAGTTCGGCCAGGACGTCGATCGCGGCATCGGTCAGGGCCGCGAGCCGGTCGATCGGCATGATGGGGACACCTCCTTCTACGCCTGTAGTATCGCCTTCTACATCTGTAGAAGGAGTGGTGATGGCGGGGACGGCGCTAGTGGTGGGAGCCGGCATCGGGGGCTTGAGCGCGGCCATCGGCCTGCGTCGCATGGGTTGGCGGGTGACGGTGCTCGAACGTGCCCCCGCCTTCCGTCCGGCCGGAGCTGGCCTCGTCCTGCAGGCGAACGGGTTGCGCTGTCTGGACGTGCTCGGCCTGGGCGCGGCCGTACGGGAACAGGGGAAGGCCGACGTGTCCGGCGGCACCCGCAGATCCGACGGGCGGTGGCTGGCCCGCATCGAGGCGGGCGAGCTGGAACGTGTGCTGGGTACGCCCGCGATCGGCATCCACCGCGCCGCACTGCACGAGATGCTGCTCGGCGCCCTGCCGGACGGTGTCGTCGTGACCGGTGCCCCGGTCGTCGCCGTCACGGCGGGCGGCGAGGTCACCTATCAACATGAGGGCGGACAGGTCCGGACGCGGGCCGATCTCGTGGTCGGCGCGGACGGCATCCACAGCACGGTTCGCCGGCTGCTGTGGCCGGGGGCCGCCGCACCGGTTCGCATCGGAGTGACCGCGTGGCGCGGGGTGACGCCGGTCTGGGACAGAGACGTCGTCGTCGCGATCACCTGGGACCGAGGCGCCGAGTTCGGCATGGTTCCGCTCGTCGACGGTCGTGTCTACTGGTTCGCCGCCGCCAACGCCACCGGTGAGTCGACCGGTGACGAGCAGGAACTGCTCCGCACCCGGTTCGGCGGCTGGCACGATCCGATCCCCGCCCTGATCGCCGCGACCAGCACCGTCCTGCGCGACGACCTCGCCTGCCTGGATGAGCCGCTGACCACGTACGTCAAGGGCAACGTCGTGCTGGTCGGCGACGCCGCGCACGCGATGACACCGAACCTTGGCCAGGGCGCCAACCAGGCCCTCGAAGACGCCGTCGTGCTCGCCTCCGTCGCCGGTCGGCCGGACGGGCTCGCCGTCTACGACCGGCAGCGCCGCCCACGCAGCCAGCACGTGGCCAAGGCGTCCCGCGCGATCGGCCGATTCGGCCAGCAACTGCAGAACCCGATCGCCGTAGCCGTCCGCAACACCGCCATGCGGCTGACGCCGCCACGGCTGGCGTTGCGGTCGATGGCCCGATACGCCGACTGGCGTCCACCGCCGCTGACGTAACACGCTTCTCCAACAGGGGTGGGCCGTGAGACGGGATGAGCCGGCTCGCGGCTGTCTTCGCCTTGGGCTGTCGGCACGCTGGCCGCGACCCGTCGGCCGCCGGTGGCGAGCCCGCCTGATCCCAGGTAGTGTCTCGCCGTGAGCGCGGTCGCCCGAAACAACGTCACGGTCATCGGCCGCGACACCGGTCCCGCCATCGTCTTCTCCCACGGCTTCGGCTGCGACCAACACATGTGGCGCTTCGTCACGGACCGTTTCGTCGACGAGTACCGCGTGGTGCTCTTTGACCACGTCGGCTCGGGTGGCTCCGACCTGTCGGCGTACCGGCCGGAGCGTTACGCCTCGTTGCACGGCTACGCCGAGGACGTGTTGGAGATCCTCGCCGAACTCGACCTGCGGGACGTCGTGTTCGTCGGCCACTCCGTCAGCGCCATGATCGGTGTGCTCGCCGCGGCGGCCGAGCCGAGCCGCTTCTCCCGGCTGGTGCTGGTCGGTCCCTCGCCCCGCTACCTCGACGACGAGGACTATCGTGGCGGCTTCACCCGCCCCGACATCGACGAACTGTTGGAGTCGTTGGACAGCAACTACCTGGGCTGGTCGGCGGCCATGGCTCCGGTCATCATGGGAAACCCGGACCGCCCGGAACTCGGCACCGAGCTGGTCAACAGTTTCTGTCGCACCGATCCGGCCATCGCCCGTCAGTTCGCGCGGGTGACGTTCCTCTCCGACAATCGGTTGGATCTGTCGAAGGTCACCGTGCCCAGCCTGATCCTGCAGTGCACCGACGACGTCATCGCCCCGGCCGAGGTCGGCGACTACGTGCACCGCAACCTGCCCAACAGCTCCCTGGTCGTGTTGAAGGCGACCGGCCACTGTCCGAACCTGAGCGCCCCGGAGGAGACCTCGGACGCCATTCACGCGTTCTTGCGGAACAACTGAGCGTGGTCGACCCACTCCAGCCGGCCGAGACTTTCGTCCCCCTGCTCGAGGAGAGCGCGGAGGATCTCTACGAGAGGGCACCGTGCGGCTACCTGTCGGTGCTGCCCGACGGTACGGTCGCCCGGGTCAACCAGACCTTCCTGGACTGGACGGGCTACCGGCGGGCGGACCTGGTGGGCCACCGGGTGCAGGACTTCTACACCATCGGCGGCCGGATCTTCCACGAGACGCACCTGGGGCCACTGCTGCACATGCAGGGCGAGGTGCGCGGCGTCGCGCTCGAGTTCCGGCGGGCCGACGGCAGCCGGCTGGACATCCTCGTGAACGTGGTCCTGCGGCGGAACCAGGGCACCGACTCGAGGGTGCTGCGGATGACCGTCTTCGATGCCACCGACCGGCGCTCGTACGAGCGGGAGTTGCTCGGCGAGCGCCGCCGGGCGGAGCGCAACGAGGACCGGATCCGGGTGTTGCAGGAGATGGTGGCGCGTTGCGCTTCGATCGACCGTGCCGAGGACATCGTCGCGCCGATCGTCGCCGCCGGGGCGGAGGCGTTCGAGGCGACCAGAACCGTGGTGTGGCTGCTGCACCCGCGGGAACCGGTGCTGACCGTCGCCGGTTCCACCGAGCCGGCCACCCCGCCGGTCGGGCTCGACGATGCGGGGCCCGAAGCGCGTGCCGTTCACACCGCCGAGGTGGTCGGCGCCGACGGACGCGTGGTGACGCCGTTGGTCGCCGACGGCCGGGTGCTCGGTACGGTCTCGTTCTACTTCCCGGCGGGCCGGCAGGTGGCCGTTGACGAGGTGGAGCTGATGCGGACCGTCGGCCGGCAGGCCGGGCAGGCGCTGGAGCGGGTACGGCTGCACGAGGAGACCGCGCGGCGGGCCTGGCAGTCGGCGTTCCTCGCCCGGGTGGGCCGCGACCTCGACGAGGCGGTGGGGCCGGCCGACCGGGCCCGTCGACTGGTTGCCGTGCTGGTACCCGAGATCGCCGAGTACGCGCAGGTGGACCTGGCCCTGGGGGAGGTAGCCGGCGTCGCGACCACGTCCTCGCCGCCCTCGGCGACCGGCACCGCATTCGCCGACGACGTGATCGCCCGGGGTCCGGGTGAGCACTGGGAGATCCGCGACCGGGTCCGTGAAACGGTACGAGCAGGGACAGCGGACACCCCGTTGCCGTTGGCGGGACCGGACGGGCGGCAGGGCCTGCTGCTCCCGCTGCGGGCCCGGAACACGGTGATCGGCACACTGCTGTTGGCCGGGGCGCCGGCCACACACGGCCCGTTCCAGCAGGACTTCCTGCTCGACCTCGCCGACCGGGCCGGGCTGGCGCTGGACAATGCCCGCCTGGCCGAGCAGGACCGGGAGGTGGCCCGTATCCTCCAACGCAGCCTCCTGGTCAGCGAGCGGCCGACCGACCCGCGCTTCCATGTGGCCACCGTCTACCGCCCGGCCGTGGACACGCTGGAGGTCGGCGGTGACTGGTACGACGCGTTCGCCACCTCGGCCGACAGCGTCGGCGTGGTCGTCGGCGACGTGGTGGGCCGGGGCATCCGGGCCGCCAGCGCCATGGGCCAACTGCGCAGCGCCGTCCGGGCGCTGGCGAAGGCGCGATGCGGCCCGGCGGCCGTGTTGCGGCACATGGACGACTTCGTCGCCACCCTGGAGGCGGGACAGATGACCACGCTGGCGTACGCCGAACTGGCGCTGGACACCGGCCTGTTGCGCTACGCGTGCGCTGGTCACCCGCCGCCGCTGCTGCTTTCGCCGGACACCACCCCCCGGTACCTGTGGGACGGTCGGTCCGGGCCGCTGGGCACGCACACCGCCAGCCGGACCCGGCGGGAGGCGGAGCTGACCCTGCCGCGGGGTTCGCGACTGCTGCTCTACACCGACGGCCTGGTGGAGCGGCGTGGAGAACGCATCGACCAGGGACTCGACCGCCTCGCCGAGGCGCTGGACGCCCGCCGGAAGACGCCGATCGGGTCGTTGACCCAGGAGATCAGCGATGGGATGCTCGCCGGCGAGGGTGGTCACGACGACACCTGCCTGCTGGCGCTGGCCTTCGACGGCGCTCCGCAGTTCCACGCCGACGTGCCGGCCCGGATGTCACGGCTCAGTCCGCTGCGGGCCGAGCTGGACGGGTGGCTCGCGGCCCGCCAGGTTCCCGAGCCCGAGCGGTACGGCATCGTGCTCGCCTGCTCCGAGGCCATGGCCAACGCCATCGAGCACGGCTACCAGGGCGACCCGTCAGGCATCGTGAGCGTCACCGCGACCATCGACGGGGGCATCCTCGACCTGCGGGTCTCCGATACCGGCCGTTGGCGGGCCCCGCGAGCCACCGCCCACCGGGGGCGTGGACTGGCGCTGATGGGACGCCTGATGGACGACCTGGTCATCGACCGGGGCGTGGGCACGAACGTGTTGATGAGACGGCAAGTCAGAGGAACGACGGGTGACTGACGAACGGGTGACCGTGCGCGGCGAGCGAGGCTGCGAGGTGGTACGGCTGCGCGGCGAGATCGACCACGGCAACGCCGAGTTGGTGGAGCGGGACGTGCTGAGCACGGCCCGCACCGCTGCCGGAATGGTGATCGACCTGACCGGGGTGACCTTCCTGGACAGCGCCGGTCTGCGTTGCCTCGACCGACTGGTGACCGCCTTCCGCAGGCGGCAGACGCCAGTCCTGGTGGTCGCTCCGGACGGCGGCGCCGTCCGCAGCACCCTCGACCTGATCGGCTTCCTCCCGGACCTGCTCACCGGGACGCTCGACGACGCGCTCGCCGAGCTCACCCGGTGAAGCCGGAGGACGGCAACCACCGGCGGGATGGGCGGAGACGGTCGAGCCGCGCCCGCGGGGTCGCCGACCAGCACGAGGAGGAGGTGCCCGCCGCTCGGTGTCGGCGAGCGTGCCCCGCTCGTCGCCGCCGGCAGTCGTCTGCCAGGGCGGCCGCTCAGGTGGTGGTCGACGCCGTGAGGGCGTCTCCGCCGCGTCGGATCCCTCCTCGGTGTGGTCCCTCGGCGATCCGCAGCGCCTCGACAAGCCGCCGGTACAGTTCGTCGCTGGCGAGCAGTTCGGTGTGGGTTCCGCGGGCGCGGACACGGCCCGCCTCCATGACGACGATCGTGTCGGCGTCGAGGACGGTGGAGAGGCGGTGTGCGATGGTGACGACGGCTCCACGGCTGGCGCGTTCGCGGACGCACGCCTGCAGCGCCGCCTCGGTGAGTCCGTCGACCTGCGCGGTCGCCTCGTCGAGCAGCAGCAGCTCCGGCGTACGCAGGATGGCCCGGGCCAGGGCGATGCGCTGTCGCTGACCGCCGGACACCTCGCTGGAATCCAGCGAGGTGTCGAGCCCGTGGGGAAGCGAGTCGATCTTCTCGTCCAGCTGCACGGCCTCGAGTACGGTCCGTAGTTCGGCGTCCGTGGCGTCGGGGTGGGTGAAGAGCAGGTTGTCCCGGACCGTTCCGGGAACGACGGGAGTCTCCTGTTCCACGTACGCCAGCCGCGCCCGGATCTCGCCGTGGGTGTACGTGTGGTACGGGCGGCCGTCGAGGAGCAACTCGCCCTGCTGCGGCTCGAGGAATCGGAGGATGAGCGAGAACAGGGTGGTCTTGCCGGCTCCGGAGGGCCCGACGATCGCGATGTGTCCCCGTCGGGGGATTTCCAGGTCGATGCCGTGGACGGCCGGTGCCGTGCCGGGCGCGTACCCCGCGGTGACCTCGCGGAGGACGAGCAGTGGTCCCTCGTGGGCCTGGCCGCCCCGGTGCCGCCTGGTGGTGTCAGGCTGCGACCGCTCGGCGTCGATGGCGTGGACCTGACGGATCCGTGCGGCGGCGGCGACACCGGATTGCAGCGCCGTGAGGTTCTGGGTGAGTTCGTTGATCGGGCCCATCAGCTGGAACGCGTAGAGCAGGAAGGCGATGAGGCTGGAGATCTCGATAAGCCCGCGTTCGGCGCGCCAGGCGCCGATCGCGAGGATCACGATGATCGCCAGTTGGATGCCGGTCCAGGAGACGGTCCAGACGGCGGCGCTGCGGCGGGCGGCTCGGACGCTGTGCACGGCGGACTCCCGGGCGTGACTGATGATCCGGTCGGCCTGGCGAGACTCCGCCCGGCTGGCCTTGACCGTGCGGATGGCGTGGAGGGCTCCCTCGAGCGCGCCTCCCAGGCGGCCGACCGCCTCCTGAGCCTCCTCCTGCGCCTTCCCGATCGACGGTAGGAGTGTGGCCATGAGTGCGCCGACAATGATCACCGCGGCCACCGTGCAGCTGAGCAACACCAGGTCGAGGACGCCCATCAACACCAGTGTCCCGACCAGGGCCAGAGTACCGTTGACCAGTCCGACGACGCTTGAGGACGCCGCGTGCAACAGGCCGGTGTCGGAGGTGACCCGGGTGACCAGCTCCCCGGTCGGCCGGGCCGTGAGGGCGCCCACGGTCGCGGCGAAGTAGCGACGGACTATCGAGGTGCGGGCGTCGAGCACCACCCGTTCGGCGAGGGTGCCGAGCAGGGTCCACTGCCACAGGGTGATCCCGGCGCCGACCACGACGAGGGTCACCAGCGTGGCGACGGGTTTCGCCAGCGTGGCCGAGTCGCCGAGAGAGTCGAGTGCCCACTTCGTGGCCATCGGCGTTGCCAGGCTGGCGGCGTTGGCGAGGAGCCCGAGCAGCAGCCCGAGCAGCAGCACCCGCCAGTGAGGTACGACGAAGGTGGCCAGGGTCCGAAGTTTGGGAACCTCATCGAGCCGTCCCGGATCATTCATGCTCTACAGTGGAGCACCGGTGTTCCACAAGGGTCAAGCTGGTTACCGTTCTCGTATCCTGTGCACGTGAGGGACACGCAGGAGAGCGGCACCCGGGCGCGGACCCGGCAAGCGATCATCGACGCGGCGATTGAGGTGCTCGGGCAGAATCCGACCGCGTCCCTCGGTGAGATCGCCGTGGCGGCCAACGTCGGGCGTACCACCCTGCACCGATACTTCCCCGAGAGATCCGACCTGTTGAAGGCCCTCAGCGCCGAAGGGATGAGCAGACTCGACCGGGCTGCCGACAACGCCCGGCTCGACGAGGGCACCGGCGCAGACGCGCTACGGCGGCTCTGCCACGAGTACTTCGAACTCGGCAGCCTGCTCTCTCTGATCTTCAGCGAACCCCAGCTGATCGACGACGCCGACTGGTCGGAGCAGGGCGCCTGCGACCCGCGGTTGCGAACCCTCGTGGAGCGCGGGCACCGCGACGGGACGATCGACCCGGAACTACCCGCCACCTGGGTGCAGAGCGTGCTGTGGTCCCAGCTCTACGCGGGTTGGAGCTACCTCGCGGACACCCACATCTCACGGTACGAGGCGCTGCGCCTCGTCGCTCGCACGCTCGGTGGCGCCATCGCACCGAAGGGGTGACACCGCCGGCAGTGCCCTCGCCGGGCACCGCCGTGACGGCCGGCCTACCCGCGGCCGATCTGCTGGGCCGACCGGTGGCGTGCTGGCCGCCCGACGCACCGCACGCCCCGGGCTCGTGAGGCCCGGCGGTGTTGCCCTCAGGCGGGTGGCGCGGCGAGGTGGCCGGCGAGCAGCCCGGCGAAGGTGTCCACCGCCTCGGGCAGTTGGCCGTGCCGGCTGGCGCAGTACCAGGTGCGGTGCTGCCCGGCACCCTCGATGGGCACGGTGGTCACGCCGTGACCGGTGAGGTAGGGCGCGACGGTCCAGGTGGGCAGCACCGACACCGAGTCGCCGGAGGCGATCGTCTCGATCAACAGTTCGGTGGTGATGGGTGCCGTGGTCAGCCGGGCCGGGCGGGCCCGCGTGGGGATCGGCAGTGCGACCGCCGGCGACCGGGTCTGGTCGTAGGCGTCGAACAGGAGTAGGTGGACATCGGCGAAGTCCTCGGCCCGCATCACGGCGCGCCCCGCCCACGGGTGGTCGGTGGCCACGACGGCGACCAGTTTGTCGTCGAAGAGCGGCTGGAGTCGTAGCCGATCCATCGCCACGTCGAGCTTGCAGGCGAGGGCGAGGTCGAGGTCGCCGGCGAGGAGCGCGGGGACCACCTCGACGTCGGGCAGGTGCTCGACCAGCACCTCCACGCCGGGCATCCGCTGGCGGAAGGCGCGCACCACGGGCGGCAGCCACTGGTAGGTGCCGGCGCACTGCGAGGCCAGCCGCACCGGTCGTGTCCGGCCGGCCGCGGTCCGGCGTACCTCGTGCGTCGCGGCCCGCATCTCAGCCAGGGCGCTGTGCGCGGCGCGCAGCATCCGCCGACCGGCCCGGTTGGCGATCAGGCGTCGGCCGCGCCGTTCGAACAGCGGGGTGCCCAGCCGCTCCTCCAGCCGGATCAGTCGCTGGCTGAGCGCCGGCTGGCTGAGATAGAGGTGTTGGGCGGCGGCGGTGAGGGTGGTGTGCCGGTCCAACGCCTCCAGCAGTTCCAGGTCCCGCAGGTCGACATCCATAACCGCAGTTTATCGATGACATCCAAGGTCGGTATTGGATAAATAGCTCGGCCGTTCGTAGCGTGGAGTCGGTCCCGCCGGAGATGCCGGAGCGGCCCACTGACGAGGCAAGGAGCAGCGATGACGCGAGTCGCGATCGTCTACCACAGCGGTTACGGACACACCCGGGTGCAGGCCGAGGCGGTGCGCGACGGCGCCCGTTCCGTACCCGGGGTACGGGTCGACCTGATCGCCGTCGACGAGCACGACCGGTACGGGGACGTGCTGGACGCGGCCGACGCCATCGTGTTCGGCGCGCCCACCTACATGGCCGGACCGTCCGCGCCGTTCAAGGCGTTCCTCGACGCCACCGCCGGCCGCTGGGCCGAGCAGCGGTGGAGGGACAAGCTCGCCGCCGGCTTCACCAACTCCGCCGGCCTCAACGGCGACAAGCTTGCCACCCTCCAACAGCTGGCCCTGTTCGCGATGCAGCACGGCATGGTGTGGGTGGGGCTCGGCCTGCTGCCGGGCAACCACACCAGCACCGGCTCGCCAGAGGATCTCAACCGGTTGGCGGGCTTCCTCGGCGCGATGGGCCAGTCCCCGGCCGACCTCGGCCCGGAGGCCGGCCCGTCCGCCTCAGACCGGCGCACCGCCGAGTACCTGGGCCGACGGGTGGCGCGGATGGCGCTGGGCTGGCGCCCCGCCGCCGACAGCACCGGGCTGGCGAAGGCGGTCCCGGCGTGAGCGGCGCCCTCAGCGAGCCGGACCCGGCCACCCGGGCGGACATCGGCGAGGCCCTCCAGGAGTACTTCGACGGGCTCTACCACGGCGACACGGCCCGGCTGGCCCGCGTGTTCCACCCGGGGGCGGTGTACGCCACGGCCACCGACAGGGCGCTGACCCGGCTCACCATGGACGAGTACTTCCCCATGGTGGCGGCGCGTCCGGCGCCGGCCTCCCGTGGCGAGCCGCGACGCGACGGCGTCGTCTCCGTGTGGCTGGCCGGTCCGGTCACCGCCAGCGCCGTGGTCACCTGCGCCATCGGACCCAAGCGCTTCACCGACCTGC
The DNA here is from genome assembly GCF_004348595.1 of Micromonospora sp. KC723. Lineage (GTDB taxonomy): Bacteria > Actinomycetota > Actinomycetes > Mycobacteriales > Micromonosporaceae > Micromonospora. Next base: position 30,443 of record NZ_SMKD01000023.1, read on the forward strand.
TGGCGCTGGTCCGCCTGGACGGCCGCTGGCGGATCATCAGCAAGGTCTTCCACTACGAGCTCGTACCGGAGGAGTCGACGACATGCCCTACGTGAACATTCGGGTCACCGACGAGGGGGTCAGCCCCGCGCAGAAGGCCGCCCTGATCGCCGGCGCCACCGACCTGCTGTGCCGGGTACTCGACAAGGAACCGGCCACCACCCACGTGGTGATCGACGAGATCCCGCTCGCGAACTGGGGCGTGGCCGGCCTGCCGGTGGGGGAGTACCGCCGTCGGACGCTCCCGCCGGCGGGCTGAACACGGCTTGGCCGGCAATGGCGCGCGGTGGGCCGTGCTGACGGGATACCCGCCCGTGCCGCGGCTCGCCTCGGCCACCGCCGTGGGCGGGGCGATCTGTACGGGCGCGTCAGCCGCCCGGCGTCGACACCCACGGAGGGTCGGTGCTGCGCGGCCAGGTGCGGGCCGAACTGGAGGTGGGCAGAGAACAGTACGGCTGATGGACTCGGTGGCGGTGCGGGTGATGGGCGTCCCCGGATGTGTTGGCCGTCGGGCCCGGCCTGAGAACGGTACGGCGCTGGTCGTCGTCTTCCTGGTCCGGCGGTCGCCGCCGGCGCGGTGAGACGCCCGAACAGGTCGGCGAGGGCGGTGGTGGATTGGGGGGAGCGCGGCGGAGGCTCCCGCGGGTGCAGCCTCCCGCCGGAACGCCCGGACATGTCGAGCGGGTCGCCGACGTGTCACCGAGAAGTGTTAGCGCTCACAGCCCGGCGGTCAAGAGGCGTTCTCGGCCCCGCACCGGACTCGTCTCGGCGAGTCGGGCTCACGCGTGACCCCCCGACGACCCGGACGGGCACGACTGCCGGCCACCCTCTCGGCCAGGCACGCCGCAGCCTCTTGACCTGGGGGCCGGTGGCCGTTCAGACTGCGCAGCACCGCATCGCCCGTAGGGTGCAGCCCCCGCCGGTCGCGACGCCCGCCCCTCACCACCCCCGTGTCGGCGATGCCCGGCAGCAGGCGGAGTTCGACGCCCGCAGGCCTCGCCGCGTCCGCAAGGCGATAGGAGAATCCATTGTCGCGACGACGCTGGCGTACGCTCGCCGCCGCCTGTGCCGCCCTGCTCGGCGTGGTCTACGCGCTCGTGCCGGTCAGCATCGCGAACGCGGTCGGCGAGACCTCGTTCCGCAACCCGCTGGTGGCCAACGGCGCTGACCCGTGGCTGCAGTACCACAACGGCAACTACTACCTGGCGTACACGACCTGGAACAACCAGTTGCTCATGAAGAAGTCACCCACGGTCGCCGGGCTGAGCACGGCGGCGGCGGTGAACATCTGGTCGGACACCGAGGACGACCGCTGCTGCAGCCACTGGGCGCCCGAGTTCCACCGGCTGACCGGACCCAACGGCACCCGCTGGTACTACATGTACACCTCCGGACGGGACGGGACGCTCGACTTCCAGCACCTGCACGTGCTGGAGAGCGCCGGGGACGACCCGATGGGGCCGTACCTCTACCGCGGCTCCCCGATGCCGACCACGTGGAACATCGACGGCAGCTACCTGCAGCTCAACGGACAGCTCTACCTGATGTGGTCGGAATGGGAGAGCGGCGACCAGAGCCTGTGGATCGCCCAGATGAGCAACCCGTGGACGATCACCGGCTCGAAGGTGCTCATCTCCCGCCCGTCGCTGAGCTGGGAGATCCAGGGCGGGCGCACCGAGGAGGGGCCGGTGGCGCTGCAGCGCAACGGCAAGACCTACATCGTCTACTCGGCCAGCTCCTGCAACACCCCCGACTACAAGCTCGGGATGCTGACCCTGACCGGCAGCAATCCGCTGAGCCCGGCGTCGTGGACCAAGTCGCCCAACCCGGTCTTCCAGGCGGCCAACGGCGTGTACGGCCCCGGCCACAACGGCTTCTTCACCTCGCCCGACGGCACGGAGAACTGGATCGTCTACCACGGCAACGCCTCGTCGACCGACGGCTGTGGGTCGACCCGCTCGACCCGGGTACAGAAGTTCACCTGGAACGCCGACGACACCCCGAACTTCGGCTCACCCGTGTCGACCAGCACCAACCTGGCCGTACCCTCCGGTGAGCAGGCGGCAACCACCGCCGCGGTGCGCGGCGCCGCGTACCGGCTGGTCAACCGCAACAGCGCGCTGTGCGCCGCGGTGACGGGCGGCTCGACCGCGGACGGCGGCAACGTCTCGCAGCAGGCCTGCAGCGGCGCCGCGGCGGAGTGGGTGCTCGACTCGACCGCCGACGGCTACTACCGGCTGGTCAACCGGGGCAGCAGCAAGGCCCTCGACGTGGCCGACTGCGGCACCGCCGACGGGGTCAACGTACGGCAGTGGGCCTGGCTGAACAGCAACTGCCAGCAGTGGCAGGTGACCCACACCTCCGACGGCTGGTTCCGGTTGCAGTCGCGCAGCTCGGGCAAGATGCTCGACGTCAACGGCTGTGGGACGTCCGCCGGCACCAACATCCAGCTGTGGACCTCGCAGAACAACAACTGCCAGCAGTGGCGGCTCCAACCGGTCGGGACCATGGCGATCGCGAGCATGCAGAGCGGCAAGGTGGTCGACGCGGCCAACTGCGCCACGGCCAACGGCACCAACGTCCAGCAGTGGGCCTACCTCGGCACGGCGTGCCAGAAGTGGACGTTCACCCACACCGACAACGGCTACTACCGCATCGTGCCGAGTCACGCGACCGGCAGCTGCCTCGTCGTCGCCGGGGCCGCCACCGCCGACGGCGCCAACGTCGAACAGAACGCCTGTAGCGGTACGAGCGGCCAGTGGCGGGTGGAGCCGCTCGCTGACGGCTCGGTGCGCCTGGTCGCCCGGCACAGCGGCAAGGCTCTCGACCTGGCCAACTGCGCCCTGCCCAACGGCACCAACGTCCAGCAGTGGACCTGGATGGACAACATCTGCCAGCGCTTCCACCTGATGCCCGTCTAGAGGGGGCGGACCCGGGCACCTACCGATTCCCCTCAGACGGTAGGTGCCCGGGCCGTAGCGACGCCACGTTCCGCGTGACGGGCTGACCGAGCGGGATGCCGGCACTCCCATCGCCATCGACGGGCCGCGACCCCGGCCCGGTGGAAGGGCGTCGGGATCCCGCCGGCCGGGAACTGCTGTCTATGCTGGCGTCCGCATCTGGTACCGACGTATCCGGGTGGCGGCGACCCACGGGCGTCGACCGGCCGGGGGAAGCGCGGCACGGTATGGACGTAACGCTGACTGCTGCCGAAGGGCTGGCCGTGCTGGCCGCCGGGGTTACGGCGGGCACGATCAACGCGGTGGTGGGTTCGGGCACGCTGGTGACGTTCCCGGTGTTGCTGGCCCTGGGATATCCACCGCTTGTCGCGAACGTGTCGAACACGGTGGGGCTGGTGCCGGGATCGTTGTCCGGGGCGTATGCCTATCGCGGGGATCTGGCCGGGCACGGCCGGCTGCTGCTGCGGCTGGGCACCGCCGCGGTGCTCGGCGGAGTCGCCGGAGCCGTGCTGCTGCTGCGCCTGCCCGATGGCGCGTTTCGCGCTATCGTTCCGGCGCTGATCGTCCTGGCGCTGGTGCTGGTGGCGGTGCAGCCGTGGCTGGCCCGGGTGCTGGCCGGTCGGCACGGCGGAGACGGTCGGCGCGGCGGACCGCTGCTGCTCGTTGGTGTGTTCGGCACCGCCACGTACGGCGGTTACTTCGGAGCAGCCCAAGGGGTGCTGCTGCTGGGGCTGCTCGGGGTGCTGCTCTCCGCCGACCTGCGTTGGGTCAACGGGGTGAAGAATCTGCTCGCGGGTCTGGTGAACGGGGTGGCGGCGGTGTCGTTCCTCGCCGTCGGGACGGTCGCGTGGCAGCCGGCGTTGCTGATCGCGGCGGGGTCCGTGGTGGGTGGCCTGATCGGCGGCCGCTGGGGCCGCCGGCTGCCGCCGGCGGTGCTGCGCGCCGCGATCGTGGTTGTCGGGCTGGCTGCCCTGGTGAAGCTGCTGATGGCCTGACCGACAGGTGTTTCGGCTCAACGGTCGGCTGCTGTCCGCCGGCGACGAGCTGGCCCGACCGGTTGGTCTGACGAGCGCGGGATGGCAGGTGCTCGGAGTGATCGACGGCGAGTCTCGAACCGAGGCGCAGGTCGCCCGCGCCACGGGTCTCACCCGGCGGAGCGTCCAGCAGACCTCGGACGCCCTCGGCCGGACCGACCGAGCCGCCCCAGACGCGAGGAACGACCGTGGCCCCGACGCCGCCCGCACGACTCATCACCGTTGACGTACCAGACGCCAGCGCGGGTCTTCCGGCGTCGGGAGTGCAGGTGGGGGCTCGGACGCCGGCCGGGGGCATGGGCTGGTGGGAAGGCACGGCGGTCGGCCGTCCGTACGTGCTGCCGGCGTGGACGGGGTCGTCGTTGACGTGGCTTCGCCTGCCTACAGCGGCAGGGCGTGGGTCACCTGTAGCTGTGCGCCGTACGCGCACACGGTGGCCCCGGTGAGTGGGTTGCCGCGCACCTCCACCCAGGCGCCGGGGCGGACGACGGCCGGGTCTCCGCCGAGAAGGGCGTAGCTGCCCCAGTCGGCGCGGAGGACCTTGCAGCTCGGGCTCACCTGCTGGACGACGCCCCGGAGGGTGATTCCGGTGGCCGTCGCGGCCGACCGGTCCGAGCTGGCGGTGACTGGGGCATTCGCGGACGCGGGCTGCCCGGGCAGGACGACGAGGAGTGCCGCGACGCCGAGGGCGGCGCCGGCCATGGTGCAGAGCAACCTACGTATCTGCATGTGTCGAAGTGTTACCCGTACGGTCGCGCCGGGTCAAGGGCTCGTCGGTGGCACATGCGTCCACTGTGGATATACGAGACGGAGGGTAGGCGTCTCCGGCGTTGAGCGCAAGCACCTGTCGCTCGAGTCACAGAACGGGTGCCGATTCGGTTACCAGGTGTCACGATGACGTCAGAGATCGAAAGGTGGCCATGCCCCGGGCTCGGAGCCCAGGCGCCGGCCACCAATGAACGGGGAGGAACATGTCCATCAGTGCAAGGCTGGCCCGTGCCCTGTTGGCGGTGGCCCTGACGGGCTCACTCGTCGTCGGGGTACCGTCCACGAGCTCGGCCGCGGTCACGGACTCGGCCGACCGCTCGCCCTCCGACAACCAGGTCACCCTCATCACCGGTGACCGGCTCACCATCGCCGAAGATGGCCAGGTCGTCGTCGAGCACAACCCCAACCGCAGCGGCGTACGGTTCACCAACTACCGCCGGGACGGGCACACCTACGTCCTCCCGTCCGACGCACTGCCCGCGTTGACCGCGGGCGACCTGGACCACGAGCTGTTCAACGTCACCGCGCTGCTCGCCTCCGGTCACGGCACCAACGGCGGTGGTCTTCCGATCATCGTGACCTACGCCCCGACCGGTGAGGCCTCCACCCGTGGCTACCTCGCCGCCGGTGGCGCCACCGTGGGCCGGGAGTTGTCCAGCGTGGACAGCATCGCCGCGCGAACCGACCACGACACCACGTCCGACCTGTGGCATGAGCTGACCACCGCCGCACCGCAGGGACGGGCGCTGCGCCCCGCCGTGGACCGGGTGTGGCTGGACCGGTTGCGAAAGACGACGCTCGACACCAGCGTCCCGCAGGTGGGCGCGCCCGCCGCCTGGGCAGCCGGCTACGACGGCACCGGCGCGACGGTGGCGGTCCTGGACACCGGCATCGACGCCACCCATCCCGACCTGACCGGTGCCGTCGCCGCCGCGCAGAACTTCACCACCGAACCCGACGCCCGCGACCTCAACGGACACGGCACCCACGTGGCCTCGACCATCGCGGGCACCGGCGCGGCGTCGCAGGGCGCGAACCGGGGCGTCGCGTCGGGAGCCACGCTGCTCAACGGCAAGGTCTGCGAGGCCTCCGGCTACTGCCCCGACTCGGCCATCATCGCCGGGATGGAGTGGGCGGTGGCCCAGGGCGCCGACGTCGTCAACCTCAGCGTCGGCGGCCCCGACCGGCCCGGCGTCGACCCACTGGAGCAGGCGGTGAACGAGTTGACCGCCAGCAGCGGCACGCTCTTCGTCATCGCGGCTGGCAACAGCGGCGCGGACGAGGCGATCGGCTCGCCGGGCAGCGCGGACGCGGCGCTGACCGTGGGCGCCGTCGACGGCTCGAACAACCTGGCGAACTTCTCCAGCCGGGGGCCCCGACCGGAGGACGCGGCACTGAAACCGGACATCACCGCGCCCGGCGTCGACATCACCGCGGCCCGTAGCTCCACCGCTCCGATCGGCACCCCGGGCGCGCCGTACGTCGACAACAGCGGCACGTCGATGGCGACACCGCACGTGGCGGGCGCTGCGGCCATCCTCGCGCAGCGCCATCCGACCTGGTCGCCGACGCAGATCAAGGCGGCCCTGATGGGCTCGGCCGTGCGCAACCCGACGCTGGGAGCCTTCGCGCAGGGAGCCGGGCGACTCGACGTCGCCCGGAGCGTCCAGCAACCGGTGGTCGCGGACCCGCCCAGCCTGAGCCTCGGCCGGCAGCAGTGGCCGCACGGCGACGACCCGGTGCTCACCAAGACGATCACCTATCGCAACCACGGCACCAGCCCGCTGAGCCTGAACCTCGCACTGGCCACCTCGGGGCCGGGCGGCGGCGCGGCTCCGGCCGGCATGTTCGCCCTCAGCGCCAGTTCGGTGCAGGTGCCCGCCGGTGGTCAGGCGTCGGTGCAGCTCACCACGGACACCAGGGTCACCGCCCCGGACGGGCTCTACACCGGCTACCTCACCGCCACCGGCCCGAGTGTGCTGGTCAGCACGCCGTTCGCGGTGGACCGGGCGGAGGAGTCGTACGACCTGACGCTGCAGCACCTCGACCGCGCGGGCAACCCCACCACGGCGTACTTCGGCCTGGTCCAGAGCGCCGACGGCAGCAGAGTCTGGATCGTGGGTGGCCCCGGGCCGGTCACCGTGCCGAGGGTGCCCGCCGGCACGTACCTGGTGACCAGCGCGGTGTACGGCGGCGGGCCGGCCGGACCGGAGACGACGGTGCTCGCCGCGCCACGGGTGGAGATGAACCAGGCGCGCAGCCTGGTCATGGACGCCAGACTGGCCCAGCCGGTCAGCGTCTCCGTGCCGGACCCGCAGGCCAGCGTGGTGATGACCGAGATCGGCGTGCAGATGAACGGCAGCGGGGAGAGCGCCTACTACACCCAACGCGTCGGCTCTGGGACGACCTACATCGGGCAACTCGGCAGCCAGTACGTGTGGGGCTCCTTCTCCAAGGTCGGCTTCACGCTGGCCCGACCCGGCCCGGGCGGCGGCTCGTTCAACTCGCCCCGGGTCTACCACCTGGCGTGGTTCACCGACCAGCGCCTGCCGACCGGCTTCAACCGGACGGTGGCCAGCGCCGATCTGGCCACCGTGGAGACCCACTACGCCGGGCACATCCCAGGGACGGTGGGGACCAAGGCCGCGTACGCGCACCCCGGCGGCACGCTGTACGGCACCCAGGTCGGCCACGTGGCGGGCGTCGGGCTGTCGTTCAGCCTGCCGTCCTCACGCACCGAGGTGTACAACACCGACGGCGGCATCCGGTGGCACTCGGCCTTCCTGGAATCGACCTACCAGTTCGGGCCGGGTATCAACTACCTCAACTCGGGCGTGAAGACGTACACCGGTGGCGTCACCTCACAGGAGACCTGGAACAGGCCCGTGTACGGTCCGGCCTTCACCTCGTCGATCTACGACGACAACTGGGTCACCCGTACCGGCAACGTCATCACCGCCAGCGTGCCGTTGTTCGGCGACGCCGACGGTCACGCGGGCCTGCCGGATCCGGCGACGTCCAGCGGGACGCTGGTGCTCAAGCGCAACGGCGTCACCATCGGTGAGTTGGCCTATCCGGCGTACGAATGGAGACGGTTCACCGTGCCGGCCGGCAACGCCACGTACCGGCTGGAAGCGACGGTGGAGCGGACGGCGCCGGTGACTCTGTCGACCAAGGTGAGCGCTGCCTGGACGTTCATCTCGGACACGGTGTCCCCGACGGCGAAGCTGCGGCTGCCGTTGTGGGCGGTGAGGTTCAGCCCGAACCTCGACGCCCAGAGCACCGCGCCGGCCGGCGGCACCTTCGTCATCCCGGTCAGCGCGTCCGCGCAGCCGGCGTCGGCGACCAGCAACCTGCGCAGCCTGACCGTCGACTACTCGGTCAACGACGGCGCCACCTGGCAGAGCGCCACGGTGTCCGCGACGAACGGCGTCGGCACGGCCACCGTGACGCACCCGAACACCACCGGGTTCGTGTCACTGCGAGCCCGCGCGGAGGACTGGGCCGGCAACGTCGTCGAGCAGACCGTGACCCGGGCCTACCGGATAGCGCCTGCCTGACCGGAGTCCGTCCGGCTGGCCCACCGCCCCGCCCCGCCGCCAGCGGGTGCGGGGCGGTGGGCTGCCGCGGCGCAGCGCCGACTCAGCGCGGTGCCGCCGCGGTGTCGGACCCCGCCCGTGCGGCGACTGGGCGTGGAAACATGGCTGCTTTCGCGGCCAGCCGTTCGGCTATGTTTGCTCGATGGCGACTAGACCAGCGCGGCGTCGGCGTATCGGCGTGATGTTCGACCGGGACCGTCAGCCCGAGGAGTTGGCCGCGTTCGCACGAACCGTCGAGGAGGCCGGCGCCGACGACCTGTGGGTGGTCGAGGATCTCGGCTGGGCCGGCTCCGTCTCCAGCGCGACCATCGCGCTCGCGGTGACCGAGCGTATCCGGGTGGGCATCGGAATCGCACCCGCGCCGCTGCGTAACCCGGCGTTGCTGGCGATGGAGCTGGCGACACTCGCGCGCGTCTATCCGGAACGCTTCGTGGCCGGTGTCGGGCACGGCGGGCGCGAATGGATGGCGCAGGTCGGCGCCGCCAGCCCACATCCGCTTGCTCTCCTCGGAGAGACCATCACCGCCGTTCGGTCCCTGCTGCGCGGCGAGACCGTCACGCTGCATGGTCGTGCCGTACACCTGGATGGCGTGCGCCTGGTCCACCCGCCGGCGGTCCCGCCCCCGGTCGTCGCCGGGGTGGTCCGCCCCCGGTCACTGGAGCTGTCCGGGCGGCTGGCCGACGGCACGATCGTCGCCGAGGGACATGGCCCGGCGCAGATCGCGTCGGTGCTGGAGCACATCGAGAAGGGCCGTGCCACCACCCCCGCCGACCGGCCCCACGAGGTGGTCGTCTTCGCCTTCCACCATGTCGACGCCGACCCGGATCGGGTTCGCGCGGCGACCGCGGAGGCCGTCGCGGGACAGGCCGGCTGGCTCGGCATCCCGGCCGATGACGTGTTTCTGGCCGCCGGCTCGGCCGACACGGTTGCCGAGCGGGTGCGCAGCCTGTGGGATGCCGGCGGCGAGACCGTCGTGCTACGGCCGATCGGGGCCGATCCGTTGGGTCAGCTGCGCGCGTCGCTCGCCGCTCTGCGGTAGGCCGCCCCGGCCCCGCGCGGCCCGCCGCCCTGCGGACCGGGTACCGCCGGCCACCGGACCCGTCGCGGGCCGGGTCCGGTGGCATTCACCCCTCCCGCTCGCGGGTCGACGACCGATGCTTGGTGCCAGCGGCAGGACCGGATGGGTGCTAGCAGGTAGGCGAAATGAGGTGCCCTGCCCATAAGGTCATCCGCATCCCGCCCTTCCTATGAGGAGTGCTCTGTGGCTTTCCCGCTGTCCCGTCGGTCGATGCTGGCCACCAGCGGCGCCGTGATCGCCGCCGGCGCCACCGCTGCCGCCGTCGGACCCGCCGTTGCCGCGTACGCCGATTCCGCCGCCCCCACGCCGACCCAGGCGCTTCGCCGCCTCCTGTACGGCAATGAGCTCTTCGCCAGCGGGCACGGCCGACACCCGCACCAGAGCCTGGCGGACGTGCACCGGCTGGCTGCCGGGCAGCACCCGTTCGCCAATGTCCTCGGGTGCGCGGATTCCCGGGTGCTCCCGGAGGCGGTCTTCGACCAGGGGCTGGGCGACCTGTTCGACAACCGGGTGGCCGGGAACATCGCCGACGACCTGCTGCTGGGCAGCATCGAGTTCGGCGTCGAGGAGCTCGGCACCCCGCTGATCGTCGTTCTCGGGCACGAACGGTGCGGGGCGATCACGGCAACCGTCAACGCGATCCGCACCGGCGCACCCGTGCCCGGTCACATCGCCGCCATCGTCGATGCCCTGCGCCCGGTGGTGGAGCCGGTGCTCAACCAGCCCGGCGACCCGGTGGAGAACGGCGTTCAGGCGAACGTCCGGGCGCAGGTGCGAGGGCTGATCGACCGCAGCCACATCATCGCCGAGCGGGTGCACGCGGGCACGCTGCAGGTCGTGGGCGCCCGGTACGACCTGGACAGCGGCCACGTCACGCTCGTGCGCTGACAACCGTCGTTCCGGCGTGAGCGGACCTACCTGCGCTGCTCCCAGTCGCCCACGCGGATCGGCTAGGGGCCGCGCACGGCACCGCCGTACCGGCTCCACCCGGCTGGCGTACGCCGCCACCTCAGCGGATCGCGACCTGGACGCGGGCTCGGCCACGGGCGTTCGCGGGCAGGCGTCAGCGGGATCTCCTGCTACCGCATACCTATCCCAGGTCGTTGCCGAGTGCCGGGCACGGCTTCACAGTGTCCTCATGAGGCCGCCGAGCGGTGACTGAGCCAGTCGGTGGCGGTCCTTCCACGTCAGCCACCAGCCGCGCCCGCGCCCGCCGGTCGATCCGGGTGATGCAAACGGAACTCCCTGTGACGGCGAGGAGAGACCTCGTGTCACAGGGAGTTCCGCTGTTACCCGTTGATCGGACGCCCCCTTGACGTCAACCCCGCTCGGCTAACCACGCCCCAGCGCGTCTAGCCCACCAGCGGACTCAGGGTGTCGGCGAACGGCGTCACCCCGATCCGGTCCACGATGGGCGCCTGCTTCGAGCGCAGCAGCACACCGGGGAACGTGTCGGAGGCGTACGTGGTTCCGTCGAAGTTCGGCAGTTCCGCGGCGGAGAACCTGATCGCGTTCTGCCCCTGGACCAGCTGCACCGGGATGGTCAGCTCCCAGTAGTTGTTGGCGTGGAACGAGTGCGGGAACGTGACCCGCCGCACCTGCCCGTTGATCGAGATGTCCGCGTGGCGGGCCAGCGGGTCCGGGTTGTAGTGCGTGGCCGGCGCCTGCTCCGGGTTGGAGTAGCGGACGGTCAGCGCGTACACGCCGGCCTGGGTGGCGTTGACGGTGAAGGTCAGCGTGTTGCCGTTGCCCGGGTCGCCGCCGACGTTCGTCACCGCCCTGCCGCCGCTGGCCAGCGAGTAGTCGGCGATCACCGCCGTACCGGCACGCTGGGCGTTCTCCGCCTCGTACCAGGTGGTTACCAGGGTGCCCTGGGTGCGCTGCACCCGGAGCCGGTCGACCCGGGTGTCGGTGGTGGTGCTCTTGCCGGTGAGCGTGATCTTGTTGATGCCGCCGGACAGGAACACCTTGACGCGCTTGGAGGCGGTGACGTCGCCGACGTTCTGGCCGTTGACCGAGAGCCCGGCGTTGGCGCTACCCACCATGTCGACGTCGACCGCGGACTCGCCGTCGACGGGCGAGTAGACCCAGAAGCTGACCGACTGTCCCTGGCGGATCGCGGCCACGCCGGCACCGGAGACGCCGGTCTGGTTGTGCAGGGTCCGGGCGCCGCCGACGAGGGTGGCGTGCTCGGCCTCGTAGATCGCCTGGGCCGCGGCCGGGTTGGGCAGCGACAGGTCGATCTTGTCGATGATCACGTCGCCCTTGGTGGTACGTGTCCCGTTGAGGTTGCGCGCCGCGAGGGTGATCGTGTGGCTGCCCGCGGTCAGGTTGACCTTGGTGTCAGCGTGGTCCCAGACCACCCACTTGTAACCCAGCGGCATGGAGAGCTCCTGCTCGGCGCCACCGTCGACGCGCAGGAAGATGTTGGTCGGGCCCTGCTCGGCGATCAGGTTGTAGGTGTTGAGCGAGTTGGCGAAGACGCTCAGGTCGTACGTGCCGTTCTGCGGCACGGATACGTTGAAGTTGAGCACCACGTCGGAGTTGGTGCGCAGCCCGCCGACGTTGTACGTGCCGGAGGTGTAGAACTTCGCGACGTCCGACGGGGTGCCCTCCGGCCCGTTGCGCGACCAGCCGGTGCCGGTGTGCGCGGCGTCTTCCGCCTCGTACGTCGCCTGCCACAGCTTCGGCGCGACGGCGGGGGCGGTCGCCGAGCCACCCGGGGCCAGGGTGATCTGGTACGCGGAGGACTCCTTCAACCTCGGCAGGCTGTTGCCGAAGTCGAACCCCACCCTGCCGTTGACCACCGGAGCGACGAGTTCCGCCACGACCTCCGGCTGGCCGGAGTCACCGATCTGGCCGGGCACGGGATCTCCTGGACCAGCGCGTGCACCCTCTGGCCGAAGACGGCGCTGTTGACGTTTCGGAACTGCACGTACGCGTTGCCCGCCGCGCCACCGAAGATGGTCTTGGCCTGCGCCTTGGTGGTGTCGAGAGTGCCGACGCCCTGCAGCGTGTAGCTGACGTTCGGCTGCGGCGGGGTCACCTTCACCGTCCGCCCGGTGAGCTGGCCGTACGCGTTGAGCAGCCACCACTGACCGTTGCCGCGGTTGGCCTGCACCGCCGAGTCGCTGAGGTTGCCGTCGATGTTCCAGTACGCGATGTCGGCGTCCACCTTGGACTCCTCGATCGCCGAGATCCACTGGATCATCTGGCCCGGCACCGAGGTGTGGTAGTTGAAGGCGTACTCGTTGATGTTGATCGGCAACTGCCGGCCCTCGTGCGCCGTGCCGGCGAAGACCGTGCGCTCCCAGCCGCGGTACTTCGCGACGCTGGTGCGCACCTGCGCCGGGTTGCTCAGCTCGTGCCAGGTCATCACCTCCGGCACGGTGTTCGTCGCCACCGTGTGCCGCAGGAAGCCCTGCACCTGGTTGTAGAGCACGCTGGTGTTCGGTCCGGCGATGCGCGCGTTCGGCATCTTGCCCTTGATCAGGGCGTACGCCTCGTTCCACGCGGCGAAGAAGTACTGCGGGTCATTGAGCCAACTGATCTTGTTGCAACTCCATGTCCCGGTGCCGAACATGTTGCCCTCGGGCTCGTTGAACGGCACGAACACGATGTTGTCCTGGTACTGCGCCGGGAGTTGGAGCACCTGGTCGACCTGTTTGGCGAGCTTCTGCTTGTAGTCGCTCATCCGCTCCGCGCAGGTGTTGCCCGGCCACTGGTACGGGAAGCCGCGGTAGATGTCCGTCATGTAGATGTAGACGTCACCGTTGGTGGCGTCGGCGAGCGGCTTGACCACCTCCAGCGCGTCCGCGCCGGGGTGCTGCGGGCCGTCCTGCGCCTTGGTCGAGACGGTACGCAGGTTGATGCCCTCGATCAGGTTGCGCGTCGGCAGTCCCTCGCCGTACAGGCCGTAGAGGACCCCGGAGGCGCCACCGTGGAACGGGCCGGTGTCGGCGGCCAGGTCGATGGCGAGGTCGGTCATCACGGTGACGTTGGCCTGGACCTGGGTCGTCGTTCCGTCGACCGTGCCGGTGACGGTGAACTGGTTACGGTCGGCGTACTGCGTCGGGCTGATCGCCGGCCAGGTGATCGCCAGCCGGCGGACGATGCCGTCGGTGTACTGGCCGTCGACGGTGGCGGGCAGGTTGGGCGCCGTGCCGGCGGGGGTGGTGATCGTGAACGACGTCTGCGCCAGGCCGGTCAGGGTGGCGAGGCGGTTGCCGGCGAGGTCGGCGACCTCCGCCGGGGTCAGCGCGGCGTCGTACACCCGGAAGTCGTCCAGCGCGCCGGCCAGGAACGGGTGCCCGTTCCAGAACGCCTTGCCCAGGAAGCCGGACGTGGTGTTCGTGTCGGAGTGCATGACGGTGGCGAGGTTGATGGCGGCGGTCCGGCTGCCGACCTTCGCCCCGTTGATGTAGTACGTGATCGTCTGGCCGTTGATGGTGGTGACCAGGTTGACCCACTGGCCGGTCGGCAGTTTCTGCGTTCCCGGCACGCCGACCTCGGCGGTGCCGTTGACCGGCTTGATCGACGATCGGGTCGTCGCGTCCCCCTGGTAGGACGGGGTCACGAAGGTGGCGGTGTTCAGGTCCTTGCCGAGGTTGTAGACCCACTGGAAGTCCGGACCGCCCGACCACTTGAACAAGGTCGAGATGGTCATGGCCGAGCGGTTCTTGAACAGCCCGTTCGGGATGCGCACGTACGGCGCCGTGGTCGAGGTGCTGGCGCCACCCGGCAGGACCAGTGCCTGGGTGCCGTCCGCGCCCGCGGTGGTGCTGGCCGAGCCGGGGTTGACCAGCGTCCCGTTGAGCCCGGACGGTGAGCGGTCGGTGACCGCGCCGGCGGACAGGCTGCCTTCGAAGTCGTAGTGCAGGACAAGGTTGGCTGTCGGTTCGGCCGACAGCGCGGGAGAGGCCGGCAGGGCCAGCGTTGCGGCCAGACCCAGGAGGGCGGTGTGTGTCAACAGCCGGCGAGCATGCCGGCTTCGGTGAGCGGACATCGGGTTCTCCCGTCCGATTGGTGCGGAGCCTCGAATCGATTCGAATGGTGCGCTTCTCTGGTGCCGGGGGTCAGCAGCGAGTGCAGAGGCAGTGTGAGGACGTGGAATGAGTTGCTGTCGAACCGATTCGCTTGAGGGGGAGGTTAAGTTCCGGCTACGAGCATGTCAACGGCGGTCGCCGCCGTGGTTGACACGTCGGGGTTCAGACGCCGTCCCGGTACGGCATACGCGACCGGTCGGAACGCGTCGCCGCCGCGGACGACCCTGATTTCCCCCCGGCCTGCCGGAGCGTGTTCGTGACGGTCGTGCCCAACTGCTGAGCAGCAAGCGGCGCAGGCGGCGGGAGGGGCGTCGCCGTACGGACGACCTCGTCGAGGTGCGCTGATGAGGGCCGACGTACGGGCGTGGCCCATGCCGGCTACCAGCCCAGCGGCAGGCTGCCGACGAACGTGCCGAACCGGTCGGCGATGAGCTGGTGGTCGCGGGCGGAGTAGTGCCAGTGGCAACCGAGAAGGTCCAGGCTGGTGCCGTCGAGGGCCCAGTAGCGGACCCGGCTGTCGCCCGCGCTGGTGCGCTCCTGCACCACCTGCCGGACGGAGTCCGCGAAGGGGCTGGCGCCGACGGCGACGATGGTCGTGTTGGTGCCGTAGCGGGTCCGCAGCTTCTGCAGGAAGGAGCCGTAGGCGGCGCGGTAGGCGGCGACAAGACTCTCGGCTGTCCACGGCTCGCCGGGGTTGAGGGCGGTCGAGAAGTCGTTGGTGCCGAGGTAGACCACGACGAGCTGGGGCCGCCAGGTGTCGGGGTTCCACACGTCGCCGGGCACGTTCAACAGCGCGCGGTCGTAGTAGGTGCGGTAGTCGGTGCCGGGATCGCTGCCGTTGTAGTTGCGGACCATGCCTCTGCCGGAGAACGCGTTGATCTGGTAGTCGGCCGACAGTCGGCGCGCGACCAGCGCGCCGTAACTGACGTCGGTGTTGGTGGTGCGGTTCACCTGGTCGCCGGTGCAGTCCCGGCTGGTGGACGTGTTGCCGTAGCCAGCCGTCAGTGAGTCGCCGATGAACTCGATCTGCCGGCTCCGGGCTGCCGGCTTGGTGAGGATCGCGCCGCCCGGGGCGGCGACGAACCCACCGAACTCGCTGGTGCTCCACGGGCTCTCGTTGCGCTTGACGAGGCGCACGGTGTGCTCGGCGTTGCTCAGCCCGGTGACCCACCGGGTGGTCTGGCCGGGCGTCACGAGGGTGGCGACGGTCGCGCCGTCGACCTGGACGACGTAGTCGGCGGCCGAGTCGTTCAGCACGATCCCCACCCCGGTGCCCCGGAACCGGCCCTCGAAGTAGACGCCGGGCCAGCTGTACTGCACACTGCTGCCGCTGGCCTTGACACGGCCCGCGGTGTGTACCCGGGACAGCGCCTCGCCGGGCGGCGGGCTCGTGGGGCCGCTCGACGGTGACGCGCTGGGCGACGACGCGCTGGGCGACGGCGAGGCCACGCCGCCGGTGCAGGTCGTCCCGTTGAGCGCGAAACTCTCCGGGGCCGGGTTGCCGCCGGTCCACGACCCGTTGAACCCGAAGCTGGTGCTGCCGTTGGTCGACAGGGTGCCGTTCCACGCCGTGTTGCGCGCCGTCACCGTTGATCCGTTCTGGGTCAGCGAGGTGTTCCACGCCTGCGTCACCCGCTGCCCGGCCCCGAACGACCAGGTCAACGTCCAGCTCGTCACCGGGTCGCCGAGGTTCCTGAGCTCTACGTTCGCGCCGAATCCACCCGCCCACCGCGAGGTGACCGTGTACGTGACGGCGCAGCCCGCCGCCGCGGCGTGCGCGGCCACGGCGACGGCGGTCGCCGTGCCGGCCAGCACGGTCGACGCGGCCACCGCGACGAGCATCCTGGTGCGGGATGGGTGCGTGGGCATGGCTTCTCCTCCGGGCAGGGGCAGCGATCGAAGTATCTCGATCACCGCGACTGCTGGCAACACCTGGGCCGGATCGGGCCGCGAACCGGTGGAGAATCTGCCGGGTTTGGGCGATAGGCGTGCCACCCGTTCGAGTGGTCTTCGCCCGTTGGAGGCCGGGACCCGGCGGTCCCGTCCGGTCGGCCGGCCAGTACCCGGGCCGCCCGTCCTGCGTCGGTACGCCACGGTCCTTGGAGGACGACGCTGTCCTGCAACCGTGTCCATTAGGGCGGGTCACGAGTACATCAGGTGCAGTGTCATCCCGGTGTGCGCCAGGTTGTGGCAGTGGTTGGCCCACATCCCGGGGTTGTCGGCCCGGAACGCCACCTCCCAGACGTCGCCGGGGCGTACGTCGAACGAGTCCAGCCACAGGGGGCTCCCGGTCGCGGGCTGTCTGTTGTGGGACAGCACCAGGACGTGATGCCCGTGCAGATGCCACGGGTGTACCACCATCGATCGGTTCACGATCGTGAACCTGACGATGTCGCCGAGACGTACGGCGTGAGGCGGGATGTCCGGGTCGGTCGCGCCGTTGACGGTGTGGGCGTACCTCGGGAGTAGTCCGCGCAGGTCGAGGCCGCGATCCAGGACGAGGGTGAACTTCCGGTCGAACCGGGACCACGGTGCCGGGGAACCGACGCCGTAGCCGAGCGGGTCCAGCACCGGCCACCCGTCGGTCGCCGCCGACATCGGTCCGGTCGAGTAGACCGCTCGTCCGTCAACGAAGAGCGCCACCGGTGTGGCCGGCGCGGTGAACACCAGGTCGTAGCGTCCGCCGGCCGGGATCAGCACGGCGGTGTCCACAAGCGGGGTCGGTCCCCGCAGCTCGTATCCGTCGATCGCGGCGACCCGGAACGGGGTCCCGGCCAGGGCGTACCGGTGTGTGGTGCTGTCGGTGTTGATCAGCCGTAGCCGTACGGGCTCTCCCGCCTCGACCGGCTCCACGCGCGGTGCCGGCAGCGGCTCGCCGGCCAGCGTGTGTACCGGCACCGTGACGTCGACACCGGTCACCGGCGCCGGCCGCACCACCAGGGCACCGTAGAGTCCCTTCCGCACGCCGACGTCGGATACCGCGTGCGTGTGGTACCAGTACGTTCCGGCCTGACCGGCGCGGAACCGGTAGACGAACTCCTGTCCGGGCAGCACCGCCGCCTGCGTCACCCCGGGTACCCCGTCCTGACTGTTCGGCACGTCGTAGCCGTGCCAGTGCAGCGTGACCCCACGCGCGATGTCCCGGTTGCGCAGCGTCACCGCCAGGACGTCGCCGACGGTGGCGGTCAACTCCGGCCCGGGAACCTGTCCGTTGAAGGCCCACGCCGCGACGTCACGGCCGCTCACCCGCACCGTGGCGGTTCCGGCCGTCAGGGTGAACCGCCTGGTCGGCTCGCCCACGGTCGACGCATCCTGGTATCGGTGATCGTGTGGCGCGGCGGGAGTCGCCCCCGGAACGAGCAGCCCGGTTCCGGCCACCAGCGCCGCGACCGCCACGACGGTGGCCGCCCGAGACAGCGTGCGGGACGGACGTGGACTGAGGATGCGCCACGAGACCGCGGTCGCTGCGACGATCCCGGCGACCGCGAGCAGTCCCACGCCCGCCGACGCGGGATAGCCGTGCAGGAGCGTCACCAGCAGGGCGCCGCTCCCGGCGTACCCGGCGAAGAGCATCGGCACCGCGACGGATCGGATGTCGCCCGGGACCCGCAGCAGCCGTGTCCCGGCGACGACCACCCCCGCGAGCGACAGGGGAGCGGCGATGACGACCTTCTCCGCCGCGAACCACCAGCCGGCACGGGCGAGCGCGGTGATCGTGATCGCCCGGGCAAGCGTGGCGAGCAGCGCGAGGCCGGCCAGTCCCAGTGCGAGCGGCCGACGCCGGGCGGCCGACGCGGCACCGCCGCCGAGCCACCCGGCGGCCGCGAGGACCGCGATCACCAGATCGGCCGCGAGCAGCGAACCGGTGTTCATGCCAGCCCCCGTTGCGGGACGGTCACCTCGGTGACGCCGGCCGGCGCCGGGTGGGCCAGCTTGCGCGCCGCCTGGAGGACGGCGACAACGACGTGCACCGCGATGATGCCGTTGAGCGCGTGCAGCCCGGCGATGGCCAGGCCGAACGGGGTGCTGACGCCCGCGGCGTCGGTGGACGCGTTCGCGAGCATGGCGATGAGCGCCTGCAGGACGACGAGACCGAGCGGCAGGAACGCCAGGCCGATGAGTCGCCCCGGTGCCTTCGCCAGCGCGGCGAACAGGACGGTGAGCAGGGTGAGGACCGGGATGACCACCGTCCCGGTGACGCTGTGCAGGACATATGTGCCCTCGCCCGCGGGTTTCGTGAACGCGCCGACGGCGGCGAAGACGAACTGCAGGACGAACGCGACGAGCAGCAGGGTGCTGACGACGACGAATGCCTTGCGCATGGTGATCTCCTAGGCGTGAGCCGCGGACAGGGCCCGGGCGACGTGGTCGGTGGCCGTGATCGCGCCGTACGCGACGATTCGCACGAGGTCGGCGTCGTCCGGACGGGACAGCCGCCAGACCGCGACATCGGCCGGGGTGATCGCGGCGGGGGCGAATGCCGCCAGCAGCGCGATCCGTGTCCCGACCCGGTCCATGCCGGACAGGTCCAGGACAAGTCTGGAGGCCCACTCGGCGGGCCGGGCCGGATGCTGTCCGTCCTCCCAGCGCACCGTGGCCGCGACCGTCTGGCGCGCCACATCGCTCAGCAGGTCACCGCCCCGCGAAGCGACGGTCCTCAGCGCCGCGTACGCGACGCCGACCGGGCTGTCCCCGGCCCACGCCGGTGGCGCCGTCGGGGTGGCGTCGAGCAGCGGGAGGCTGCGGCCCGGTTCCCTACGCTCCCGGGCCGCTCTGGCGTAGGAGCCGCCCCCGGCTGACGGCACCACCGGTGAGCGCTGTAGACCGCCGGGCAGCAGATTCGGGTCGAGCAGTGCCGAGACGATCCGGTTGATGAAGTGGAAGGCGAGCAGGCTGCCGGTGATCTCAGGGCCGTACGGGCTGGTCCAGGCGGTGCTCCGGGGGGTGCGGCTGGCCTCGGCCCAGGCCGCGAGATCGGCCTGCCTCGGATCCTGTGGCGCCCCGCCCCGGGCGATGACCTCGGCCAGCTCGTGCCCGCAGTGCGCGTGCAGCAGCATCACGTGTGTGTGGACGCAGAACCGGCAGCGGTTCGCCCGCGACACCGCCGACGCCACGAGTTCGCGGTCGATCCGGGACACATCGCCGGCGAGCAGTGCCTCGCGCATCAGCGCCCAGGTGGCGGCCAGCACGTCGGGCGCCGGCGAGAGCGCCTGGAAGGTGGGGACCGGCCCGAGGAAGTCTTCCCGCAGCTGCTGGTAGACCTCCGCGGTCGGACCGGTCGCAGCCTCGACCGGAGCGGGCACGAAGAAGCGGTATGTCATGGGCTCGATGCTCGCCGCGGTGAGCCGGAAAGACGTCGTGCCGCCGCAGGCACTTGCCGGGCCTGCGTACCGCGTCCGCAGTACGCCTCATCTACCGCGGGCGTGGGACGCTTCCTTGTGGCCACCGGTCTACAGTTCGCTCATGCGCCGCGATCTGCCGTACGTCCTCAGCGGCCTCGTCCTCGGCGTCTTCCTGCTCGGCAACGCCGCGCTCGCGCCGGACGCCGCTCCGGTCCGGGCGGTCGACGTCGCCCTGGTCCTGGTCATGGCGGCGTCCCTGGCGGCGTGCCGGCGGTACCCGGTGGTGGCCCTGGTCGCGGTGACCGCCGCCATGCTGGCCCTCCACGTCCGGGTGCACTCCGGGGCGTCCGCCGGGTTCCCCGTCCTGGGCGCGGTCTACGTCGCCGCCTGGCGAGGGCGCCGATCGGCCGCCGCCCTGGCCAGCATCGTCTTCCTCGGCGGATTCCTGGCCCACGACATCGCCGTCGCGCCTGACGGCCGGCCCGGCCAGCTGATCGTCGAGCGGACCGCCCTGCTGCTGGGTTGGTTTGTGGCGGCCAACGTCGCCGGGCTCGTCGCGCGGCAACGCCGGGCGTACCTGGCGCAGGTCGAGCAGCGGGCGATCGAGGCCGAACGTACCCGCGAGGAGGTGGCGCTGCGTCGCGCGGGAGAGGAGCGTCTGCGCATCGCCCGGGACCTGCACGACTCGCTGACCCACAGCATCTCGGTGATCAAGGTGCAGGCCGGTGTCGCCGTGCACCTGGCCCGCAAGCACGGCGAGGAACCGTCATCCGCGCTGCTGGCGATCCAGGAGGCCAGCAGCGCCGCGATGCGGGAGCTGCGTGCGACGCTGGAGGTCCTGCGCTCACCCTCCGACGTGGACCTTGTCGGTCTGGCCCGGGTGGGCGAGCTCGCCGAGCGGACCCGGGCCGCCGGCCTGCCGGTGCAGGTGGCCGTCACCGGAAAGCCCCGGGACGTGCCCGCCGAGGTCGACCAGGCCGGCTACCGCGTCGTCCAGGAGGCCCTGACCAACGTCGCCCGCCACGCCGGCCGCGCCACCGCGCAGATCCACGTCGAGTACGCGCCGGCGCAGCTGATCGTCTCCGTGACCGACGACGGTCAGGCTTCGCCGACCCGGCCGGTGACGCCAGGAGTGGGCCTGCGTGGTATGCGGGAACGGGTCGTCGGGCTGGGTGGCACGCTGCAGGCCGCGGCCCGCGACAGCGGCGGGTTCGGGGTACGGGCCACGTTCCCGTTGGACGGTCCGGTTTGATTCGGGTCCTGCTCGCCGACGACCAGGCCTTGATGCGGGCCGGATTCCGGGCATTGCTGCACGCCGAGGACGACCTGGAGGTGGTGGGCGAGGCCGCCGACGGCGCCTCGGCCGTCGACCTGTCGCGACGCCTGCGGCCGGACGTCGTGCTGATGGACGTGCAGATGCCGGGACTCGACGGCATCGAGGCCACCCGGCGCATCGCCGCCGATCCCGAACTGGCCGCGGTTCGCGTTCTCATCCTCACCAACTACGGGCTCGACTCCTATGTCTTCGCCGCGCTCCGCGCGGGCGCCAGCGGGTTCCTCCTCAAGGACGCGGACCCCGCCGATCTGTTGCGGGCCATCGCCGTCGTGGCTCGCGGCGACGCGCTGCTCGCCCCGGCGGTCACGCGTACGCTCATCAGCGAGTTCGTCGCCGGCCTGCCGCCGGCCGAGCCGGCGGCAGGCCGGGGCCTGCTGACCGCCCGGGAACGGGAGATCGTCGCGCTCGTCGGCCGGGGGCTGAGCAACGACGAGATCGCCGAGCGCATGGTGATCAGCCCGTTGACCGTCAAGACGCACGTCAACCGGGCAATGACGAAGCTGCATTGCCGCGACCGTGCCCAGGTGGTCGTGTGGGCGTACGAGTCGGGGCTCATCACGCCGCGCCGCCGGTGACACCGGAATGGGCCGCGACTGCGCCGGCTCGCTGGACGGGCCGGTCGTGAGCCTCGCCCGGCCCGGTCCGGGATCGGCCGCAAGCCGGATCGTGACGGTGAATCCAGGGGTTCACGTCGATGCCATGGTCTGTTCGCCGCAATTGATGATCACAAGTCCTAGCGTGGGACGTCCTGACGCTCCTCGGAAAGGCAGCATGTGAACGCATTGCCCTCGCTGCGGCGCGCCGCGGCCGTCGCTACCGCGGCCGTCCTCGCCGCCGTCCTGGCCGTCCCGTCGACCGCTGGCGCCCGGTCGCCCGCCGACACCGACTCCGCGCGCGCCGACCTCACGAGCAAGGCGGCACACGCCCTCGTGGACCGCCTCGGCGCCGACCGTACCGGCGGCGCCTGGCTCGACCGCAGCGGCCGGATGGTCGTGGCGGTGACCGACGCCGCTGCCGAGAAGGCCGTGGTCGACGCGGGCGGCATCGCCCGGATGGTCACCCACAGCGCGGCCGAGCTGAACGCCATCAACGCCACACTCGCGGCGCAGATCGACACGCCGGGCGTGGCGTTCGGCGTGGACAGCATGAACAACAAGCTCTTCATCGACGCCGACACGACCGTCTCCGCCGAGGACTACCAGCGGCTCGCCGACCTGGCCGCCTCCCACGGCGGCGCGGTGACGCTGCGGCGGATGCGCGGCGAGCTCAAGCCGTTCATCCAGGGTGGGCGGTTCATCACGCCCAACCGTGGATCCGAATACGGCTCGTGCTCGGTCGGCTTCAACGTCCGCAAGAAGGCCAACCCCAACTCGCTGTACATGATCACGGCGGGGCACTGCACCGTGGGCGCGTCCGGCGTCAGCGACTGGTACGACGGCGTCGGTCAGTATGTCGGCTACGACGCCGGCGGCTACTTTCCGGGCAACGACTTCGGCCTCATCAAGCACAACAACGCCAGCCTCAGCAAACCCGGCAACGTGTGGATCAGCGAGGGCGTCGTCCGCGACATCACCCACTCCCGCGACGCCGGTCTGGGTGAGACCGTCTGCCACAGCGGTTGGAAGACCGGTTACCGCTGCGGCGAGGTGCTCGCCAAGAACACCACGGCCAACTATGCCGAGGGTCGGGTGACCGGGCTGGACTACACGAGCTTCTGTGCGGCTGGTGGCGACAGTGGTGGGTCGGTCTTCCACGGCGACGCCGCGCTCGGCCTCGTCTCCGGTGGGATTCCGGAGGACTGCCGCACGTACGTGCAGCCGGTCAACGAGGCTCTCGCCTGGTACGACGTCGAGGTCTACTGAAACTCACACCTGAATGACGGCGACGGACGTGAAAACCGTCCGGTGTGCACGTGGGAGGGGGTGAGCAGCCGCCGTGAAACGTGTCGGACGAGTGGTGGGCCGAGACCAAGCGGCGCTGCCACCCCCGCCGCCACCGCGTCGTCGCCACCCGGGGCGTAGACGTCCCGGCTCGGCCCCTTCTCTGCGCCCGGGAACGGCTGGCGCTGGCGTGCCTACGCGTTGCCGCCCACACCAGTTGCGTTCCCGCCACGGCGCGTCGCCGACATCGATCCGGGTCGCGGCGGCGACGCGCAGGCCGATCGACGGCTCAGCGGCGGACAGCACCCGAGCACAGCCGCAGCACGGCGGTGGAACGGTCGGTCATCCGAGTACATCCCCCGTCGTCGCGTTCTTGGGCGGGACGGTGCGGGCACCGTCCCGAATGGTTGCCGTCAGCGGAGGGTTCGGAAGAAGTCCCGGATGTCGGCGGTCAGTGTCTCGGGTTCCTCGAGTGCGGCGAAGTGGCCGCCGCGGTCGACGTCCACCCAGCGGGTGATGGTGTTCTCGCGTTCGGCGTAGCGGCGGATGGCCACGTCATGGGCGAAGACGATCGCCGCGGTGGGCACCCCGGAGTTCGGCTGCGTGGCGCCCCAGGCGGATTCCTGGGCGTAACCGGTGTACGCCGACGAGCCGGCGGTACCGGTCAGCCAGTAGATCGTGGCGTTGGTCAGCAGCAGGTCCCGGTCGACGACCTTGTCCGGCAGCGCCTCACGGGGGTGGGTCCACTCGCGGAACTTGTCCATGATCCAGGCGAGTTGGCCGACGGGGGAGTCGGTCAGGCCGTACGCGAGGGTCTGGGGCCGGGTGGACTGGATGGCGATGTAGCCGAACTCCTCCCGCATGAACGCCTCGATCCGGTGGATCCGGTCGCGTTCGAGGTCGGACAGGCCGGGCAGTTCCTCGTCCGACAGCGGCAGTGGCGGCAGCGGGCCGGGACCCCCGTTGACGTGTACGCCCGCGACGTGGTCCGGCGCGACCCGGCCCAGCTGCGGACTGACCGCGGCTCCGATGTCGCCGCCCTGTGCCCCGTAGCGCTGGTAGCCCAGCCGGCGCATCAGTTCGGCCCATGCCCGTGCGACGCGACCGGTGTCCCAGCCGGCTTCGGTGGTCGGGCCGGAGAAGCCGAACCCGGGCAGTGACGGGATGACGACGTGGAACGCGTCGGCCGGGTCACCGCCGTGGGCGCGTGGGTCGGTCAGCGGTCCGATCAGGTCGAGGAACTCCACCACGGAGCCGGGCCAGCCGTGGGTCAGCACCAGCGGAAACGCGTCCGGCTCCGGCGAGCGTACGTGCAGGAAGTGGACCCGCTGCCCGTCGATCAAGGTGGTGAACTGCGGGAACCCGTTCAACCGCGCCTCAGCAGCCCGCCAGTCGTAGCCGGTGTGCCAGTAGTCGGCCAGCTTCCGCAACCAGGCGCTCGGGACACCGGTGTTCCAGTCGTCACCGGGCAGCGCGACGGGCCAGCGGGTGCGGCTGAGCCGATCGCGCAGGTCGTCGAGCTGCTGCTGCGGGATGTCTATGCGGAACGGGATGATGTCTTCGCTCATGAGTACGACAGTAGGCAGGGAAGAGGACAGCTTCTGCCCTAGCTGGCTGGCAGACTTCCCCACATGTTGGAGACCTCGGCGCGGCTGCTCCGCCTGCTGTCCCTGCTGCAGACCCCCCGCGACTGGACCGGTGCCGAGTTGGCCGGGCGCCTCGACGTCGACGTGCGAACCGTTCGGCGTGACGTCGACAAGCTGCGGGTCCTCGGCTATCCGGTGCATGCGACACCGGGCGTTGCCGGCTACCGACTCGGCGCCGGCGCGAAGCTTCCACCGCTGCTACTCGACGACGAGGAGGCGATCGCCGTCGCCATCGGGCTGCGCACCGCGGCGACCGGCACGGTGGCCGGCATCGAGGAGGCGTCCGTGCGTGCGCTCGCCAAACTCGAGCAGGTCCTTCCGTCGCGCCTACGGCACCGGGTCAACCTGTTGCACTCGGTCACCGTCGCCGCTCCCGTCGCCGGCCCGACCATCGATCCGGAAACCCTGACCGCGGTCGCAACGGCCTGCCGCGATCACCACCGGCTTCGCTTCGACTACCGCAGCCACGACGGCACGACGTCGGTCCGCACGACAGAGCCCCACCGGCTCGTCCACACCGGCCGACGCTGGTATCTCGTCGCCTGGGACGTCGAGCGCGCCGACTGGCGCACGTACCGGATGGACCGGCTGGCGCCCCGCGTCCCGGCGGGTCCCCGATTCACCCCACGCGAAGCACCCGACGTCGACCTCGCCGCGTATCTGTTCCGTGGCGTCTCGGCCGCGGTATACCGCTACCAGGCACGCGTCACCCTGCACGTCTCCGCGGAGACGGCCGCCGAGCAGGTCCTCCCCACCGTCGGCCTCATCGAAGCCGTCGACTCACGAACCTGCCTCCTGCACACCGGATCGAACTCCCTCGACGAACTTGCCGTCCACCTCGGCCTGTTCGACCTCCCCTTCACCGTGAACGAACCACCCGAACTGATCGCACGTATCCGCGACCTCGCCGCCCGCCTCACCGACGGCGTCCGCTGACCGCCACACCCGACTTCGGGCCAGATCCCGAGGTCGAGCGGGCCGGGCGGCGCACGCCCGACCCGCCCGACGGGGCTCAGCCGGCGCCGCAGGAAACCGACGCGGGGCGGCTGTTCGCTCCGTTCCACGAGCCGATGAAGCCGAACGTGGTGCTGGCCCCCGCGGCCAGGTTGCCGTTGTAGCTCATGTTGCGAGCGGTGACGGTTGACCCGCTGCTGGTCACGGTCGCGTTCCAGGCCTGGGTCACGCTCTGGCCGTCAGCGAAGGACCACGTGACGACCCAGCCACGGATGGCCGAGGCGCCGGCGGTCACCCGGACCTCGCCCTGGAAGCCACCCGGCCACTGGTTCGCGTTCGAGTACGTGGCCGTGCAGCCGCCGGGCGGGGGCGTGGTCGGCGGGGGTGACGTGGGC
>NZ_SMKD01000239.1 GCF_004348595.1 Micromonospora sp. KC723
GGGGTGGACGGCGGCGGCGTGATCGGGCCGCCGCCGCCGTTGACGCTGGCCGAGAAGGAGTTGACGGCCAGGCCCACGCCGCCCTGCCACGGCTCGAAGCCGGCCTGGATGCTGGTCAGGTACCAGCTGTTGGTGATCGCGCCCCGGTCGCGGGTGTCCCTGATGAACGCCAGCAGGTTGAGGTCTGCGCTGGAGATCGTCGACGGAGCCAGGTACGAGATGACGTTGTTGGACCCGTTGCTGCCGCGCCAGACCTCCCAGCTCCGCCCGTCGATGGTGGCGGTGCCGACCCGTGAGCCGATGGGCTGGATGGGACCCTGCCGGTTGAGCCAGATCATGATCTCCATCTGGTTTACCCCGTCGCGCTTCGGCGAGGGGTCGAGCCAGATGTCGTACGAGGCGTTGTAGGTGGCCCCGCTGACGTACCGGTAGCTGATGCTGCTGGTGGCGGTGCTGATCCGGTCCACCTGCATCGGCAGGTTGGTGCCGGGGGAGCAGTTGGTGTAGTGGCAGCCGACGAAGACCGACGGGTACGACACCGGTCCGCCGTTGGTCGGCGCGGAGCCCTGCTGGGTGGTGATCTCGAAGCCGGTGCTGGTGACGTTGATACACTGCTGGGCGGTGGTGCCCCAGCGGTTGTTCTGCACCACGTACCGGTTCTGGATGACGGTGGAGCCGTACTGCTCGCAGATCTGGGTGTCGGCGGAGGCGGTGCCGCCGTACGTGACGGCGGCCAGCGAGCCGGCGGCCAGCAGGCCGGCCACGGCCAGCGCGCGGAGTGGACGTCTCATGATGCTCCTCGGGGCTCTGTCGCGGGGGCGCCGGGCGGGACGGGACCGGCGGGAGCGCTCCCATGGGTTGTTCGACACATTTACATCTATGCAACAAGAGCGCAACCGGAACCGGGTAGGACCTCCGATCCTGTTCCCCGGGTGTCGGCTCGGCGTCGCCCGCGCGGGGGTCGGCACCGTTCCCATTGGTCACCATGGATCAGCAGCTCAAGCCGGCGGTGGAGGCCGGGCGGCGGTGCGGATGAGGGCGCTCACCCGGCCGGGGGCGGGAACGCGGTAGGGAAGTGGCGAGGCCCGTCCGAGGGAATGCGCGGCAGGGGCGACCGGGCCTACCGTCTGTCAATCGCGGGGAGTAGTGTCTTGCCTCCAACGCGTGCCGCACCCCTCCGGAGGCGTACACCACCATGGGTGGCAGCTCCCCCCTGCGCATCCTCGTCGTCGGCGCGGGCATCGCCGGTCTCGCCGTGGCCCGGGCGCTGCGCCTGGCCGGCTTCCGACCGGATGTCACCGAGAAGTTGCCTCCGAACGAGTTCGTCGACGCCGGCCTCTACCTCCCCGGCAACGCCGCGCGGGCGCTGCGCCGGCTGGACCTCGACGGCCCGGTCCGCCCGTTCGGCCGGGTCATCCACCGGCAGCGTTTCCTCGACGCGGCCGGCTCACCGCTCTGCGAGGTGGATCTCGACGCGCTCTGGGCCGGGGTGGGCGAATGCCGGGCGCTGCCCCGCCGCGACCTCTACCAGGTGCTGCTCAGCGGGGCGGGTGGCGCCGTCCGGCACGGTGCCGAGATCAGCGCCGTCGAGCTGCTGTCCGACGGCGTCGGGGTCACCTTCACCGACGGCACCGGCGGCGAGTACGACCTGGTCATCGGCGCCGACGGGCCGCGCTCGGCGGTCCGCGCCCTGGCCGCGCTCGGTGGCCCGCCCCAGCCGGCCGGGCAGGTGGTCTACCGTGCCGTGGTCCGGGACGGCCCGGATGTCGCCGACTGGACCGCCCTGCTCGGCCAGCGCGCCGGGTTCCTGGTCGTGCCGATCGGGGCCGGGCGACTGCACGTGTACGCCGACGAGGCCGGCACCGAGCCCCCCGCCGACCCGCTGGCCCGGCTGCACGAGCTCTTCGGCTCCTACGGCGGCCCGGTCCCGGCGGTGCTGGAGGCACTCGACCGGGTGCAGGTGGGGCTCACCGACGAGGTCGAGTTGGGGCGCTGGCACCGGGGCCGGGTGCTGCTGGTCGGCGACGCCGCGCACGCCACCGCGCCCACGCTGAGCCAGGGCGCGGCGATGGCGCTGGAGGACGCGGTGGTGCTCGCCGAGTCGCTGACCGCGGCCGGCAGCGTCGAGGCGGCGCTGGTCGCGTACGAGAGTCGCCGCCGGCCGCGTACCCGATGGGTGCGGGACCGGACCCGCGACCGCAACCGGACCCGGGACGTGCCGCCCGCGCTGCGCGACCCGCTGCTGCGCGGACGCGGCGGGCGGATCTTCCGGGAGCACTACCGGTTGCTCGTGGGCCCGCTGTGAGGGCGACCGTCCATCCTGCCGGACGACCCCCGGCGGTGCTGCCACCTGCCGGGGACTATCCTCCTTGCGGATGACGGCTCGCAGATGACAAGCGCGTGCCGAGCGGGACAACCGAGAACCGGAGGCCATTCGTGACCACCGTCGCACCCAAGCCGGTCGTGACCCGGCCATGGCCGGTCCGAGAGCCGGTCAAGGGGTCGGCCATCGCGCGGCTGCTGCGCACCACGGACGCGAAGCAGATCGGGATCATGTACATGGTCACCGCGTTCGCGTTCTTCATGATCGGTGGCCTGATGGCGCTGATCATGCGGGCCGAGCTGGCCCGGCCGGGGCTGCAGTTCCTGTCACCCGAGCAGTACAACCAGCTGTTCACCATGCACGGCACGATCATGCTGCTGTTCTTCGCGACGCCGATCGTGTTCGCCTTCGCGAACTACGTCGTGCCGCTGCAGATCGGTGCGCCCGACGTCTCCTTCCCCCGGCTGAACGCGTTCGCCTACTGGCTGTACCTGTTCGGCGGCACCATGGCGACGGCCGGTTTCCTCACCCCCGGAGGCGCGGCCGACTTCGGCTGGACCGCGTACACCCCGCTGAGCACCGCCGAGCACGCGCCGGGCGTCGGCGCGAACATGTGGGTCGTCGGCCTGGCCATCTCGGGTCTGGGCACGATCCTCGGCGCGGTCAACCTGATCACCACGATCCTCACCCTGCGCGCCCCCGGCATGACGATGTTCCGGATGCCGATCTTCACCTGGAACATGCTGGTCACCAGCCTGCTGGCGATCCTGGTCTTCCCGCTGCTGGCCGCCGCGCTCTTCGCGCTCGCCGCGGACCGGCTGCTCGGCGCCCACGTGTACGACCCGGCGACCGGCGGGCCGATGCTCTGGCAGCACCTGTTCTGGTTCTTCGGTCACCCCGAGGTGTACATCATCGCGCTGCCGTTCTTCGGCATCGTCAGCGAGATCATCCCGGTCTTCTCCCGGAAGCCGATCTTCGGTTACAAGGGCCTGGTCGCCGCGACCATCGCCATCGCCGCCCTGTCGATGAGCGTGTGGGCGCACCACATGTTCGCCACCGGCCAGGTGCTGCTGCCGTTCTTCAGCTTCCTGAGCTACCTGATCGCCGTACCGACCGGCATGAAGTTCTTCAACTGGATCGGCACCATGTGGCGGGGGCAGATCACCTTCGAGACGCCGATGCTCTTCTCGGTCGGCTTCCTGGTGACCTTCCTCTTCGGTGGCCTCACCGGCGTGCTGCTGGCCAGCCCGCCGCTCGACTTCCACCTGCACGACTCGTACTTCGTGGTGGCGCACTTCCACTACGTGCTCTTCGGCACCATCGTGTTCGCCGTCTTCGCCGGCATCTACTTCTGGTTCCCGAAGATGTTCGGCCGGATGCTCGACGAGCGGCTGGGCAAGATCCACTTCTGGCTCACGATGATCGGCTTCCACACCACGTTCCTGGTGCAGCACTGGCTGGGCAACGAGGGCATGCCACGCCGGTACGCCGACTACCTGCCCAGCGACGGCTTCACCACGCTGAACATGATCTCCACCATCGGCGCGTTCATCACCGGCATCTCGACCCTGCCGTTCATCTGGAACTGCTGGAAGTCGTACAAGACCGGCCCGATCGTCGAGGTCGAGGACCCGTGGGGCCACGGCAACTCGCTGGAGTGGGCGACCAGTTCGCCGCCGCCGCTGCGCAACTTCGACCGGATGCCGCGGATCCGCTCCGAGCGGCCGGCGTTCGACTACAAGTTCCCCGAGCTGGCCGCCGGCCAGACCCTGGCCGGTCCGCCAGAGGGTGGGGCCAAGCCGCTGACCAGCGAGTCCGACGGTGGCGCCAGCTACCAGGAGGACACCTCCGGACAGCGCTGACGTCCGGTCCGCGCAACGGCCGCCGTACCCCTTGGGTACGGCGGCCGTTGCCATTCGCCTCCGGCCGTGCGGTCGGCTGCCTTGCGCTCCGGCGACCTGGACGAGCCGCGTCCGGGCCGACAACCCGAGGAGTGCGGTTGCGGCGGACGGGAGCACCGACGGCTACGACGCCGACCCGGCTGTCTCTGCCGCGGACGGGGTGTCCGGGCCGACCGATGGCGCCTTGTGCCGCCGGTCGTGGCCGATCGCAGGTGTGGCGGGGCCGGGGATCGTGGCG
>NZ_SMKD01000240.1 GCF_004348595.1 Micromonospora sp. KC723
GGGTCAGACGGCGGGGCGGTCGCGGCCGGCGGGGAAGCGGTCCAGCACGCCGGTGCCGGCCAGGGCCCGCGTCAGGTACCAGCCGCCGACGCCGGCGACGACCGTGGCGCTGAGCACGGTCAGGGCGGCGTACGGCAGGCGGTAGCTGGCCAGGTCGTACTCGACGTTCCAGACGACGAAGTCGAACACGGCGGCGCTGAGACCGGTCAGCGCGCCGGCGAGCACCGCCACCGGCAGCCGGAACGAGCGGTAGCGCAGCGCCGCGAACGCCAGCTCCGCGCCCACGCCCTGGATCAGCCCCTGGACGATGGTGATCCCGCCCCACTCGGAGCCCAGCAGCGCGGAGACCGTCGCGGCGACGGCCTCGCAGAAGAGGGCCGCGCCCGGCTTGCGGATCACCAGGCCGCCGAGCACCGCGGGGACCAGCCAGACGCCGTACATGATCGCCTGCGTTGCCGGCACCGAGGCGAACAGCGGATCGGTGGCCTTCCAGACCAGGCCCCAGGCCCAGAAGATGACGCCGAACGCGACGGCGATCACCGCGGCGACCACGATGTCGATGGTGCGCCACCGGTTGCTGTCGGTGTGCTGCATGCTGTGCTCCCAGTCCAATGATCGAACCAGGAGAAGACGCACGCCGCGCCCGGTGGTCGCCGGACGGCGGCGCGGCTGGAGGTCGACCGAACTCCCTGCGCTGGCATTACCCAGATCAGGTTCGAGGGTCTGCGGGCGGGCCGCCCGCACTCTCAGCGCTGTGCGCTCCCCTGTCGGAGGTGAAGTTGTCTGGCCCAGACGCTAGCACCGACCTGCGGCAACGGCCCAGCCGGCGACCGGCGCGGGCGTCGGACGACGACGCGTGGCCGGGCCGGTAGGGTGGCGATCATGAGGGTCGAGGCGCGAGGGTTGACGTTCGAGGTGCGCACCGGCGGCCCGGAGGGCGGCGAACCCGTCCTCCTGCTGCACGGTTTCCCCCAGCACGGCGGCGAGTGGGACGACGTGACGCCGGCGCTGCACGCCGCCGGTCTGCGCACGTACGCGCCGGACCAGCGGGGCTACTCGTCGGGCGCCCGCCCGCACGAGGTGTCCGCCTACCGGTTGCCCGAGCTGGTCGCCGACGCGGTGGCGCTGCTCGACGCCCTCGGGGTAGAGGCGGCCCACGTCGTCGGGCACGACTGGGGCGCGGTCGTCGCGTGGGTCCTCGCGGCGCGGCACCCGGAGCGGGTCCGGACGCTGACCGCCGTCTCCGTCCCCCACCCCGCCGCCTTCGGGTACGCCCTGGCGAACGACCCGAAGCAGAAGCTCCGCTCCTCCTACATGGCGCTGTTCCGTCGGCCGGGCAAGGCGGAGAAGGTGCTGCTCGCGTTGCGGGCGACCGCCCTGCGCAGAATGCTCTCCGGCGTCGGCGACGCCGCCCGGGTCGCCCGGTACGCCGACCCGATGCGCGAGCCGGGCGCGTTGACCGGGGCGCTGAACTGGTACCGGGCCATGTCCCCGAGGGACTTCGCCACCGCCGGGCCGGTCAGCGTGCCGACCACCTACGTGTGGAGCGACAGGGACGCCGCGATCGGCCGGACCGCCGCCGAGGGCTGCGCCCGGCACGTGACGGGGGAGTACGACTTCGTCGAGCTGTCCGGCGTCACCCACTGGATTCCCGACGAGGCGCCGGCCCCGCTGGTCGAGGCGATCCTGGCCCGGGTACGCGGCGGCCGGGGTTCCTGAGCCGGTTTCGCGCGTGCCGGGACGGGGCAACAGCGTTGCTGCCGGCGGTCCGTCCCGTCGGTACCGTCTTTCCGGAGGTGGCGCGTGTCCAGGGAATCCGAGCGTCAGCGCTGGCAGCGCAACTTCGCCGACCTGCTCCAGGAGTTGCGCGTCGCGCAGACCGGGGTGCAGATCCTCTTCGCCTTCCTGCTGACCCTGCCGTTCAGTGCCGGCTTCACCCGGACCAGTGGTTTCCAGAAGGACGTCTACATCGTCTCGCTGCTGTCCGCGGCGGCGGCCGCGGCGGCGATCATCTCGCCGGTGGCCTTCCACCGGGCACTGTTCCGACAGGGCCGCAAGCCGGAACTGGTCCGGTTCGCCCACCGAATGGCCAGCACGGGGCTCGCCTTCACGCTGATCGCCATGGTCAGTGCGGTGTTGCTGATCACCGACTTCATCCTCGACCGGTCGATCGCCTTCGTGCTCAGCGGGATCACCGCGCTGTGGTTCCTGACCTTCTGGGTGTTCCTGCCGTTCGCCCGCCGCAACTGGGGCGAGGATGACATCGACGAGGATGACGACACCCCGCGGATTCTCGCCGCCGACGGCTCCGCCGGGACGGTCGCGGGCCGGTAAATCAGACGTGCACGCAACGCTACCCCTGGGTAACACCCAGGGGTAGCGTTGCTCTTGTCGAGCACGTGGACGCATCCGGACCAAGGTTCGAGGGGGCAGCCGTGACCACGACACACAACAGCCGATCCACCGCCGAGGGCGCTGGACCACTGCCCGGTGAGGCGGGGCAGGTCTCCGAGAAGGAGGCCCGCCAGGTCGCCGAGGCCGCCCGGGAGACCGCCTGGGACCGGCC
Source organism: Micromonospora sp. KC723 (assembly GCF_004348595.1). Taxonomy (GTDB): domain Bacteria; phylum Actinomycetota; class Actinomycetes; order Mycobacteriales; family Micromonosporaceae; genus Micromonospora. Next base: position 2,567 of record NZ_SMKD01000240.1, read on the forward strand.
CAGCTTCGGCAAGGAACTGTTCCTCGGCCGCTTCCGGCTCGACCTGATCAACCCGTGGCCCCGCTCCGATCCGGCGGACGTCGCGCGGGCCGAGGAGTTCCTGACCGCGTTCGAGGCGTACCTGCGTTCCGAGGTGGACGGCGCCGCCATCGAACGGGACGCCCGGATCCCCGACGAGGTCTTCCACGGGCTCGCCCGGCTCGGCGCCTTCGGCATGAAGATCGACCGGCGGTACGGCGGGCTCGGCCTGAGCAACCTGCACTACTGCCGGGCGCTGATGCTGGCTGGTTCGGTCAGCCCGGCGATCGGGGCGCTGCTCTCCGCCCACCAGTCCATCGGCGTGCCGCAGCCGCTGAAGATGTTCGGCACCGACGAGCAGAAGCAGCGGTTCCTGCCCCGGCTCGCCGCCGGCGAGGTCTCCGCGTTCCTGCTCACCGAGCCGGACGTCGGCTCCGACCCGGCCCGGCTCGCCACCACCGCCGAGCCCACCCCCGACGGCGCCGGCTACCGGCTCAACGGGGTCAAGCTCTGGGCCACCAACGGCACCGTCGCCACCCTGCTGGTGGTGATGGCCCGGGTGCCCGCGGCGGGCGGCCGGCGGGGCGGCATCACGGCGTTCGTGGTGGACGGCGACAGCGAGGGCATCACCGTCGAACGCCGCAACGCCTTCGTCGGCCTGCGCGGCCTGGAGAACAGCGTCACCCGCTTCCACGACGTCTTCGTGCCGAAGGAGAACGTCATCGGCGGCGAGGGCAAGGGCCTGAAGATCGCGCTGACCACGTTGAACACCGGGCGGCTGTCGTTGCCGGCGATGTGCGTCGGCGCCGGCAAGTGGGCGTTGCACGTGGCCCGGGAGTGGGCCGCCGACCGGGTGCAGTGGGGCCGGCCGGTCGGCGAGCACGAGGCGGTCGCCCAGAAGCTCGCCTTCATCGCCGCCACCACGTACGGCATGGAGACAATGCTGGACCTCTGCTGCCTGCTCGCCGACGACGACCGCAACGACATCCGGATCGAGGCGGCGCTGGTGAAGCTCTACGCCAGCGAGATGGCCTGGAAGATCGGTGACGAGCTGGTCCAGATCCGGGGCGGGCGCGGCTACGAGACGGCCGAGTCGCTCGCCGCCCGGGGGGAACGCCCGGCCGCCGTCGAGCAGCTCGTCCGCGACCTGCGGATCAACCGGATCTTCGAGGGCTCGACCGAGATCATGCACCTGCTGATCGCCCGGGAGGCCGTCGACGCCCACCTCTCCGTCGCCGGCGACATCATCGACCCGGACGCCGACCTCGGCCGCAAGGCGAGGGCGGGCGCCCGGGCCGGGGCGTTCTACGCCAGGTGGCTGCCGACCCTCGCCGTCGGCCGGGGCCAGCGACCGAGGGCGTACGGCGAGTTCGGCCCGCTCGCCGGTCATCTCCGGCAGGTCGAGCGGTACAGCCGCAAGCTGGCCCGGTCGACGTTCTACGCGATGTCCCGCTGGCAGGGCAAGATGGAGCGCAAGCAGGCGTTCCTCGGCCGGGTGGTGGACATCGGCGCGGAGTTGTTCGCGATGAGCGCGGTCTGTGTCCGGGCGTACGCCGAGAAGGACACCCACCCGGAGAACGTCGAGCTGGCCGACCTGTTCTGCCGGCAGGCCCGGGTGCGGGTCGAGCAGCTCTTCACCGCCCTGTGGGAGAACACCGACACCGTCGACGTGGCTGCCGCGAAACGCGTCCTCGCCGGCCGGTACGCCGGCCTGGAGGGCGGTGTGGTCACTCCACCGGCCGACGCCCCGTGGGTGGCCCGCTGGCAGCCCGGCCCCGCCACCACCCCGGACGTGCGCCGCCGTATCCCCCGGCCACGCTGACCCCACCACCCCGGACCTGCCGTCGCGGCCCGGTGGTCGCGGGT
>NZ_SMKD01000241.1 GCF_004348595.1 Micromonospora sp. KC723
GTGCTGGGGCGGGCGGGAGTGCTGCTGACCGCCATCGCGGCGTCCTCCGTTGTCTGCTGTGCCTCGGTGGGGTGCGCGGGCGCGGCGGCCGGCCCGTGGGACGGGCCGAGGACAACGGTGTCGGACGGCCGGCGCGGACTACGCGCCCGAGACAGATGGGTCGGGCGTCGTCAGTGGGCCGGACAGATCGCGCTGCGCACGCGGCCGTAGTCGACGTGGCGGCGGGCCACGAAGCGGCGGACGACAGCGGCGGTCATGGCCATCATGCTGCCACACCGGGGGTGGGGCAGCCAACGAGCGCGTGCCGCATCCCACATCACGGGCCGGTGGCACGCCTCGATTGAAGATCGAGTTCGGTGGCGGCGCGAAACTCCGGGCCGCCACCGCGCTCGACCTTCGCGCCAGCGGCATCGCGGGCGGCCCGGACCGGGCGCGATCCGGCCGGCCGGCCGGGCCACGGCGCGGCACCGGATGTGGGAGGCTCGGAGCGTGGGCGGTATGTCCGAGAAGTGGCATCCGGCGGGTTGGCTCCGGTCCGCCCCGCCCCCGGTCTGGCTGGTGCCGACGCTCACCACGCTGGCCGTCGGGCTGATCGGCATCGGGCATGCCCCACCCTGGCGGGACGAGCTGGCCACCTGGAGCGCGGCCACCCGCCCGTTACCGGACCTGCTACGGCTCACCGGCACCCTGGACGCCACCGCCGGGCCGTACTACCTGCTGATGCACGGCTGGGTACGCCTCGGTGGCGACTCGCCGGCGGCGCTGCGGCTCCCCTCGGCGTTGGCCATGGCAGCGGCGGCCGGGCTCACCGCCGTCCTCGCGGCCCGGCTCCTCGACGCCCGGGCCGGCCTGCTCGCCGGCCTGCTCTTCACGGTGCTGCCCGGCACCTCCCGGTACGCCCACGAGGCCCGCCCGTACGCCCTGGCCATGTTCTTCGCCGTGCTGGCCACCCTGCTGCTGGTCACCGCACTGCACCGCCCGACGTGGCGACGCTGGGCCGCGTACGCCGTCGCCGTCGCGGGGCTCGGCCTGAGCCACCTGCTCGCCCTCGCCCTGCTCGCCGCGCACGCCGTGGTGGTGCTGGTGTCCTGGTGGCTCGGCCCGGCGGCCGCCGGGCTCACCGCGCCCGCGGCCGGCGCGCCCGCGCCCGAACCGCCCCGCCCGGCGGGACGGGCTGCCCGGGGCGGCCGGCTCGCCGGGCGCTGGGCGCTCGCCCTGCTGGTGGCGCTCGTCGTGCTCACCCCGCTGGTGCTGCGGACCCGGGGGCAACGCTCCCGGCAGCTCGACTGGGTCGAACCGGCCCGGCTGGCCGACCTGGCGGCGCTACCCGGCGGCGTCGTCCAGAGCGGGGTGGTCGGTGGGCTGCTGGTCGGCCTCGCCGCGCTGGGGGCCGCGCAGGTGGGTCGGCGCGCGCTGCTGCCCGGGCTCGGCGTGCTGCTGCCGGTGCTGCTGGTCTTCGCCGCCGCACTGGTCGTACCGCTGTGGGTGCCGCGCTACCTGCTCTTCACCGTGCCCTTCGCGGGAGTGCTCGCCGGGGCGGCGCTGGCCGGGGCGCCGACCGGCACCGGCCGGGCGCTCGCGCCGCCCCTCGCGGTGGTGGCGCTGGCCGGCCTGCTCGGGCTGCCCGACCAGGCGACGCTGCGGCAGACCCACGGCTGGCCGCGCAGCGCGACCGTCGACTACCGGGGCGCGGCCGGGATCATCGGGGCGGGACAGCGGCCCGGGGATGCCGTGGTGTACGCGCCCCGGGACGGCTGGCTCTTCCTCGACCTCGGGGTGGCGTACCACCTGGCGGACCGGCCCCGGGACGTGCTGGTGATCCGCGACCAGCGGCAACGCGCGGATTTGTGGGTCACCGAGTGCGCCCGGCCGGCGGAGTGCCTGGCCGGGGTGGGGCGGGTCTGGCTGGTGGTGGCGGGCCGGCGTGCCGACCCGCTGGCCGCGCTCCCCGGCGTGAAGGGGGACGCGCTACGGGAGCGGTTCACCGTCAGCCGCACCTGGCAGCGCCCCGGCGTCACCGTCGCGCTGCTCACCGCGCGGGCCTGACCACACCATCGGCAGTTCCCGGTCGGCACCCGTCGTACCAGGATCCGCGTTCCGGTCAGCCGGGCTGGCGGGCCAGCGGGACGACGAGGACGGCCTCGGTGCCGCCCTCGGCCCCGTTGCGCAGCTCGATGCTGCCGCGCAGCTCGCCGGTGACCAGCGCCCGGACGATCTGCAACCCCAGCCGGCCGGCGCGTTCGGCGTCGAACTGCGCGGGCAGGCCGCGCCCGTTGTCGGCCACCGAGACGTGCAGCTGCTTGCGGAACCGGTGCGCGGTCACCACCACCTCCGGTTTCACCCCGCTGCCCGCCCCGGTGGGCGCCCCGTCCTCCCCGGCCGGCGGGAAGCCGTGCTCGACGGCGTTGAGCAGCAGCTCGTTGAGCACCATGACCAGGGAGGTGGCGATCTCGGCGGGCAGCACGCCGAAGCTGCCCCTGCGGCGCATCCCGACGGTCACCTCGGTCGCGGCGACCTCGGTGGCGGCGCTGGCCACCCGGTCGACGATGCCGTCGAACTCGACCGCCTCGTCGCTGGACATGGAGAGCGTCTCGTGCACCAGGGCGATCGAGGCGACCCGGCGTACCGACTCCTCCAGCGCGACCCGGGCCTCGGGCATGGCGACCCGCCGGGCCTGGAGCCGCAGCAGCGCGGCGACGGTCTGGAGGTTGTTCTTCACCCGGTGGTGGATCTCCCGGATGGTGGCGTCCTTGGTGATCAGCGCCCGGTCCCGGCGGCGTACCTCGGTGATGTCGCGGACCAGCACCAGCGCGCCGATCGGCACTCCGGCCGGCATCAGCGGCAGCGCCCGGGTCAGCATGGTGGCGCCGCGGGCGTCGATCTCCCGCCGGGGCGGGGCCTCGCCGCGCAGCGCGGCCAGCACGGCGTTGCCGGCGTCGGTGCCCTCCAGCGGATCGGCGGCGAGCCGGCGGTGCAGCTTGGCCAGGTCCTCCCCGACCAGGTGGGAGGCGTACCCCAGTCGCCGGTACGCCGACTGGGCGTTCGGGCTGGCGTAGGTGACCTTGCCGTTGGCGTCGAGCCGGACCAGACCGTCGCCGACCCGGGGCGCGGAGGTGGTCTCCCCCGGGTGCCGGGGCGGCGGGAAGGTGCCGTCGGCGATCATCTGGGCCAGGTCGTCGGCGGTGGTGAGGTAGTTCAGCTCCAGCTGGCTGGGGGTGCGGGCGGTGGAGAGGTTCGTGTCCCGGCCGACCACGGCGACGACCTCGCCGGCCTCTCCGTCGGCGGTGCGCAGCCGCACCGGAATCGCCTCGTGCCGGGCGGGCACGTCGCCGTACCAGACCGGGTCGCCCTCCCGCCAGATCCGGCCCTGCCGGTACGCCACCTCCAGGTGGGCCACCTCCGGCCCGCCGACGATCCGACCCACCTGGTCGTCGAGGTACGCGGTGGGGGCGGTCGTCGGGCGGACCTGGGCGACGCAGAGGAACGCGCCGTCGCCGTCGACCGGTACCCACAGCAGCAGGTCGGCGAAGGACAAGTCGGACAGCAGTTGCCAGTCGCCCGCGATGCGGTGCAGGTGGTCGATGTCGGCCGGGCGGAGCTGGGTGTGCTCCTCGGCGAGGTCGCGCAGCGTGGACACGCCCCACAGCGTGCCACGTCGGAGGTCACCTCGTCGCGGTGACCTTCTTCAGCCCCCGGGGTGCGTCCGGGTCCTCGCCCCGGGCCAGCGCCAACGCCAGCGCCAGGCGTTGCAGGGGCAGGATGTCCAGCAGCGGGGCGTACCGCTCGTCGACCTCGGGGACGGCCATCCTGGTTGCCCCCGCCACCGCGGCGGAGCCCACCACCACCACGTCGGCGCGGCGCTCGCCGAGCCGTGGCAGCACCTCACCCATGGCGCGCCCGCCGGGGCCGGAGCCGACGACGGCGAGCACCGGGACGTCCGGGTCGGTCATGGCGAGCGGCCCGTGCAGCAGGTCGGCCCCGGAGAAGGCCAGCGCCGGCAGGTAGGAGGTCTCCATCAGCTTCAGCGCCGCCTCCCGGGCGGTCGGGTAGGCGTACCCCCGGCCGGTGGTGACCAGTTGGCCGGCGAAGCGGTAGCGGGGGGCGAGCTGCGCCGGGGTGGGGTCGGCGAGGGTACGCG
>NZ_SMKD01000242.1 GCF_004348595.1 Micromonospora sp. KC723
GCCCAGCACCCCCCGCCCCGACCAGCTGGAGCTGCTCGCCGCCGCACTGGCCGCCCGGGAACGGCCGGTGCTGCTGGTCCTCGACGACCTGCACCGGGTCGCCGACCCGGCCGCGCTGACCGGGCTGGAGTTCCTGCTGCGGCACACCGACGGGCGGCTGCGGCTGGTCGCCGGGGCGCGGGGCGAGCTGCCGTTGCCGTTGCACCGGTTGCGGCTGACCGGCGAGCTGACCGAGATCGGTCCGCAGGAGCTGGCCTTCACCGTCGACGAGGTCGCCGACCTGCTGGTCGCGCACGGCACCCCGTTGCCCTCGGCGGCGGTCACCCGGCTGCGTGAGCGCACCGGCGGCTGGCCGGCCGCCCTGCGGTTCGCCGCGCTGGCCGCCCACGGCCACGCCGACCCGGAACGCTGGGCCGACCGGTTCGGCGGCGACCAGCCGGAGGTCGCCGCGTACCTGCGGGCGGAGGTGTTGGGCGGGTTGCCGCCGCCGGCGCGGGAGCTGCTGCGGCGTACGGCGGTCAGCCCGGCGGTACGGGCCGACCTGGCCGACGCGCTGACCGGCCGGGGTGACGGCGGCCAGCTGCTGGCCGAGCTGGCCCGCGACGGCGGCTTCCTGCACGCCGACGACAGCGACCCGCCCTGGTACCGGCCGCACCCGCTGCTGGCCGACCTGCTCCGCGACGAGCTGGACGGGCTGGACGAGCAGGCCCGGCGGGACCTGCACCGGCGCGCCACCGGCTGGTACGCCGACCAGGACCGTCCCGCCGAGGCGCTGCGGCACGCGCTCGCCGGCGGGGAGTGGGAGCGGGCCACCGAGCTGCTGCTCACCGGCTGGCCGGAACTCGTCCCGTACGACCGGGAGGCCCCGACCTGCCCACCGCCACCGCCGCCCCCGGCGGAGGCGGTGCGCCGCGACCCGGAACTGGCCCTGGCCTGTGCCGCCGAACGGGCGTACGCCGGTGACGCCCAGGCCGCCGCCGCCCGGCTGCACGACGCCGCCGCGGCGGCGGGGTCACTGCCCGCCCCACGCCGGGACCGGTTCCGCCGGCTGGCCACCGCCCTGGAACTCACCCTGGCCCGGCTCGCCGGCGACCACCGGGAGGTCCGCGCCGTGGCGGCCCGGCTGCTCGCCACCATCCCTTCGTCCGACGGCAGCGGGGGCGCCGCGGCCCTCGATCCGCGGACCCGGGCCGGCGAGGACGCCGACGTGCGGGCGGTGGCCGGGACGGCCCTCGGCCTGAGCGACCTGGCCGAGGGCGACCTGCCGGCGGCGGCGGCCCGGCTCGCCGGGGCGTACGACGCCGCGCGCGACACCCGTCGGGCGCGCACGGTGCTGGTCTGCGCCGCCCGGCTGGCGCTGCTGCACGCCCTGGCCGGGAGGCTGCGGGCCGCCGAGGGGACCGCCCGGGCGGCTCTGGAGATGCCACCGTGCCAGGGCTGGTCGAGCCGCGTCGAGTGCGCCCACGCCCATCTGGCGCTGGCCCTGGTGGCCCTGTACCGCGACCAGCCGGAGGAGGCCGCCGCCCGGTTGGCGCTCACCGGCGCGGCGGCCGGTGAGCCCACGGCCGGGGCCGCCGCGACACTCTGCCGGGCCGCGCTGCTGCGCGACGCCGGTCAGGCCGCCGCCGCGACCCAGCTGGTGACCCGGGCGCGGACCGAGGAGCGGCCCGACGGGGGACTCGGCGACCGGCTGCTCGCCCTGGAGGCGGACCTGCGTGGTGGGCAGGGGGACGTGGACACCGCCCGGGGGTTGCTCGCTGATCGGGGTAGGCAACCCGACCGGCCGCCGGTGCTGGCGTTGGCGCTGGCCCAAGTGGAGTTGCGGGCCGGCGACGTGCGGGCCGCCGGGTACGCCCTGCCGCGGTGGGACGGCCCGGACGCCGAGGCCTGGCCGTTGCCGGTACGCCTCGCCGCCGGGCTGTTGGAGGCGGTGCTGGCCCGGCGCGACGGCGACGACCGGCGCGCGGGCCGGCTGCTGGAGCGGGTGCTCGACCTGGCCGCGCCGGAGGGCCACCGGCGGGTGTTCACCCGCGCCGAGCCGGCGGTCCGGGATCTGCTCGCCGCGCACCTGGATTCCGGGACCGCGCACTGGCCGACCGTGAGCGACCTGGTGCGGGGTGCCGGGGAACCCGCCGAGCGGGGGCCGGCCGGGACGGCCCGGACGCTGGACGAGCCGTTGACCGAGCGGGAGTTGACCATCCTGCGTTACCTGCAGAGCATCCTGTCCAACGTGGAGATCGCCAGTGAGTTGTCCCTGTCGGTCAACACGGTGAAGACGCACGTGCGCAACATCTACCGCAAGCTCGACGCGACCCGTCGCCGCGAGGCGGTCCGCCGGGCCCGCGAACTGCGCCTGATCTGAGCCTCCGACGGGCGGCGCAGGACGGTGCGACCCGCCGCCGGGCGGTGCGATCCCGGCGGTGGGCGGCACGCGTCCGGTCAGGCGCCGGCCACCGCGTCCACCGCGACGAGCAGCTCCGGCAGGTCGTACCCGCCCTCGTGGCAGACCTCGTTGATGAACAGGGTGGGGGTGCCGTTCACCCCGCTGCGGATCCCGCCGACGAAGTCGCGCCGCACCCGGTCGGCGTACGCCTGCCGCTCGACCTCCACGCCGACCTCGTCGGGCGGCAGCCCGAGCTGCTCCACGCCGAGCGACAGGTGCACCGGGTCGAGCTGGTCCTGGTGCTCGTAGAGCCAGTCGTGCATCGCCCAGAACCGGCCCCGCCGCCCGGCGGCCTCGGCGACCTCCGCCGCGGCCTCCGCGTACGGGTGCACGTTCGCGATCGGGAAGTGCCGGTAGACCAGGCGGACGACGTCGGCCCGCTGGCGCAGCGCCTCGGTCAGGTTCCGGTGCGCAGCCCCGCAGTAGCGGCACTGGAAGTCGCCGTACTGCACGACGGTGACCGGCGCGTCCACCCGCCCACGGACGTGGTCGGTGTCGTCCACCGGCACCCGCAGCCGGGCGGTGACCTGCAACGGCGTCGTCATCGGGCCGCTGTCGGAGTCGGTCATGACCCCGAGCCTGCCGCCGGGGCGGGTGACGCCGGCTCACCCGGGCCGGGTGGTCTCAGCGTGCCACCGTGACGTGGTTGTGCACCTCCCGGATGCCCGGGGCGGACCAGACGATCCGTTCCACCTCGTCCCGCTCGGTCACCGAGTGGACCAGCCCGTCGAGGACCGCCGTGTCGCCGTACACCCGGACGCTGACCCGGTCCGGTTCGGTGGCGCCGCTGCGGGCCAGCGCGTCGACGATCCGTTCGGGCAGTTCGTCGCCGCTCGGCCGGTCCGCCGGCTGGACGGTGATCCCGTTGCTCAGTCCGCGTACGCCGGTCAACCGGCCCACCACCCGCTCGGCGGCCCGGCGCTGGTACTCCCACTCGACCGGGCCGCGTAGCGTCACCCAGCCGTCGGCGACGGTCACCTCCAGGTTCTCCACCGGCACGAAGGCGTCCCACTCCAGGGCCCGCCCGGCGGCCAGGGCGATATCCGCGTCGGTGCGTCGCGCCGACGGGGCGATCCGCACGGTGAGGTCGTTGGCGACGGCCCGGACCCGGGCCACCCGGTGGGCGGCCCGTTCCGCCGCCCACTTGGCCGCGTAGCTGTCCACCCAGCCGGTCAGCGTCACCACGCCCTCGGTGACGGTCACCCCCACCTCGGTGGGACTCACCCGGGGATCCCAGGCCAGTTCGTCGAGCACGTCGTTCTGGAGGTCCTGGTCGGTGCGGGTGACGCTGGTCGCGGTGGCCATGCGCACTCCTTTCCGGGGTCGGCACTGGCGGGCGGCATCCCGCCGACTGCGAGGCTGCCTCCGCCGGGGGTGAGCCATCCTCGTCCGACCGGGGTGAGCGGGCCGGGCCGAGGCTGCCGGCCGGGCCGGGCCGAGGTGCCGGACGAGCGGGCGGGCCGAGGCTGCCGGACGAGCGGTGCCGGGGTCGCCGGTGTCGACAACCGGCTCCCGCTGGGGCACGATCTGGCGATCGGTCGGGAGGGGGGATGGACGTGGAGCGGGCCCGGGCGGTCGCCCATCGCGCGGCCCGGGGGTCGTGGCG
>NZ_SMKD01000243.1 GCF_004348595.1 Micromonospora sp. KC723
GGATGGGTCAGCGCGCCGGCCGGCGCAGGCGGAGCGCCTGGACGAGGTAGTCGAAGCCGGTGACCACCGTGACGACGACAGCCGCGGCCATGATCCACGGGCCCACGGCGGCGAGGGCGGCCGGCATGGGCCAGACGTACCAGGTGATGGCGAGGATCTGGAGGGCCGTCTTGGCCTTGCCACCCCGGCTGGCCGCGATCACCCCGTGCCGGATCACCCAGAACCGCAGTGCGGTGATGCCCAACTCCCGGGCCAGGATGACCACCGTCACCCACCAGGGCAGGCCGTCGTACCAGGAGAGCAGCACCAGGGCGGCGCCGGTGAGCGCCTTGTCGGCGATCGGGTCGGCCACCTTGCCGACGGAGGTGACCAGGCCGAACCGGCGGGCGATCCACCCGTCGACCAGGTCGGTCGCGGACGCGACCACGAAGATCAGGCAGGCGGCCATCCGCCAGCCGGGGTGGGTCATCCCCGAGCCGACCAGCGACACCGCGAAGACCGGCACCAGCATCAGCCGCAGCAGGGTCAGCCCGTTCGCCGCGTTGAGCACCGGCACCCGGGCGGCCACCGGCGCCGACTCCGTCGCGCCGGTCACGGCCGTGTCCCGCCGTGGCGTACCTGGCACCGCCCCACGTGGTTCCCCCGCTTCCTCCGGGCCCGCCGTCACCGTTCCGCGCCGGGCGCCGCCGAGATCATCTCATCCGGTACGGCGACCAGGTCGACACCCTCGGTCGCGGTCACGGTGGCGCGCACCAGGTCACCGGGGCGCAGCGCGGCCAGGTCCACCCCGCCGCCGGACGGGGCGACCAGGGTGGTGGAGCCGTCGACCTCGGGTGCCTGGTGGGCCGCCCGCCCCTCGACCACGCCGCCGTCCACCGAGTCGACCAGCACCTCGACGGTCGAGCCGAGCCGCTCCTCGGCCCGCTGCGAGCAGAGCTCGTCGGCGAGCGCGCTGAGCCGGTCGTACCGACGCTTGACGGTGGCGGCGGTGACCTTGCCGGGCAGGCCGGCGGCCTCGGTGCCGTCCTCGTCGCTGTAGTCGAACACACCGATCGCGTCGAGCCGTGCCTCGGTGAGGAAACGGACGAGCTCCTGGTAGTCGGCACGGGTCTCGCCCGGGAAGCCGACGATGAAGTTGCTCCGCGCGCCGGCCTCGGGGGCCAGGGCGCGAGCGGAGGCCAGCAACTCCAGGAAACGCTCGGTGGAGCCGAATCGGCGCATCCGGCGCAGCACCGCCTCGCTGGAGTGCTGGAACGACAGGTCGAAGTACGCGGCCACCCCGGGCGTCGTGGCGATCGCCTCGACCAGACCGGGCCGGGTCTCGGCGGGCTGGAGGTAGCTGGCCCGGACCCGGACGATGCCGTCGATCGCGGCGAGCTGCGGGAGCAGCTTCTCCAGCGCCCGGGGGTCGCCCAGGTCCTTGCCGTACGAGGTGGAGTTCTCGCTGACCAGCACCAACTCCCGGACACCGGTTTTGGCCAGCCACTCCGCCTCGGCGAGCAGCTCGTCGGGGGTACGCGAGACGAAGGCGCCGCGGAAGGCGGGGATGGCGCAGAACGCGCAGCGGCGGTCGCAGCCGCTGGCCAGCTTGAGCGAGGCGACCGGGCCGGTGTCGAGCCGGCGGCGCAGCACCGGACGCAGGTGCGCCGGGGTGTGCTCGTCGGTCTCGACGGTCGCCCGGGTCGGGGTGCCGTGACCGGGCAGCGACACCGCCGCGTCCCGCCGCCTGACCGGGGTCAGCGGCAGCAGCTCGCGCCGGTCGCGTGGGGTGTGCGCGTCGATCGACTCGCCGGCGACGACGGCGTCCAGCCGGGCGGCGATGTCCGGGTAGTCGTCGAAGCTCAGCACCGCCTGCGCCTCGGGCAGGCTCTCGGCGAGTTCCCGGCCGTACCGCTCGGCCATGCAGCCGGCGGCGACGACCTTGGCCCCGGTGTCGGCGGCGGCGAGCAACGTCTGGATGGAATCCTGCTTGGCCTTCTCCACGAACCCGCAGGTGTTGACGACCACCACGTCGGCGCCCTCGCCGTCGGTGGTGACCTGCCAGCCGTCGGCGTGCAGCCGGGCGGCCAACTCCTCCGAGTCGACCTCGTTACGGGCGCAGCCCAGGGTCAGCAGGGCGACGCGGCGGCCGTCGGCCGCGGACGACGGCTCCAGGTCGCCACGCGGCGCCAGCCGCGCCGAGCCGGAGTTGTCGGACGACTTCTCCAGGTCGCGGCGTGGCGCCAGCCGCGCCGAGCCGGAGTTGTCGGACGACTTCTCCAAGTCGCGGCGTGGCGCCAGCCGCGCCGAGCTGGAGTTGTCGGAAGGGGAGGTGGCAGACACCATCCGAGGGTACCGGGCGGTCCGGCGTGCCCGGCGTCGGCGGGCCGCCCGGTGCCGATTGCGGCACTACGGAATGTCCGGCCCGCCGGGCCACCGCAACCCGCCGCATCCGGCGGCCGGACGCGGCATGGCGCAGCCGGCGGCCCTCCCCCGTCCGCCGGTCGCACCGGATCAGATCGTGGCCGCGCCGACCCGAACCAGCCGGTCGAGCAGGAAGACCTCGGTGCCGGCCAGGCCGGTCGAGCAGAAGACCGAGATCTGGTCCGCGCCGGTCCGGCCCGCGACCGCGCCGGCCAGCACCGCGCCAAGGTCGCGCAGCCGTTCCGCGTACGGCTCGACGGCGGCGAGCATCGGCGGGACGTACGCGGTGGCCTGCGCCGGCGAGTCGGTCACCAGCAGGTCGGCGCGCTCCAGCAGGTCGGTGCCGAACTCGTGTCGGTCTGCCTGCTTGAACCCGACGGCGTTGACGTGGGTGCCGGGGGCGAGGTCGGCGGCGTCCAGCACCGGGCTGACGCTGGTGGTGGCGAGTACCACGATCTCCCGGCGGTTGACCGCCTGCCGCGCGCTGTCCGCCGCTCGGGCCGGCACGCCCAGCTCGGCGCGGACCCGGGCTGCGAACGCCTCGCGCCGGGCCGTCGAACGGCTGTACACGGTCACCTCGCGCAGTGGGCGTACCGCCGCGGCGGCCCACACCTGCGTCCAGGCCTGCCGGCCGGAACCGATCACGCCCAGGGTGGCCGCGTCGGGGCGGGCCAGGGCGTCGACGGCGATGCCGCCGAGTCCCCCGGTACGCCGTGATCCCAGCTCCTCGCCGACGGCGACCGCCCGCACCGCCCCGGTACGCCCGTCGTGCAGCACCACGAGTTGCTCGGACTCGGGTAGACCGAGGGTGTCGTACGAGCGGTAGCCGTACCAGTGGCCGGTGAGCTGGCCGGCGGTGAGCACCATCCGTCCGCCGGTCAGCGGCGCCGAGGCCCGGGGCGGCGCGACGAGCCGGCCGGCGTGGGCGGCCAGCAGGGCCTCCCGCATCGCCGTGACGGCGGTGGCGGGGTCCAGCGCGGCGGCGACCTCTCGGTCGGTCACAAGCACGGTCATACGGCCAGCATGCAACTTGAAGTTAACTTCAGCTCAATCGGTGGTGGGGGACGTCACCGGCGGCGGCCGGCAGGCGATGCTAGCGTCGGGCCGGCGCCTCGGCCGCCTCACCGGCCCCACCGGCCCCGGAAGTGGCCCTGGCCCGCCCCGGACGAACGGTGGGCGTACCCCCGGCCAGGACAAGGCCAGCGACCCGCGCCCGACTCGTTCCCCGCCCCGGCGACGGCCGGGGCCGGACCTCCGAGGTGATCTTCATGGCCTGGATCGTGCTGGTGGTCTCCGGACTGCTGGAGACCGCGTGGGCGGTCGCCCTCGACCGCAGCGCCGGCTTCACCCGGCCACTCCCCTCGATCGTCTTCGCGGTGACACTGGTGGCCAGCATGGCCGGCCTGGCGTACGCCCTGCGCGAGATCCCGGTCGGCACCGGGTACGCGATCTGGGTCGGTATCGGCGCGGTGGGCACGGCACTGGTCGGCATGGTGGCCCTCGGTGAGCCCGCCAGCCTGCCCCGCATCCTCTGCCTGCTGCTGGTGGTCGCCGGCGTGGTCGGCCTCAAGCTCTTCCACTGACCACCTCCGGGCCACCCGAACAGAGCCCCGAGCCCGCGCCCCTGGCCCGAGCCCCGAACCC
>NZ_SMKD01000244.1 GCF_004348595.1 Micromonospora sp. KC723
GCGGAAGCTGCCGTCCTTGCCGGGGCGGGCGAGCCCGATGCCCAACGTCACGGCGAGCTCGGGGGCGGCGACGGCGGGCCCGACCCGGCCGAAGAACACGTTCGCGAACGAGTCCCCGTCGAGCTGGACGCCCGGGTAGCGCAGGCCGTCGTTCCAGTTGGCGCTCACGTGGACGCCCAGCGGTGCGGCGTCGCGCTCTGGCACGGTGAGCGAGACCGGCCGGGCTGAGGCGTGCGGCGGTCATTCGGTGGCGGTGGCCTTGGCGGTGTCGCCCGCCAGGGCGGCGAGAACCGCCTCGGCGGTCCGCTGCCCCACCCCCGGGACCTCGGTGATCTCCTCGACGGTGGCCGCGGCGAGCCGCTTCAGGGAGCCGAAGTGCCGCAGCAGCGCCTTGCGGCGTACCTCGCCGAGGCCGGGCACGTCGTCCAGCGCCGACTCCGTCATCCGCTTCGAGCGCCGCTGCCGGTGGAACGTGATGGCGAAGCGGTGCGCCTCGTCGCGGACCCGTTGCAGCAGGTAGAGCCCCTCGGAGGTACGCGGCAGGATGACCGGGTACTCGTCGTCGGGCAGCCACACCTCCTCCAGCCGCTTGGCCAGCCCGCAGAGCGCCACGTCGTCGATGCCCAGGTCGGCCAGCGCCTGGGCGGCGGCGGCCACCTGCGGCGCGCCGCCGTCGACCACCACCAGCTGCGGCGGGTACGCGAACCTGCGCGGCCGGCCGGTGGTCGGGTCGATGCCGGGCCGGTCCGGGTCCGACGCGGTCTCCTCGCCGATCTCCCCGGTCTCGGCGCGGGTGTCGAGGTAGCGGGCGAAGCGCCGGCGCAGCACCTCCGACATGGCGGAGAGGTCGTCGGTGGCGCCCCGGACGACGAACCGGCGGTACTCGCTCTTGCGGGGCAGCCCGTCCTCGAAGACGACCATGCTGGCCACCACGTCGGTGCCCTGGATCTGGGAGACGTCGAAACACTCGATGCGCAGCGGCGAGGTACGCATGCCGAGCGCCTCGGCGATCTCGTCGAGCGCCTGACCGCGGGTGGTCAGGTCGCCGGCGCGCTTGAGCTTGTGCCGGGCCAGGGCGTCGCGCGCGTTGCGTTCGACGGTTTCCAGCAGCGCCTTCTTGTCGCCGCGCTGGGGCACCCGCAGCGTGACCCGGCTGCCCCGCCGGGTGGTGAGCCAGTCGGCGAGGGCGTCGGCGTCGGCGGGCAGCTCGGGGACGAGCAGTTCCCGGGGGACGTCGGTCTCGCCCTGTTCGCCGCCGTAGACCTGGGTGCAGAAGTGGTGCACCAGGTCGCCGGTGGTCAGCTCCTCGGTCTTCTCCACCACCCAGCCGCGTTGGCCGCGTACCCGACCGTCACGGACGCGGAAGACCTGGACGGCGGCCTCCAGGGGGTCGTCGGCGAAGGCGACCACGTCGGCGTCGGTGCCGTCGCCGAGCACGACGCTCTGCTTCTCCATGGCCCGGCGCAGCGCGGCCACGTCGTCACGCAGCCGCGCGGCCCGCTCGAAGTCCAGGTGCTCGCTGGCCTCCCGCATCTCGCGTTCCAGCTTGCGCACCATGGTGTCGGTGCGCCCGGCCATGAAGTCGCAGAAGTCGTCGACGATGCGCCGGTGCTCCTCGGCCGAGACGGTGCCGACGCAGGGCGCGGAGCACTTGCCGATGTATCCCAGCAGGCAGGGCCGGCCGACCTGGCCGGCCCGCTTGAACACCCCGGCGGAGCAGGTCCGCGCGGGGAAGACCCGCAGCAGCAGGTCGAGGGTCTCGCGGATCGCCCAGGCGTGCGAGTACGGCCCGAAGTACCGCACTCCCCTGCGCTTGGCGCCGCGCATCACCTGCAACCGCGGGTACTCCTCGTCGAGGGTGACCGCCAGGTAGGGGTAGGACTTGTCGTCACGGTAGCGGACGTTGAAGCGCGGATCGTACTGCTTGATCCAGGTGAACTCCTGCTGGAGCGCCTCGACCTCGGTGGCGACGGTGATCCAGTCGACCGACTCGGCGGTGGTGACCATCTGCCGGGTCCGCTCGTGCAGACCCAGCAGATCGCCGAAGTACGAGTTGAGCCGGGCGCGGAGGTTCTTCGCCTTGCCGACGTAGATCACCCGGCCGGTGCCGTCACGGAACCGGTAGACCCCCGGTGACTCGGGGATGGTGCCGGGCGCGGGACGGTAGGTCGAGGGATCTGCCACGGCTCCGAGACTATCCGTTGCCGCCGACACTCCAGATCACGCCGAGCTGGTCGACCTCGGCGCCACTGCGGCCGAAGAAGCCGGCCAGCCGGCCGCCGGGCGGCGCGGTGAAGGTCACCGCCTCGGCGGTCGGGGTGCCGGCGGCCAGCACCCGGCCCCGGTCGGTGGTCAGCCGGGCGGAGAAGATCCGCGTGTGGCCGTCCTTCTTGCCCTGGGTGAGGGTGACCTGGGTGACGTGCTCGCCGTCGGCCAGCGCCAGGGAGGCGGCGGTGCCGCCGGTGCCGCCGTGGCTCAGGGTGCGCCCGTCGGCCAGGGTGAGGGCGACCTGGTCGAGCCGGCTGCCGCCACGCAGGGTGAGCCCGGTGACCCGGGGGCCGGCGGCGTCGAGGTCGGTGAACCGGGTGCCGTGCGGGCCGCCCCAGGTGTCGCTGGCCCGCAGCGTCGGGTCGAGGGTCCAGTCGAACCAGGCGGCGTGCGGGTAGTGGTCGGAGAGCGGGCCGCCGGTCGGGGTCAGGAACCTGGTGTGCTCGTTGTGGTAGCGGCGCAGGTCGAGCCGGACCAGCCGGTTGCCCCGGTAGAGGATCTTGTCGACCACCTCGCAGGAGTTCGTCACGTTCGCCGGGTCGCAGACCAGCGCGGGACTGCCGGCGGCCGGCGGCACCCCGCCCCGCTCCTGCCGGACCCAGGCGTCGGTGAGGCCGTTGGCGGCCACCAGGTCACGGATGTTGTCGCCGGTGCGGGTCCAGCGGACGTTCAGGTCACCCATCAGGATCACCGCGTTGCCGGCCGAGTGGGCCGAGATGTACGCGGAGAGCTGGGAGAGGTTGGACCGGCGGGCGGCCAGGTCGGCGTCGGTGCTGCCGGCGTTCGGGTGGGCGTTGTAGAAGTCCACGAAGACGCCCTCGGCCAGCCGGATCCGGGAGGCCGTGAAGCCCTTCGGGGTGAGGCAGTCGGTGCCGTTGCAGGAGTTCCACTTGACCCGGGCGAAGTCGCTGTACGGGAAGTTCGACAGCGTGTTCAGACCGTCGCCGAACGGCACGCCGCCGCTGGTCGGGGTGCGGTGCGGGTGCCGGTCGGTGGCGTAGAGGTCGGCGTGGTAGTTGAAGTCCTCCTGGACGTGCACGATGTCGTACCCGTTGATCCGCTCGCCGATCGGGCGGGTGTTGGTCGCCGGGTCGCCGCTGGAGAGCAGGTCCGGCAGGCCCGCGACGTTGTAGGTGAGCACGGAGAACGACCCGGACGCGGGGCCGGGGGCGGCGCCGGCGGCAGCGGCGGTGGCCGGCGCGCTCGGGGGGAGCACGGCCGCGAGCAGCGCCGCGGACGCGAGTAGACGGACGACCTTCATCGACGGTCCAATCTGGAGTTCGACGGCCGGGCGGGGGAATCCCGACCGAGGTGGGATCGAAGGCTATCCAAGCAACCCGAGCCGCTCAATACTGCGGGGTAACAACCGGACGACGTCACGATTGACGTCTTCCTATACGACTGCCGACCGCTTACCATCCGGTAACCGAATGTTATTCGCGTATTGATCCCCACCCCCCTCGAAGGATCACCATGCCTCGTCCCCCCACCACACGACGGCTGCTCGCCGGGCTCACCGCCGGCGTGAGCGTCGCCGCTGTCCTGACCGCCACCC
>NZ_SMKD01000245.1 GCF_004348595.1 Micromonospora sp. KC723
GTGCCGGCGTCGGCCTCCACCCCGCCGGCACCACACCCCCGCCATCTACCGCCGTCGCCGGGTGCTCGCTGCCCTGCTGTTGCTCAATGCCGTCGAGTTGGTCGGCGTCGTCGTGGTCGGGCCCGGCTTCTGGATCAGCTTCTCGGTCACCTTCGCCCTGCTCCTGGCGTACGTCGCGCATCTGCGGGCACGGGCGGTGGCCGAACGCCGACGGCGACGTCTCCAGGCCCGGGAGGCGGCCTGGCTGGCCGCGCGGCAGGCCGAGGTGCGGCGCGAGCAGGCCCGCCGGGCGGCGGCCCGGCGGGAGGCGCAGCGCCGCCTGGCGGCCCAGCGCGAGGCGGTACGCCGCACCGCCATGGGCCTCGGCCGGGGCGGCGACCTGCCGGCGGCGGCCAGCGGCGGCGGCTCGGTGATGTACCGCCGCGCCGGTGGCCTGCGCGGTCGCCCCTACTCCTCCGGCCGCGGCTCCCACTCCGCCTGACCCATCCGGTGCCCTCCGTGCCTGCGGCGACCGACGCGGTCCGCGATCGACCCCCTCCCGAGGAGGTTGATCGACTCGCACTGCGGCATGCGGCGTCGACCCCAACCTCCGACGCCGCAACCGCGGTGCTCGGTGAGCCGTGGTGCCGTGGCCGGACGCCGATCTTGGCGGGTCCCGGACCGGAGTGTCTGGTGCCAAGATCGTGCCGCGCCGGGGGGTGGTTCGCTCCCGAGGTGGCCGGTCTGTTAGCCTTGTCGCCGGCCCGCCCGGTGAAAGCCGGGTGGGACCGACGCCGGTCCGCCGGCGGAGGGGCTGTGGCGCAGACCGGTAGCGCACCTCGTTCGCATCGAGGGGGTCAGGGGTTCAAATCCCCTCAGCTCCACCCAGTTCAAAGGCCGTTTCCCGCCGTGGGGACGGCCTTTTTCGATCTTGTACAGCAAAGGAGTACAGCAGTTGCTGACTCGGGCTCGATGGAGCTGATCGCGAGCTAATCCGGCAGTGGCGTTGGGTGCATCGTGAGGTAGATCAGCCCCTGCTCCTCGTGAACCGTGCAACCTAGTTCGTAGGGCTCGACAGCCCCTATGCGGAAGACGAGGGTGACTCGGTCCTGCACGAATCTCTGCGTCTCGGTGGGCTCGCCAAAGACGGCGGTGATCTCTTGCTGGTCCAGCCCCGCCCGCAAAGGCAGCCGGAGCGCGCCGATCATGCTCTGAAGCGTTGCCTCCGGCAGGGCGACGAGGTCCATCGCTACCGAACGCGTTACCTCGGGAGCCGACTCAAGACGAAGCCACTCTGTGAAGCCCGACGCCTCCCCGATCCAGCAACGCTCCAGGTACTCCCAGCCCCGAAGCTGCTCAAGGTGCTCCGCCCTTATGAAGTCGGCCAGGCGAAGCCGGCCAAAGGCGTCATGCGAGATCCCCAGCGGCTCCACCGTGGCACCCCTTCAATCGATCGAGACCCGCGACAGTACCGCAGTTCAGATGAACTGCTCGCCGAGGCGTCTGAGCGCCTTTTCGGTCGCCTCGGTGGCGACCTCGCTGTAGATGTTCATGGTCACGGCGATCTGGCTGTGCCGGAGGATCTGCATGGTCACCCGGGGGTGCACGTCGAGGGCCACAAGCAGGGAGGCGCAGGTGCGTCGGGTGGTGTGCACGGAGATTTCCCGGACGCCGGCCTTGCGGCAGCGGGTCTTGAACTCCCGGTGGAAGTTCCTCGGCTCGACCGGGGTGCCGAGTCGGGTGGTGAAGACCAGGCCGGTGTCCTGCCAGGCCCGCCCGGCGTGCTCGCGGTGCCGCTGCTGATCCTCGCGGCGGGACCGGAGGGCGGTGGCGCAGATGGCCGGTAGGGGCAGGGTCGCGTCCGACGACTCGGTCTTGGTCTCCCGGTGCAGGAGTTGCCGGCGGATGCGCTGGAGCTGGTAGGCCACGGCCAGTTCCCCGGCGGCCAGGTCGACGTCCTCCCAGCGCAGGCCCAGCACCTCACCCCGGCGTAGCCCGAGGACCAGGATCAGCACGTACGTGGCGTAGAGCGGGTCACCCTCGGCGCGGGCCGACTCCAGGAACTGGCGTACCTCGTCGACGGACCAGGGTCGGGTCTTGCGCGGGCGGGGCTCGGCGACCCGGAGCAGGGCGGCCGGGTTGCGGGTCAGCAACTCGTCGCGGACGGCGTTGTTGAGCGCGGCCCGCAGGGTCGTCCAGGCGTCGCGGGCGGTGCGCTCGGAGACGGCGCGTTGGCAGCAGCGGCCGACGGCGCAGCACTTCCGTTTGCCCTCGGGGCGGGCGGCGTCCTTGCCCTGTAGGCAGCACTGGCAGGCGGTCCGGAGCTTGTTCAGCCAGGTCTGCACCTCGCGTACGGTGAGCTTGTCGAGGCGGCGGGAGCCCAGCTCCGGGGCGATGTAGAGCCGGACGAACATGTCGTAGTTGGCCGCCGTGGCCGGAGCCAGGTTCGGCTCGACGACATCACGCAGCCATGATTCGAGGTAGCTGCCGAGGGTGGGTATCCGGGTGACGACGGGCCCGGCCTTGGCCTGTTGGTGCAGCTTGATCCACTTGTCGTGGACGGCTTCGCGGGTGGGGCCGTAGACGTACTTGCGGGTGCGCTTGCCGTCGGGCTTGGTGACCCAGACGTACGCGGCGTAGCCGTTGCGGTAGGGGAAGATCGAGCCTTCGCCGTTGGCTCGTGCACGTCCGGGCATCAGGCGGCCTCCTGCCGTTCAACCTGCTCACGGACGTACTCGTCGACCCACTCGGGCAGGACGCGGCGGTACTTGCCGTCCTTGATGGAGCGCAGCTCGCCGGTGGCGATCTTCATCTTGACCTTGGACAGGCCGAAGCCGAGCAGGACGGCGACCTCGGCAGGCGAGTACCAGCGCGGGGTGAGGTTCCTGGTCATGCCGCCACCCCCGACCACGCTTCGTGGGCGAGTTCTTCCCGGCCGACGCGTCTGCGTTCCCGGTGTTGGGCGGCGGCGGTGTTGGCGAGCAGGGCGTCACCGTTGGTCAGCCAGCCGGAGCCGACGAAGGCGAGGGTGCCGACGGTAATGGTGTCGGTGGTGTCGTCTTCGGTGCGGCGGTAGGTGGCGCGGGTGTCGCGGAGCTGGCCGAAGGTGATGGAGTAGCGGCGGGCCTTGGTGAGGAAGTGACCGCCGTAGCCGAGCATGTGCGCCCAGCGGCGCAGCCCTGCGTAGGTGTTGGGTGTGGTGTCAAGGCCGGCTTGACGTTCCCCGGTCGGTGCGGCGATGCGGGTGGTGTGGTGGTGGGTGGGGCGGCCGAGTCGCCAGCAGGCGTCGATGAGCCGGGCGAGGTGGTCGCCTTCCGGGTCGGCGTAGGCGTCGATGGTGTCCGGGGTGAGTCGGGTGGAGCAGTGGCCGGTGACCTCGGTGGACTTGGTGGCGTACTTGGCCAGGTAGGCGGCCACCTTTCCGTCGGTCACGTCACTGTCGCTGGCGCCGATGCGGCGCACGTCGACCTGTTCCCCCCAGGCGATCGGCCAGCCGTGCGGCCGGTCGGGGTGCGGCGGGGTGGTGACGGTGATCTGTCGGGCGGCGGCGTGGACGGCGGTGTCGAGGTCGTCGGCGGTGATGCCGGCCGGCGGCGGCACCCGGGCGTGCCGGTCGTGCGGGTCGACGCCGTCGAGGCGCAACAGGACGTGGAAGTGCACCGCTCCCCGGCGCTGCATTTCGGCGACC
>NZ_SMKD01000246.1 GCF_004348595.1 Micromonospora sp. KC723
GCCGTCGACTTCCAGGCCGAACCCGCCGTGCTCGCCGTCCACGGCGACCCGGTCGGCGGTGGGCGCGGGCGACGCCGGGCCGACCTGGTCGTGACACTGGTCGCGGTGGCCCTGGCAGTCTGGGTGACCAGCGGCCTGTGGCGTGACCCGAACGGTCGGGCGATCACCGTCAACGCCAGCGACCAGGCGCTGTTCGAGTGGCTGCTCGCCTTCGGCGGGCACGCGCTCACCCACGGGGAGAACCCGCTCTTCACCCACCTGCTCAACGTCCCCGACGGGGTGAACCTCGCGGTCAACACCTCGATCACCGTGTACGCGGCGGTCTTCGCCCCGCTGACGTACCTGATCGGGCCACCGGCGACGTTCCTGGTGATCCTCACCCTCAACCTGGTCGCCACCGCGCTGGCCTGGTACTGGCTGCTCTCCCGGCACCTGGTCGGCAGCCGGCTCGCCGCCGGGGCCGGCGCGTTGTTCGTCGCCTACTCCCCCGGCATGGTCTCGCACGCCAACGCCCACCTGAACTGGACCGCCGGTTGGCTGGTCCCGCTGCTGCTGTGGCGGGTGTTCGCGCTGCGCCGGCCGGGGCGCTGGCTGCGCGGCGGGATCGTTCTCGGCCTGCTGGTGGCGGTGGCGTTCTCCATCGCCGCCGAGGGGCTGTTCTTCACCGCCCTGGCGACCGGCGTGTTCCTGGCCGCCTGGGCGCTGCACCCGGCCCGCCGGGTGCGGGCCCGGGCGGCGCTGCCGGACCTGCTGCGCGGGCTGGGCGTCACCGCGCTGGTGGCGGGAGCGCTGCTGGCGTACCCACTCTGGCTGCACTTCGCCGGCCCGCAGCGGTTCCACGGCACCGGGTTCGACCCGGTGATCCACTCCGAGGACGTGGCCGCCTTCGGGGCGTACCCGCGCCGATCGATCGCGGGCGAGCTGGGGTGGGGCACCGCGCTGGCGCCCAACCCCACCGAGGAGAACTCCTTCTTCGGGGTGCCGCTGCTGCTGCTCGCCGTCGCCTGCTTCGTGCTGCTGTGGCGACGCGCCGCGCCGGCCCGCCGGGCCACACTGGTCGCGCTGGGCGTCACCGCCGTCGTCTTCGCCGTGCTCTCCTGGGGGCCGCAGGCCACCGTCGACGGATGGCGCACCGGGCAGGCGCTCCCGTTCGCCCTGCTGGGCGGGCTGCCGGTGGTCAACGCCGCGCTGCCGGCCCGGCTGGCGCTGGTGGTCGCCCCGGTCGTCGGCGTGCTGCTGGCGTACGCGGTCGACCAGCTCCGGGCCGACCCGCCCCGCCGCCCGGTCCGGGTGGCGTGGACGGCCGGTTTCGCGGCGGCGCTGCTGCCGCTGCTGCCCACCCCGTTGCTGACCAGCGTCCGCCCGCCGGTGCCGCAGTTCGTCACCGCGGGCACCTGGCGGGAGTACGTCTCCCCCGGCGGGGTGCTCACCCCGATCCCGCTGACCCTGGACGTCTACCCCGACGGCCAGCGCTGGCAGGCGTACGCCCTGTCCCACCGGCAGGGCGAGTTCCGCCTGCCGGCCGGTTTCTTCCTGGGCCCCGGCGGGCCGGACGGACGGGGCCGGATCGGACCGCCGCCGCGCACCTTCGACACCCTGCTGGACCAGGCCGGCCGCACCGGGCTGGTGCCGATCGTCACCGAGGGCACCGTCCGGCTGGTCCGCTCCGACCTGCGGTACTGGGGGGTCGAGGTGGTCGTGCTGCCCGACGAGGTGCACGGCGCCAAGTACGACCTGGACGAGGACGCCCTGCGTCGCACCGCCACCGCCCTGCTCGGCGAGCCGCGGCGGGTCGACGACGTCTGGCTGTGGCGGATCCCGGCGGCCTGACGCGACGCGCGTCACCGGAGACGGTGGAGCGGGTCGGGTCTAGGCTGGTGGGGTGACTGTGACGACTTCCGGGCTGACGGCCGTACGGGCCGGGGTGCTCGACTACCAGGCCGCCTGGGACGAGCAGCGCCGGCTGCACGCCTCGGTGGCGGCCGGCGAGCAGGGCGACACCGTGCTGCTGCTGGAGCACCTCAGCGTCTACACCGCCGGTAAGCGCACCGAGCCGTGGGACCGGCCGATGGACGGCACCCCGGTGGTCGACGTCGACCGAGGCGGCAAGATCACCTGGCACGGCCCGGGGCAGCTCGTCGGCTACCCGATCGTCCGGCTCCCCGACCCGGTGGACGTGGTCGCGTACGTGCGGCGCACCGAGCAGATGCTGATCGACGTCTGCGCCGAGTTCGGGTTGACCGCCGGCCGGATCGAGGGCCGCAGCGGGGTGTGGGTGCCCGAGGACGACAGGGGTCCGGCCCGCAAGGTGGCCGCCATCGGCATCCGGGTCTCCCGTGGGGTGACCCTGCACGGCTTCTCCATCAACTGCGACTGCGACCTGACCTACTTCGACCGGATCGTGCCCTGCGGCATCCGGGACGCCGGGGTCACCTCGCTCACCGCCGAACTGGGCCGCCCGGTCACCGTCGCCGAGGTGCTCCCGGTGGTCGAGCGGCACCTGCCCACCGTCGTCGAGGTCTGAGCCCGCCCGTCCGCCGGGCCGCCTACCCTCGGCGGATGCGTCTTGATCTCGTCACCCTGGTCGTCGCCGAGTACGACCCGGCGATCGCCTTCTTCACCGACGTGCTCGGTTTCGTGCTGGTCGAGGACTCCCCGTCGTTGACCACCGACGGCCGGCCGAAGCGCTGGGTGGTGGTCCGCCCGCCGGGCGGCGGCACCGGGCTGCTGCTGGCCCGCGCCGACGGCGGGCGGCAGGAGGCGGTCGTCGGCGACCAGGTGGCCGGCCGGGTGGGCTTCTTCCTCCAGGTCGACGACTTCGACGCCACGTACCGGCGGATGGTCGGTGCGGGCGTGGAGTTCGTCCGTCGACCGCGCGCCGAGCCGTACGGCCGGGTGGCGGTGTTTCTCGACATCGCCGGCAACCGCTGGGACCTGCTCGGCCCCGCCTGACATCCCCGGCAGGTATTGAGCGGTCGCTCAAAAAGCGCTAGCGTTGCCATTGAGCGACCGCTCAAGAACGGGGGCTGGCGATGGCGGTCATCTATGTCGAAACACTGATCGACGCGCCGGTCGAGCGGATCTGGCAGGTCACCCAGCACCCGGGGGCGCACCGCCGGTGGGACGCCCGGTTCGGCCGTATCGATCCGGTGCCGGGCAGCTCACCCGCCCGGTTCCGGTACGTCACGACCGTCCTGCCGGGCGTACGGGTCGGCGGGTACGGGGTGCACGCGGGCGAGCGTGACCGCCCCGACGGCACCCGCACCTCGACGCTGCGCTTCGGCTCCGGCGACCCACGCTCACTGATCGCCGCCGGCTCGGGATACTGGCGCTACGTGCCGGCCCCGGGCGGCGTGCGGTTCCTCACCGGTTACCGGTACACCCCGCGCTGGGGCCCGGCGGGCCGGCTGGCCGACCTGCTGTTCGGCCCCGCCTTCGGCTGGGCCACGGCGTGGTCGTTCGACCGGCTGAGGATCTGGCTCGAACGGGGCGTACCCCCGGAACGGGCCCGGGTCAACGCGGCGCGGGAGGTGGTGGTGCGGGCCCTCGCGGTGGGCACCGCCACGGCGCTCGCCGCCCCGGCCGGTCGGGGCCCCGCCCTCCTCGCGGCGCTCACCGCCTCGGCGGTTGCGCTGGCGCTGCCACCCCGACC
>NZ_SMKD01000247.1 GCF_004348595.1 Micromonospora sp. KC723
GACCTCGGCCGCGCCGTACCCGGGCGCGCCGGCCCCCGCGTCACACCCGGCCGCGCCGTACCCCGGCCAGCAGGCGAGCCACCCCGGCCAGCACGCTGGCCACCACCCCGGCCAGCACGCTGGCCACCACCCCGGCCAGTACCCGGCTGCCGGCTACCCGGCGGGATACCCGCAGTCCGGCTGGGCGGGCGGCCCCGGGGGTCCGGTCCCGCCCACCCACGGCGCGCCACCGGTGCCGCCGTGGGCGGCACCTCCCAAGCCCGCGAAGGTGGCCAAGTTCATCGGCGCCGGCGTCGTGGTCTTCGCGCTGATGCTGGGATCCGGCGTGGCCGGCGGCGCGCTCGCCCTCGCCCTGGACGGTGGCTCGGGTGGCATCACCCGCACCTACTCGGCCGCGCCGGTGATCAACAGCGCCGACCTGCCGAGGATCGCCGCGGCGGTACAGGACAGCGTCGTCTCGATCGCCACCGACAACGGCGAGGGGTCCGGGGTCATCCTCAGCGCCGACGGCTTCGTGCTCACCAACAACCACGTGGTCGCCTCCGCCTCCGGCGGCATCGTCCGGGTGATCTTCGCCGACGGCAAGATGGCCCAGGCGACCATCGTCGGCACCGACCCGAAGACCGACCTCGCGGTGGTCAAGGCCAGCGGTGTCGACGACCTGAAGGCGGCCAAGTTCGGCGACAGCGACGCCATGCAGGTCGGCGACCAGGTGCTCGCCCTGGGCAGCCCGCTGGGCCTGCAGGGCTCGGTCACCGCCGGCATCATCAGCGCCCGCGACCGGACCATCCAGGCCGGCGAGAGCGGCCAGCAGGACCCGCAGCGGGGAGCCACCTCGATCTCCGGGCTGCTCCAGACCGACGCCCCGATCAACCCCGGCAACTCCGGCGGCGCCCTGGTCAACACCCGGGGCGAGGTGATCGGCATCAACACCGCGATCGCCACCGCCGGGCAGGGCAGCAACGGCAACATCGGCGTCGGCTTCGCCATCCCGAGCAACAAGGCCAAGGACGTCGCCGGGAAGCTCCAGCGCCGCGAGAAGGTCAGCCACCCGTCGCTCGGGGTCAGCGTGACCGGCGCCGAGAACGGCGGCGCGCTGGTCTCGGCGGTGGTGCCCGGCAGCGCCGCCGAGAAGGCCGGCCTGCAGCGCGGCGACGTGATCACCAAGTTCGGCGACAAGGTGATCAACGACTCCAACGACCTCGTCGGCGCGGTGCAGGCCGGCAAGGTCGGCGACCGGGTCGAGGTGACCTACCAGCGCAACGGATCCGAGGCGACCGTGACCGTCACGCTCGCCGAGACGTCGTAACCACAGACCTGCCTCCTCCGCGGGCGGCGGGTGGCGTAGCCAAGGGGGTTGGCTACGTCGCCCGCCGCCCCTTGTCGTCGGGTCACCCGGGGCGGGTGACCCGGCCTCACCCGCCCGGCCGGCATCCTCGCCACGAGCCGACCGCACGGGAGGGGACGCCATGGGTACGGCAGCGGCCAGCCGCACCGACCGGGACATCCAGCGCGACGTGCTGGCCGAACTGGCCTGGGACCCACAGGCGCAACCCCAGGAGATCGGCGTCGGCGTCGCCGACGGCGTGGTCACCCTGACCGGTCGGGTGGACAGCTACGCCCGCAAGTGGGCGGCCCAGCGCTGCGCGCACCGGGTACGCGGCGTCCGGGCGGTCGCCGACGACATCGAGGTACGCCTGCCCGGGCTGGACGGCCAGGACGACGCCGAACTCGCCCTCGCCGCCGTACGGGCGCTGGAGTGGGACAGCTTCGTGCCCGCCGAACGGCTGGACGTGACGGTCTCCGCCGGCTGGCTGATGCTGCGGGGACAGGTGGAGTACGGCTACCAGCGGCGTACCGCCGAACACGAGCTGCGCCGGCTGCGGGGCGTACGCGGGGTGACGAATCTGGTGGAGGTGGTACCCCCGGCCCCGCCGGACGCCGAGCGGACCGCGCGGGACCTGCGTCGTGCCCTGGCCCGCCGGGCCGGTACCGAGGCGGTCACCGTCGAGCTGGCGGGGGACACCGTGGTGCTGCGCGGCGCGGTGCGGTCCTGGTGGGAGCGGGACGAGGCGGAGCGGGTCGCGTGGTCGGCACCGGGGGTGCGGGCCGTGGACGACCGGCTCGTGGTGACCGGATGAGCGGCGCGGCTTCCCGTTTCATCCACCGGGCAGGGGGAAATCGCGGCCGATCGCGCTCACCAGGAAGCAACGGGAAGGACCAGCGGCCGTGACCCACCGTCCGTCAGAACATCCACCCGGGCGGCCGCTGCGGATCGCGATGGTGGTGCCGCCGTGGCTGTCGGTGCCACCGCCCGGCTACGGCGGGTTGGAGCAGGTGGTGCACGGGCTGGTGGACGGCCTGGTCACCCGGGGGCACGCGGTGACGCTCTTCGGCGCGGGCCGGTACCACGGCACCGCCGCCGATTTCGTCTCCACCGTCCCGGAACTCCAGTACGACCGGCTCGGCGAGTCGCTGCCCGAACTGGCCCACCTGGCCCGGGTGAACCACCTGGTCGCCCCGGCGGACTTCGACATCGTCCACGACCACACCACGATCGGGCCGCTGGTCGCCGGCCGGCGGGCGGTGCCCACCGTCGCGACCGTGCACGGCAATCCGGTGGGCGAGTACGGCACGGTGCTCAGCGACACCGACCACGGGGTCGGGCTGGTCGCCATCTCACACACCCAGCGGCGGGCGAACCCGGGCCTGCCCTGGGTGGGGACGGTGCACAACGCGATGGACGTCGGCGACGTGCCGCGCAAGCACGCCCCCGGTCGGGGACCGGTGCTGTGGCTGGCCCGGTTCAGCCCGGACAAGGGCCCCGAGCTGGCCATCCGGGCCTGCCGCGCGGCTGGGCTTCCGCTGACCCTGGCCGGCAAGTGCAACGAACCCGCCGAACGGCGCTACCTCACCGAGGTCGTCGAGCCGATGCTGGGCGACGACGTCACCCTGGTGGTGAACGCCGACCGCGAGGCGACCCTGCGGCTGCTGGTCGACGCCCGTTGCCTGATCATGCCGGTCCGGTGGGAGGAGCCGTTCGGCATGGCGATGGTGGAGGCGATGGCGACCGGGACACCGGTGGTGGCGCTGCGCCGCGGCGCGGTGCCCGAACTGGTGGTCGAGGGCCGCACCGGACTGATCCGGGACCGCGCGGAGGAGCTGCCCGCAGCGTTGCGCGAGGCGGCCCGGCTCGACCCGGCCGCCTGCGTGGCGCACGTGGCGGAGAACTTCTCCACCGAGCGGATGGCCGCCGGATACGAGGAGGTGTACCGGCGGTTCGCCTTCGGCGTCGGTGTGCCGGCCCTCCGGCCCGCGCCGGCCACCGTCCGTTGAGCCGGCTCAGGACTTGCGGGCGCCGAGGTTCACGATCGCCGCGTCGAGCTGTCGGGCGTACGCCGGGGTGATGGCGCCCTCGCCGACCCGGCGGTCGACCTTCTCCCGGAGCTTGGCCACCGGTTCGGACAGGTCGGACCGCCCGCTGGCGGCCTCCCGGGTCAGGTTTCCCAGCACGTTGCGCAGGTCCAACCCCACGTCGGCGCGGATCTCGCCGATGCGTTCGCCGTCGTCGATCAGCTGGCGCAGCCGCTCGGCCGCCTCGGTG
>NZ_SMKD01000248.1 GCF_004348595.1 Micromonospora sp. KC723
CCCCCTTGCCGAACTTGTTGAAGTCGATCTTCGGCAGCTTGAAGCCGGGCGGCAGCCCCTGGTTCGCGAGATCGTTCGGGTCCATCCCGGCCGGCAGCTGCGGCATACCGCCCGGGAAGCCGCCGGGCAGCCCGGCGCCGGCGCGGGGACGCCCGCCGCCCTTCGTGCCCTTGCGCTTGTTCTTCGGGGACTTGGTCGCCTTGCGTCGTCCGCCGGGCAGGCCCATCACGCCCTTGACCCGCTTGCCGCAGCCCTCCCCGGTGGTGTGCAGCTTCAGGTCCTCGCCGAAGATCTCCATGGCCGAGAGCGCGAACCGGGACGTGCCGTCGGGGTGGCTGCACGCGCCGCGTCCCTTGACGTCACCGGCGGCGGCCCGGACGACCTCGACCGGCGCGCTGCCGGAGACGGCCAGGTCGACGGCGCGGGCCAGGTCGGGCAGGCCCCGCTTGCACGGCCCGCACTGGCCGGCGGACTCGCCGGCCAGGTAGCGGACCACCTGCGCGGCCTCGCCGAGCGGGCAGGTGTCCCTGCCGAGCGGGATGACGATGCCGGCGCCGAGGGTGCCGCCGACCGTGGCGAGGCCCTTGCGGGAGACCAGCGCCTTGTCGGCCGCCTCCGACGTGATCCATCGGCCGTGGAAGCCGCCCGTCAGGATTCCCGGCCCGTCCGGCACCTCGCACAGGTCGAGGATCTCCCGCAGTGGGGTGCCGGCGGCGCACTCGACCACGGCGGGCCGCTTGGCCTGGCCGGTCACGGTGAGCAGCACGGTGCCGGGTTCGTCGTCGGTGCCGAGCGCCGCGTACTCGTACGGGCCGAGCCGGGCGGCGATCGCGACCTGGGCGTACGTCTCGGCGTTGCACAGCAGGGTGGGCAGGTTCCGCACCCCGGAGTCGCTGGACCGCTTCTTGGTGCCGGGCGGGATGTGCGGCAAGCCGTTGATCCCGTTGACCAGCGCGCCGCCCTCACCGGAGATGAACCGGTGCGGCACGGTGACGATGCTGGTCGGCACCGGCATCCGGCGCTCCTGGAGGGCGTCGGTGAGCGAGTCCCGGCCGACGAGGTCGTCGGCCACGCAGAGCACGATCTCCTCGGCGTCGAGCGCGTACGCGGCCAGCGCCGCGCCGTCGAGGATCAGGTGCGGCGCGCGGGTGAGCAGGACCTTGTCCTTCCAGCTCGCCGGCTCGCCCTCGGTGGCGTTGACCACGACCACGGCGGGCAGGTCCTGCCGCTCGCAGGAGTCCAGCACCGCCTTGAGCTTCTTGAAGAAGGGGAAGCCCGCGCCGCCCTTGCCCTTGAGTTGGACGCTCTCGGCCAGCCGGAGCAGGTTGCTCGGTTCCATCGGCCCGATCGGGCCGTGCACCATCTCGTGTGCGACGAGGTCGAGCCGGCCGAACTCGGCGAACCCGGCGGTGAGTCGGGGCTCACCGATGCAGGCCACCGGGGGCACCTTGGTCCGCTTCACTTGGCTTCGCCCCGCAGCCCGGCCCAGTACGCTCCGTCCACCTCGGCCGCGTCGGCCCGGCCCTTGCGCCGGCCGGACCGGCTGTCGCCGGTGGCCCGCATCTTGCGCCGGGAGGCGAGGTCGACCAGGGTCGGGGTGTCGTCGACGGGCAGGTCGTCCGGGACGTACCGGGCTGGCGGACGCCAGTAGTCGGGCTCCTCGGGCACGTCCGGCTCGATGCTGTGCCGGCCGGCGGAGACCGGCTCGGCCGAGATGGGCCGGGAGCTCTCCCAGCGGCGCGGGCTGTCCCAGGGCTCCTCGGGCTCGGCGGTGCGACGCCGGGGCGACGCCGGGTAGCGGGCCGCGACATCGTCCTCGTCGAGGCGGGCGCGGCGGCCGGTGGACACGGGGCGCACGTCCTCCTCCTCCTCGTACCGGGCCCGGCGACCGGCGGACACCGGACGCACGTCCTCGTCCTCCTCGTACCGGGCGCGGCGACCCGTCGACACGGGACGCACGTCCTCGTCCTCGTCGAGGCGGGCGCGGCGGCCGGTGGACACGGGGCGCACGTCCTCGTCCTCCTCGTACCGGGCCCGGCGACCCGTCGACACGGGACGCACGTCCTCGTCCTCGTCGAGGCGGGCGCGGCGGCCGGTCGAGACCGGGCGTACGTCCTCGTCCTCGTACCGGGCGCGGCGGCTGGGCCGCTCCTCGTCGCGTACCCGCTCCACGCGCTCGGTCCGGTCGGACCGCCGGACGGCGGGTTCCCCGTCGCGCTCGCGCCGGCGCGGCGTCGGCTCCTCGACCTCACGGCGGGACCGTCCGGCGCGGGCCGGTTCGCCCAGGGTGCCGGGCTCGGGCACCACCGGCACGGTGAACCGGTCGGGGTCGCGCCGGCGGGTGGCGGTGCTCGGCGACGCCCCCCAGGACCCGGTGGCGGTGGTCTCCGCCCAACCGCTGCGGGCCCCCCGGCTCTCCTCCTCGCCCTTGCGCAGGCCGAGGCCGCCGAGCAGGATCTTGGTCTTGCTCTCCTCGCCCTTACCGGTCATCGCCGCGTTCAGCGCGGCGGCCTGGGTCTGCTCCCGGCTGCGCTTGCTGAGGTGGACGGAGAGCCGGACCAGCAGTGCGACCACCACGAGCACCACGCAGACCAGATAGCTCAGGAACACCCAGGTCGCTGGCTTACGACCGACGTTGAGACCATGGGTCAGCGCGAACGGCCAGGCGAGGTAGGCCATGGAGTGCAGCGACCGCCAGAACCACTTCGGGCCGACCCCGGCGAAGCGGACCCGGACCAGCCCGGTCCACAGGACGCTGACCATGAGGAACGCGGCGACGGTGCCGAACCCGACGTAGAGGCCGTAGCCACCGATGAACGGCACCACGGCGTCGGTGAGGCCGGCCCGGCCGATGGAGATCTTGGTGGTGATGTGGAAGACCAGGCCGGAGACGGCGACCACGCCGGTGGCGCGGTGCGCGGACTGCAGCAGCAGCCGGTGCCGGGCCTGCAACACCAGCCGGTCGGTGGCGAGCAGCCCCAGCATCACCGTCAGACTCAGCGAGACCAGGGTGACCACTCCGGCGAAGAACTCGGTGAAGACGAAGCCGTAGGCGTACATCGCCGCGCCGCTGCCGGACATCTCCATGCCCGCCCAGACCAGGCCGAACACGGACGCGGCCATCAGCGCCATCGAGGACTTGGAGACGGTCCGGACACCACGGCTGCTGGTGCTGGTACGGACGGCCTCCGCCTTCTGGTTCTGCTTTGCCCGGGCCATCTGCTCCTCGATCATGTCTCACGGCGGCACCGCCACCGGCTGACCTGCTCCCCCCTCCAGTACGCAGCCGCAGGGCTTACGGATCAGTGTCCGTGTCGAAATTTCTCGGCCTCTCTCGAACCACCACGGCTTCCGGCGCGTGTAATGCCTTCCACGGCTTCCGCCGCCTCCGGTGCCGCGCCACCCGGTGGATCCCCCGCCGAACCGAAGCCCGAGCCGTTAGAGTGGTTTTGTGCTGTTTGACCGTTTGACCTCCCGCTTCGGCCTCCGCTGGCTGGCCGTCGCGTTCGGCGCACCGGCGCTGCTCGTGCTCGCCCTGCTGGTCAACTCGGCCGTGCGCGGCACCGGCGAGGCCCCGGCGACCCAGCCCGTACC
>NZ_SMKD01000024.1 GCF_004348595.1 Micromonospora sp. KC723
CCCCACGGCCTCGGCCCGGATCGCCCGGACCCGGCGACCGGCCCCGCCCCGGGCGGGATCAGTTGGGCACCGGGGGGGAGGCCAGCTCCGACAGCGGCACCGGAACCGCCCGGACCTGGCGCAGCAGAGCCGCCTCGCGGTTGAGCAGCCGCAACTCGGCGCGGAGCCGGGCGGCGGTGTCGTCGATGGCAAGCAGCCGCTGCCGGTCCGTCACGGTCAACGCGGCGGTCGCCGCCACCAGGTGCGACAGCACCGTCGGGTCCTCCGGCAGCTGCTCGGAGACCTCCTGCTCGCCCGGACGGACCAGTCCCAGGTACTGCCGGAAGACCGCGATCACCCGGGCCGCCAGCAGCTCGGTCACCTCGTCGGCTCCGGCCGGCTCCGGCAGCCACTCCACCTCGGCGGTCAGGTACGGCCCGGCGTCCCGCTCGACGTCGACGACGCGGAACCGCCGCCGGCCCACCGTGACGATGTTGAAGCCGCCGTCGTCGAGCTCGGTCACCTGACGCAGCTCGGCGGTGCAGCCCACCTCGTGCAGGACCACCTCGCCGCCGCCCGGAACGGCCCGTCCCGCGTCCGGGGCGACCTCCCAGCCGCTGCGGATCGCCACCACGCCGAACTCGCGGGGTGCCCCCTCCGGCCGCCCGACCAGGTCGCGCACCAGGGTGCGGTAACGCTCCTCGAAGATGTGCAGCGGCAGCACCAGACCGGGGAAGAGCACCGTTGCGAGCGGGAACACCGGCAGCCGTGCGGTCACGCGTCCGAGCGTAGCCCGATCCCGCGCGGACGGCGTGTCCCGGCTCACCGTCCCGCCGTGCGGACGGCGCGGGCCGCCTCCGCGGCAGCCGCCTAGACTCGCAGGGGTGTTGAATCGGATCGACCTGCGCGGCGGGGCCCGTGACCCGCGCCGCCTGCTGCCCCGTGCCCAGCTCGACGTCTCCGTGGCCGTCGAGCGGATCCGCCCTGTGGTGGAGGCGGTCCGGGAGCATGGGTACCGGGCGATCCGGGAGGCCAGCGAGCGGTTCGACGGGATCAGCCCGGAGGTGCTGCGGGTTCCCGCCGAGGTTATCGCCGAGGCCGAGGGGACGCTGGACCCGCAGGTGCGCGCCGCGCTGCTGGAGTCGATCACCCGGGCCCGGAAGGTGCACGCCGACCAGCGCCGCACCGACCACACCACCCAGGTCGTGCCGGGTGGCACGGTGACCGAGCGGTGGCTGCCGGTCGACCGGGTCGGTCTCTACGTCCCCGGCGGCCTGGCCATGTACCCGTCGACCGTGGTGATGAACGTGGTCCCGGCCCAGGTGGCCGGGGTCCGCTCGCTGGTCGTGGTCAGCCCGCCGCAGCAGGAGAACGCCGGCCTGCCCGACCAGCGGGTTCTCGCCGCCTGCGCGCTGCTCGGCGTCGACGAGGTGTACGCCGTCGGCGGCGCCCAGGCGGTGGCGATGCTCGCGTACGGCGCGGCGGTCGACCCCGAGGGCACCCTCTTCTGCGACCCCGTCGACATGATCACCGGTCCGGGCAACATCTGGGTCACCGCCGCCAAGCGGCTGCTGCGCGGCGTGGTCGGCATCGACGCCGAGGCCGGCCCGACCGAGATCGCCATCCTGGCCGACGACACCGCCGACCCGGCGCACGTGGCCGCCGACCTGATCAGCCAGGCCGAGCACGACCCGCTCGCCGCGAGTGTGCTGGTCACCCCGTCGGTCGCGCTGGCCGACGCGGTCGACACGGAGCTGGCCCGGCAGGTGCCCGCCACCAAGCACGCCGAGCGGGTGGGCACCGCGCTGCGCGGCGAGCAGAGCGGCGTCGTGCTGGTCGACGATCTGGCCGCCGGGCTGCGGGTGGTCGACGCGTACGCCGCCGAGCACCTGGAGATCCAGACCGAGAACGCCCGCGAGTGGGCGCTGCGGGTCCGCAACGCCGGGGCGATCTTCGTGGGGGCCTGGTCGCCGGTGTCGCTGGGCGACTACTGCGCCGGCTCCAACCACGTACTGCCCACCGGCGGCTGCGCCCGGCACTCCTCCGGGCTGTCCGTGCAGTCGTTCCTGCGCGGCGTCCACCTGGTGGAGTACACCCGGGAGGCGCTGCGCGAGGTGGCTCCGCACGTGGTCACCCTGGCGGGGGTCGAGGACCTGCCCGCGCACGGCCAGGCGGTGCGGGCGCGCTTCGCGGAGGAGTCCGCGTGACGACCCTGGACGACCTGCCGATCCGCGACGACCTGCGGGGCCTGACGCCGTACGGGGCGCCGCAGCTGGACGTCGCGGTGCGGCTGAACACCAACGAGAACTCCTATCCGGTGCCCGGGCCGGCGGTCGACGCGATCGGCAGGGCCCTCGCCGCCGAGCTACGCGACCTCAACCGCTACCCCGACCGCGACGCCGTGGCGCTCCGCGCCGACCTGGCCGCGTACCTGGGCCACGGGCTCACCGGGGACCAGGTCTGGGCCGCCAACGGCTCCAACGAGATCCAGCAGCAGCTGCTCCAGGCGTTCGGCGGCCCGGGGCGCAGCGCGCTCGGCTTCGTCCCGGCGTACTCGATGCATCCGCTGTTGTCCCTGGGCACCGGCACCCGGTGGATCCCGGCCGCGCGTGGCGTCGACTACGGGCTGACCGCCGGCGAGGCGGTCGCCCAGGTCCGGGAACACGGCCCCGACGTGGTCTTCCTCTGCTCGCCGAACAACCCCACCGGCACCGCCCTGGACCCGGCCGTGGTCGCCGCGGTGCTCGACGTCGCGCGCGGCATGGTGGTGGTCGACGAGGCGTACGCCGAGTTCGCCCGGCCGGGCACGACCAGCGCCCTGGCGATGCTGCCGGGGCACCCGCGGCTGGTGGTCACCCGCACCATGAGCAAGGCGTTCGGTTTCGCCGGTGGGCGGCTGGGTTACCTGGCCGCCGACCCGGCGGTGGTGGCGGCGGTGCAGCTCGTGCGGCTGCCGTACCACCTCTCGGCGCTGACCCAGGCCGCCGCCCGGGCGGTGCTGGCGCACCGCGACGCGCTGCTCGGCACCGTCGAGGCGATCATGGCGCAGCGCGACCGGATCGTCACCGAGCTGCGCGCCCTGGGGTACCGGGTGGCCGACAGCGACGCCAACTTCGTGCTGTTCGAGGTGGGTGGCGACCAGTCCGCCGCCTGGCGCACCCTGCTCGACGCGGGGGTCCTGGTCCGTGACGTCGGCCTGCCCGGCTGGTTGCGGGTCACCGCCGGCACCCCGGCCGAGACCGACGCCTTCCTGTCCGCAATGAAGAAGCTCTAGTGGGAGCGCGAGGAGTGAGCTCGCGGGTCCCGCAGCCGCGACCGAAAGGTAAGCAATGAGTCGCACCGCCCGGGTGGAGCGGATCACCAAGGAGACCAACGTCCGGGTCGAGCTGGACCTCGACGGCGCCGGCAGGGCCGAAATCAGCACCGGCGTCGGCTTCTACGACCACATGCTGCACCAGATCGCCCGGCACGGCGGCTTCGACCTCACCGTGCGTACCGTCGGCGACCTGGAGATCGACGCCCACCACACGATGGAGGACACCGCGCTCGCCCTGGGCGCCGCGTTCGACCAGGCGCTGGGCGACAAGGCCGGCATCCGCCGGTACGGCTCGGCCACCGTCCCGATGGACGAGGTGCTGGTCCGGGCGGCGGTCGACCTGTCCGGCCGGCCGTACGTGGTGCACGACGAGCCGGCCCTGGCGCCGTACATCGGCCCGGTCTACCCGACCAGCATGACCCGGCACATCTGGGAGTCCTTCGGCCAGGCGGCCCGGATCACCCTGCACGTGGACGTGCTGCGCGCCGCCCGGCCGGGCGGCCACCCGGACGCCCACCACGTGGTGGAGGCCCAGTTCAAGGCGGTCTCCCGGGCGCTGCGGGAGGCCACCGCGCTGGACCCGCGCAACGCGGGTGTGGTGCCCAGCACGAAGGGGGCGCTGTGACGGGCGCGTGGATCGGCCCGGCGGCCGGGACCGGAGGCCGGCGCTGATGGGCGCGGTGTTGCCGACCCTGCTGTTGATCCTGGCCGGGGTGCTGGTCGGCGGGACGTGGTCGTTGCTCCGGCAGGGCGCGCCGCGGGGCGCGGTGGTGGTCACCGGGCTGCTCGCCGCGCTGGCCACCGTCGCCGGGCTGCTCTGGCTGCTACCGGGGGAGGGCTGATGGGCAAGCGGATCGTGGTGCTCGACTACGGTTCGGGCAACCTGCGGTCGGCCGAGCGGGCGCTGGAGCGCGCCGGCGCGGACGTGACCGTCACCGCCGACCTGGCCGCCGCCGCCGGGGCGGACGGCCTGGTGGTGCCGGGCGTGGGCGCGTTCGCCGCCTGCATGGCGGGGATCGAGGCGCTCGGGGCCGGGGCGGTCATCGCCGACCGGGTCGCCGCCGGCCGGCCGGTGCTGGGCATCTGTGTCGGCATGCAGGTGCTCTTCGAGCACGGCGACGAGCACGGGGTGGTCACCAAGGGCCTGGGTCTGCTGCCCGGCGGGGTCAGGAAGCTGCCCGCCCGACGGCTGCCGCACATGGGCTGGAACACCGTCGACGCGCCGGCCGGTTCGGTGCTCCTCGCCGGGTTGCCGGCCGGCAGCCGGTTCTACTTCGTCCACTCGTACGGGGTGACCGACGTGGCTGGCCTGGTCGCCGCCGGCGCGACGGTGACCACGGCCCACCACGGGGCGGACTTCGTCGCCGTCGTGGAGCGCGGTCCGCTGTCGGCGGCCCAGTTCCACCCGGAGAAGTCCGCCGACAGCGGCGCCGCGCTGCTGCGCAACTGGCTGGCCACGGTTGACTGAGCCGGTGGTCCGGCTGTCCGCGCGGGCGGCCGGCCGGTGAGCAGGGAGCGGGCCCGGCGGCGCGCCGAACGGGAGGCCCGGACCGCCCGGGAACGCGTGGTCCGCCAGCGCAGGCTGGCCCGCCGGGAGCGCCGCCGGGCCCTGGTCCGCCGGCTCACGCCGCAGTGGCGGCGGGGCCGGACCGGGCGGCTGGCCCGGCGTACCCGCGGAGAGCGGGCGGCGATCGTCGGGCTGAGCCTGGCCGCGCTGTTCGGTGTCTGGATGTTCGTCGACGACCCGGCGCTCCGGCTGGTCCTGGTCGTCCTGTTGCTGCTGGTCCTGCCCGCGGTTGTGGTGATCGCGCTGGACCGTCGGATCTGACCGAGGAGAAGAGAAGTTGAGCCTCACCCTGTTGCCCGCCGTGGACGTCGCCGACGGCCAGGCCGTCCGGCTCGTGCAGGGCGCCGCCGGTAGCGAGACCGCGTACGGCGACCCCCTGGAGGCCGCGCTGGCCTGGCAGTCCGACGGTGCCGAGTGGATCCATCTGGTGGACCTCGACGCCGCGTTCGGTCGGGGCTCCAACGCGCACCTGCTCGCCGAGGTGGTCCGCCAGCTCGACGTGAAGGTCGAGCTCTCCGGCGGCATCCGGGACGACGAGTCGCTGAGCGCCGCCCTGGGCACCGGCGCCGCCCGGGTCAACATCGGCACCGCCGCGCTGGAGGACCCGCCGTGGTGTGACCGGATCTGCGGGGAGTACGGCGACCGCGTCGCGATCGGGCTGGACGTGCGGGGCCGTACCCTGTCGGCCCGGGGCTGGACCCGCGACGGCGGTGACCTGTGGGAGGTGCTGGAGCGGCTGGACAAGGCCGGCGCGTCCCGGTACGTGGTGACCGACATCACCAAGGACGGCACCATGCGTGGGCCGAACCTGGAGCTGCTGCGCGAGGTCTGTGCCCGCACCGACGCCCCGGTGATCGCCTCCGGTGGTGTCTCGACCCTGGACGACCTGCGGGCGTTGGCCACCCTGGAGCCGGTGGGAGTGGAGGGTGTGATCACCGGCAAGGCGCTCTACGCCGGGGCGTTCACGGTCGCCGAGGCGCTGGAGACGCTTCGGGCCGCCGGGTGAGCCCGGCTGGGCCGGAGTCGGCGGTCGTCACCCGGCTGGGTTCAAGTGGCCCCTGGGAGGCGCGGTACGGCTACTCCCGGGTGGTGCGGGCCGGGGACCGGGCCTGGACGGCCGGCTGCACGTCGACGGTCGACGGTGTGGTGGCGCACGTCGGGGACGCGGCGGCGCAGACCGTCCAGGCGTTGCGGATCGGCCTGGCCGCGCTGGCCGAGGTGGGCGCGTCGGCGGCGGACGTCATCCGGACCCGGATGTACGTCACCGACCGGAGCCACGCCGACGAGGCGGGTCGGGCGCACCACGCTGTCTTCGGCTCGGTGCGTCCGGCGGCGACGATGGTGGTGGTGGCCGGGCTGATCGATCCGGACCTGCTGGTCGAGGTGGAGCTGGAGGCGTACCTGGGCCAGCGGTGAGCGGGGCCGCTCGGGGTGGGGGCTGTCACATCGCGACCGGATAAGTAGTGCACAACTTAATTTGGCACTACTGTTTGGGGCGTGACCGATGATCTGGTGCTGCGTCGACAGGTGTGCTTCGCGCTCTATGCCGCGTCCCGCGCCCTCACCGACGTCTACCGGCCCATCCTCGACGAGTTCGGCCTGACCTACCCGCAGTACCTGGTGCTGCTGGTGCTCTGGGAACGCGGCGACGACGCCCCCACCGTCTCCGAACTCGGCGCCGCGCTGCGGCTGGACTCCGGCACGCTCTCCCCGCTGCTCAAGCGGCTGGAAGTCGCCGGCCTGGTGGTCCGGTCCCGATCCGCGCGCGACGAGCGGCGGGTGGAGGTGGGGCTGACCGCCGACGGTGCGGCCCTGCGGCAGCGGATCGGCGAGGTGCCGGCGCGGGTCGCCCGCGCCACCGGCCTCACCCAGGCCGAGTTGGTCGCCCTGCGCGACAGCCTCACCCGGGTCACCGAGACGATCCACCGACAGAAGGAGCAGTGATCCCCGTGCAGGTGCTCTACACCGCCTCCGCCCGCGCCACCGGTGACGGCCGCAACGGCCACGTCCGCACCTCCGACGGCACCCTCGACCTGGACCTGGCGATCCCGAAGGAGATGGGCGGCGCGGGCGACGCGGCCAACCCCGAGCAGCTCTTCGCCGCCGGCTACGCCGCCTGCTTCCACTCCGCGCTGCGCACCGTGGCCCGCAAGGCCAGGGCCGACGTTTCCGGCTCGGTCGTCGAGGCGGAGGTGGGCATCGGCCCGAACGGCAGCGGCGGCTTCGGGCTGACCGTCGCCCTCGTGGTGGACCTGCCCGCCCTGGAGCGGGCCGCCGCCGAGCAGCTCGTCGAGGCCGCCCACCAGGTCTGCCCGTACTCCAACGCGACCCGCGGCAACATCGACGTCGCGCTCACCGTCCGCGAGGCCGCGTCGGCCTGAGCGTCACCCCCGACGACGACCGCGTACGAGAGGAAAACCTTCATGAGCACCAACCGTGAGATCCACCTGGCCTTCCGCCCGCAGGGCTGGCCCACCGCCGACAACTTCCGCCTCGTCGAGACCGAGGTGCCGACCCCCGGTCCGGGCCAGATCGTGGTCCGCAACCAGTACATGTCGGTCGACCCGTACATGCGGGGCCGGATGGACGACGTCAAGTCGTACGTGCCGCCGTTCGCGCTCGACGCCCCGCTCGACGGCGGCGCGGTCGGCGAGGTCGTGGCCAGCGAGGCCGACGGCATCACGGTCGGCGACACCGTCCTGCACGGCCTGGGCTGGCGCGAGTACGCCCTGGTCGAGGCGCGCGCCGCCCGCCCGGTCGACCCGACCGTCGCCCCGCTCACCGCCTACCTCGGCGTGCTCGGCATGACCGGCCTCACCGCGTACGCCGGGCTGCTCGAGGTCGCCGCGATGAAGCCGGGCGAGACGGTCTTCGTCTCCGGCGCCGCCGGCGCGGTGGGCAGCATGGTCGGCCAGATCGCCAAGCTCTCCGGCGCCGCCCGGGTGGTCGGCAGCGCCGGCTCGCCGGCCAAGGTCGAGCGGCTGAGGGCGCTCGGCTTCGACGCCGCCTTCGACTACCACGACGGTCCGGTACGGGACCTGCTCGGGGCTGCCGCCCCGGACGGGGTCGACGTCTACTTCGACAACGTCGGCGGCGAGCACCTGGAGGCCGCCATCGGCGCGATGAACCCGCACGGGCGGGCCGCCATCTGCGGCATGATCGCGCAGTACAACTCGACCGAGCCACCGGCCGCCCCGCGCAACCTGGCACAGGTCATCGGCAAGCGGCTCACCCTGCGTGGCTTCCTCGTCGGCGACCACGGCCACCTGCGCGACCGGTTCGTCGCGGACGTGGCCGGCTGGCTGCGCGACGGCAGGCTCTCGCACGACGAGACGGTCGTCGAGGGCATCGAGAACGCCCCCGACGCGTTCCTCGGCATGCTGCGCGGCGAGAACCTGGGCAAGATGCTCGTCCGGGTGTGACCCGGAACTCCTTCCCGGCGGTCGGCCCGGTCGGGTCGGCCGCCGCGCCGTACCGGTTGGATAGGCTCGCGGCATGACGGTGGCGGTACGCGTGATCCCGTGTCTGGACGTGGACGCCGGTCGGGTGGTCAAGGGGGTCAACTTCCTCGACCTGCGCGACGCCGGCGACCCGGTGGAACTGGCCGCGGCGTACGACCGGGCCGGCGCCGACGAGTTGACCTTCCTCGACGTCACCGCCTCCGCCAGCGACCGGGGCACCACCCTCGACGTGGTCCGGCGCACGGCGGAGTCGGTCTTCATCCCGCTCACCGTCGGCGGCGGCGTCCGGCAGGTGGCCGACGTCGACACGCTGTTGCGCGCCGGCGCCGACAAGGTCGGGGTGAACACCGCCGCGATCGCCCGGCCGGAGCTGATCGCCGAGATCGCCGACCGGTTCGGCCGGCAGGTGCTGGTGCTCTCGCTGGACGTACGGCGGGCGCCCGCCGGCACCACCGCGAGCGGCTTCGAGGTCACCACGCACGGCGGCCGGCGCGGCACCGGCCTGGACGCCGTCGAGTGGGCCGCCCGCGGCGCCGAACTGGGCGCGGGAGAGATCCTGCTGAACTCGATGGACGCCGACGGCACCAAGGCCGGGTTCGACCTGGCGCTGATCCGGGCGGTCCGCGCGGTGGTCGACGTGCCGGTGATCGCCAGCGGAGGCGCCGGCGAGGTGTCCCACTTCCCGCCCGCGGTCGGTGCGGGCGCGGACGCGGTGCTCGCCGCCAGTGTCTTCCACTTCGGCGAGCTGACCGTGGGTGAGGTGAAGGACGCGTTGCGGGTCGCCGGGCATCCCGTCCGCTGACGCCGGGGCACCGCTGCGTCCGGCCCCGCCCGGGCCGGTCGGGCCGCCTCAGCGGCCGGACTGGCCCTCGGGTGAGCGGCGCGGCGCGGGGATCGACCGGACGAGGTACTCCTGTACCGCCGCGGCGTGCTCCTCCTCCGGCAGGTGCCACTCCGCGTCGCCGGGCGTGGCGTGCCGGCGGGCCAGCACCCCCTGCACGGTGTCCACCGTGGTCCCGACGCCGGCGCTCGGCCTCGTCCGCCAGAGCCGCTCCCCCTCCGGGGTGATCCGAAACCAGCCGTCGCTCACGCTGACCAGCCCGGCACCGACCAGCCGGCGGACCGCTGTCTCGACGTCCTCCCGGTCGGGGATGTTCTGGTTGAGGTGGTCGGCTGTGGAGAGGACGTCAGCGAGCCGAACGCCCTCCGGGCGCCGGGAGTCCGCGGCGCGGCGGTGCCGCCCCGCGCCGCTCGCGATCACCAGTGACACGAAGATCCAGGCGTCCGTCCACCGCCATGCGTCCACCGCCATGCAGGAATGATGCCCGGCGGTGTCGCCGGAGGAAACACCTACTTTGCGGTGGGCGCGTCTGCGCAGGTCAGGGCCGAGATGGTGAGGTTCGTTTCCGGAGCGGTCCGGTGACTGACGGCGAAGAGGGGGATGAACAGCTGGGTCAACGGGCCGATCGCCAGCGCGTACGCCACCGTTCCCAGGCCCACGGTGCCGCCGAGCAGGACGCCGGAGGCCAGCACGACCACCTCGATGGCGGTGCGGACCAGCCGGACCGACCAGCCGGGACGCCGGGCGACCAGCCCGGTCATCAACCCGTCACGGGGGCCGGGGCCGAGGTCGGCACCGAGATAGAGGCCGGTGGCGGCGCCGTTGGCGACGATGCCGGTGACCACCAGCACGACCCGGGCCGGCAGTGGCAGGTCGGCCGGGAGGAGGGCCACGGTGGCGTCGACGGCCAGTCCGATCACCACCACGTTGCTGAGCGTGCCGAGGCCGGGCCGCTGCCGCAGCGGGATCCACAGCAGCAGCACCGTCGCACCGACCAGGATGCTCGCCGTGCCCACGGAGATCCCGGTCTGCCGGGACAGGCCCTGGTGGAAGACGTCCCACGGGTTCAGCCCGAGTCCGGAGCGGATCATCAACGCCATGCTGACGCCGTAGAGGACCAGGCCGGCGTAGAGCTGGGCCAGTCGTCGTACCGGTCGGGATCGGAGATTGCCAATCAGCGCCATGCATGCCAACCTAGTGGCCAATTAGTGTTAGAGAAGAACCAATTCGGGGGAGGTGGCTATGACCAGCCAGGTCCGGGGAGCCCAACTGGCCCGGTTGCTGGGGCATTGGCATGCCCTGCCCGGCCGCCGCAGAAGCCCGGACTACGCCGCTCTCGCGGCCGCCGTTCGCGGTCTGCTCGCCGACGGCCGGCTCCCGCTGGGGGTACGCCTGCCCGCCGAGCGGGAACTGGCCGAGGCGCTGCGGATCAGCCGGACCACGGTCACCGCCGCCTACCGGCAACTCCGCGAGACCGGCCACCTCGCCAGCCGGCGCGGCGCGGGAAGCTGGACGATGCTGCCCGGCACCCACCGGGTCGCCAGCACCGGGCTGTGGACGCCGCTCGACGACCAGGACATGATCGACCTCGGGGTCGCCGCGCTGGCCGCCCCGCCGCAGCTCGTCCCCGCCGCCCGGGCCGCCACCGAGGACCTGCCCCGGTACCTGAACGGCGCCGGCTACCACCCGACCGGGATCATCGAGCTGCGCGAGGCGGTCGCCCGCTCGTACACCGATCGGGGGCTGCCCACCAGCGCCGAGCAGATCATGGTCACCAGCGGCACTCAGCACGCGCTGGACCTCGTGCTGCGCCTGGCGCTGGCCCCCGGGGGCAGCGTGCTGGTGGAGTCGCCCACCTACCCCAACGCGCTGGCCGCGTTCGCCGCTCGCCGCGCCCGGATCGCCACCCACGGCCTGGCCGCCGACGGCCTCG
This sequence comes from Micromonospora sp. KC723, assembly GCF_004348595.1. Classification (GTDB taxonomy): domain Bacteria; phylum Actinomycetota; class Actinomycetes; order Mycobacteriales; family Micromonosporaceae; genus Micromonospora. The sequence goes on from NZ_SMKD01000024.1 coordinate 11,098, forward strand.
GCTGGGATCCGGACCTGCTGCTGGGCAGCATCCGCCAGACCCGCCCCAAGCTGGCCTACCTGATCCCCGACTTCCAGAACCCGACCGGCCACCTGATGCCGGCCGACCTGCGGGAGCAGACCGTCGCCGCGGCGCACGCCGCCGGCACCGACCTGGTGGTCGACGAGTCCTTCGTGGACCTGCCGCTGGACGGCACCCCGATGCCACCGCCGGTCGCCGCGTACGACCGGCACAGCCGGGTGATCAGCATCGGCGGGATGAGCAAGCCGTTCTGGGGCGGGCTGCGGATCGGTTGGGTGCGGGCCAGCGCTCCGCAGGTCCAGCGGCTCGCCGCCGCCCGGGTCGGCGTCGACATGGCCAGTCCGGTACTGGACCAGCTCGTGGCGGTGCACCTGCTCGCCGACGCCCCGGCCATCGTCGCCGCCCGCCGGGCCCAGCTCGCCGCCCAGCGCGACGCCCTGCTCGACGCGCTCGACGCACGACTGCCCGACTGGCGGGTGACCGTGCCGCCGGGCGGGGTCACCCTCTGGGCCGAGCTGGACGGCCCGATCTCCAGCGCGCTGGCCCGCGCCGCCGAGGATGTCGGCGTACGGCTGGCACCCGGCCCCCGGTTCGGCCTGGACGGCACCCTGGAGCGCTTCCTTCGGTTGCCCTTCACCCTGCCCGCCGCCGAGCTGGTGGAGGCCGTGAGTCGGCTCGCGGCGGTCCGCTACGACCTGGACCGCTCGGCCCGGCGGCAGTGGCGGGAGGCCACGGTCATCGCCTGAGGCTGCCGGGTCGGCCCTGGCGGCCACCTGCCCGCCACCCGACCCGGCGGTGCCACCACCACCACGTCCGACGGGTCCGTCGCCGATCGGCGACGGACCGGCCGCGCCGCTGGGAGACTGCCGGTGTGCAGGGCGGACGCCGGAGGGGGACGGGCGGGGTGCGACCCGGTGCGCCCGGCTCCCGCACCAGCCGACTGGAACTCTTCTACGACCTGGTCTTCGTCTTCGCGTTCCTCACCGTCACCAACCTGACGTCGAGCCTGGCGACCGTGCCCAACCTGTTCGGCGCCCTGCTGGTGCTGGCGTTGCTCTGGTGGTGCTGGACCGGCTTCGCCGGACTCGGCAACGCGGTCCGCGCCGACCAGGGCGTCATGCCGGTGATCGGCTTCGTCACCGCCGCCGCCACCTTCCTGCTCGCGCTGAGCATGCCCGGGGCGTTCCGCGACGGGCCCGGCGGCGTCAACGGCCCGCTCTTCTTCGCCGGCTGCTACTTCGTGGTCCGCGCCGCGCAGCTCGGCGTCCTCGGCTGGACGCACCGTGCCGACAGGACCCGGCTGCGCCGGTGGGCGCTGCTCGCCGTACTGCCGGTGGTCTCCACCGGACTGCTGGTCGTCGCCGCGCTGGTGCCGCCGCGGGTCGCCGACGGATCCACCCAGGGGTGGATCCGGCTGGGCATCTGGTTGCTGGCCCTGTCCATCGAGTACGTCGGGGGCGTCACGCTCGGCCGGGCGTACTGGACGGTGGTCTCCGCCGGGCACTGGGCGGACCGGCACGCCCTGATCCTGCTGGTCGCGCTCGGCGAGTCGATCATCGCGCTGGGGTTCGGCCCCAAGTTCGTCACCGAGCTGCCGCTCACCTGGCCGGTGGTGGCCGCCGCGCTGCTCGGCGTCGCGGTGGCCGCCGCGCTGTGGTGGGCGTACTTCGACACCCTGGCCCTGGCGGTCGAGCAGACACTGCACCGGACCCGCGAGCCGACCGCCCGGCGCCGGCTCGCCCGGGACGCGTACACCTACCTGCACCTGCCGATGATCGCCGGCGTCATCTTCCTCTCCCTCGGCCTGGAGGACCTGCTGGCCGAGGCGGCAGCGCCGGGCGCACCGGCCTGGGGGCCGCCGCTGGGGTGGTTCTGGATCGTGGTGCTCTGGGGTGGCGTGGGCCTCTATCTGCTCAGTCTCGTCGCGTGCGGGCTGCGGGCGTTGCGCGTGGTCCGGTGGCCGCCGCTCGTGGCCGTGCTGCTGCTCGCCGTGCTCGCCCCGGTCGGGGCGGGTCTGCCGGAACTGGTGGCACTGGCGGTGGTGGCGGTGGTCTGCGTCGCCACGGTCGTCACGCAGACCCTGACCGACGGCGGGTTGCGCCGCGAGGTCCGGCGGGTGGCGCTGGAGGAGGAGCGTGCCATTGAGGCGGAGCACACCCGCTGGCGCGGGCGGCACCTGTGAGCGGGAGCGCCGTACCGCCCGACCGGCGACCGGCGACCGGCGGGCGTGGGTGGCCGTGCCCCGAGCCGTGGGCACGGCCACCCCTGTCCGGTCAGATCCCGGCCAGCGTGCCCTCGTACATCTTGTCGATCTCGGCGGCGAAGTTGCTCTCCACACCCCGCCGCTTGATCTTCAACGACGGGGTGATCTCGCCGTGCTCGATGGTCAGGTCGCGCGGCAGGATGGTGACCTTCTTGATCGTCTCCCACCGGTTGAGCCGCGCGTTGAGCTGGGCGACGTACTCCTCGACCATGGCCTGCGCCTGTGGGGAGGTGACGATGTCGGTGTAGTCGCGGCCCTCCAGCGGGCCGCCCGCCGCCCAGCCCCTGATCGCGTCCGGGTCCAGCGTGACCAGCATGGTGCAGTAGTTGCGGGCCTGCCCGATCACGACCGCCTGCGAGGTGTACGGGCAGACCGCCTTGAACATGCCCTCGATGTGCGACGGCGCGATGTACTTGCCGCCAGAGGTCTTGACCAGGTCCTTCTTTCGATCGGTGATGCGCAGGTAACCGTCGTCGTCGAGGCTTCCGATGTCACCGGTGCGGAAGAAACCGTCCTCGGTGAACGCGGCGGCGGTTTCCTCGGGCAGGTTGTGGTAGCCGCGCATCACCGGCCCGCCCCGCAGCAGGATCTCCCCGTCGGTGTCGATCCGGCACTCCAGGTCGCCCAGCGCCTGGCCGACGGTGCCGATCCGGTTGGCGTGGGGCCGGGCGACGAAGGCCCCGGCACTGGTCTCGGTGAGGCCGTACCCCTCGGAGATGGGCAGGTTGGCGGCGGCGAAGAAGGTGGCGATCTCCGGGCTCAGCGGCGCGGCGCCGGAGACCAGTACCCGGATCCGCCCGCCGAGGCGGGCCTGGAGCTTGCTGAACACCAGCTTCTCGGCCAGCGCGTACTTCAGCCTCAGCCCAATCGGGACCGGCTTGCCGGCCTGCTCCAGGGCGACCTTCTCCTTGCCGACCGCGACAGCCCAGGCGAAGATCTTGGCCTTGGCGCCACCGGCGTCCCGGGCCGTGGTGACCGCCTTGTTGTAGACCTTCTCGAAGACCCGGGGAGCGCCGCACATCAGCGTGGGCCGGACGACGCTCAGCATGTCGACCAGCTTCTCCACCCGGCCGTCGACGTAGGTGGGCAGGCCGACGTGGGTCGCCCCGCACAGCAGCGTCTTGCCGAACGAGTGGGACAGCGGCAGCCAGAGGTACTGCAGGTCGTCCTCGCGCAGCAGGCCGACGTCGGACTGTGCCACGCCCTCCCAGCACCAGCCGCCGTGCAGCAGCTCGACGCCCTTGGGTTGGCCCGTGGTGCCGGAGGTGTAGATCAGGGTGGCCAGGTGATCCGGCCCGATCGGGGCCACCAGCCGCTCGATCAGGCCCGGGTCCGCCGCGAGGGACTGCCGGCCCCGCTGTTCGAGCTCGGCCAGGGTGAGTTGGGGTACGGCGGCGGCCGGGTCGGGCACCCCGTCGAACAGGACCACGTGGGTCAGCGCCGGCAGGTCCGCGCCCGCGATCTTCGCGGCCTGGGCCGGGTTCTCGGCGAACAGCACCCGGGACCTTGAGTCGGCCATGATGTACGCCGCGTCCCCCGGTTCGGTGGTCGGGTACACCGTGGTGGTGGCGCCGCCGGCGCACATGATGCCGAAGTCGGCGATCACCCAGTCCAGCCGGGTGTTGGCCAGGATCGCCACGGGATCCTCCAGGCCGACGCCGAGGCCGTGCAGGCCGGCGGCGACCGCCTTGGCCCGCTGTCCGACCTGTTCCCAGGTGAGCCACACCGGCCCGGAGTCATCCGCGTTGGGGTGGGCGAAAGCGTGGCGGTCCGGTGTCGCGGCCACGCGCTTGAGGAACATGTCGGGGATGGAACGGTACGGTACATCGAGAGACATCGCTGTAGCCGCCTTCAGGGGGTGTAAGACGTGACAAGGGTCACGCCGCTTTGCGGTTACCGAAGAGTATTGCCTGTACCCGGGGGTCGGCTAGCCCTGAAACTGTGAGGCTGCCGGGTGCCCTGACCGGGCACCGGGGATCAGGCGTACCGGTCCGCCCGCAACGACCAGTCGTAGGTGGCCCGGATCCAGGCCCGCCGGGCGGCGAGGAAGGACGCCAGCGCCGGGTCGGCGGCCAGCGCGCTGTCCCGGGCCAGGTATCGGGCCAACCCCTCGTTGAACCGGTCCGCCGCGACCCGGAAGGCGCTGTCGCCGTCCAGCCCGGCCTGCGCCGCGAGCACGGTGACCAGGTTCTGCGCGTCGGACTCCGCCCGCCGCTCCTTGCGGTGCGAGAACAGGTCGTTGCACCAGCAGACCAGGTCGGTGGTGAGGTCGTCCAGGGCGAGCACCTCCGGCGCGCTGCGCCGCCCCACCCCGGGCTGACCGTCGTACGCCAGATCGGTCAGGGTGAGGCTGGGGCGGGCGCCACCGGTGTGCCGCCGCATCTGCACGTACTCAGTCAGCCCCGGCACCCGCCGGCGTTCCCGGTTCGCGGCCTCCCAGAGCAGCGCGAGCAGGTACTCCCGCAGCTGGCTGACCAGCCGCAGCAGCAGGGCCGGCCGGTGCTGGTCGCGGACCCGTCGGCAGATGTCGGCCAGGGCCGACCCGAGCGGGCCGGCGGCCCCCCGCGTCTCCTCGTCCGGCCCGCCGATCCGGTCGAGGACGTCCAGCAGGGCGGCGACGACCGGCGCGAGCCGGGCCGCCTCCGTGCCGAGACCGTCCTCGTCGCACGCGTCGTCCATCACGAACAGCCAGGTGATCAGGTCGGTGAGCAGCCGGAGCCGGTCGAGGGGGGCCGCCGGGCAGGTCCGGCCGGCGAGTTCGGCCGCGGCGGCCCGGCCCAGTCGGCGCTGCCGGGGCCCGGCGTCGACCAGGCCGAGGCGTCCGGCCCAGGCCAGGCTCTGGGCCGCCACCTCGTCGGTGCCGGGATGTCGGGCCGCGACGAAGGGAGGCTCGTGCAGTGCCGACATGGCGGTGCTGAGCATGATGGCCCCCTGTCCGGCCGACCCGGTGGGGCCGGTGCGCAGCAGGTGCGGGAAATGCATCGGCGAGAATCCAGTGTGTACGGACGCCCGGCGCATCGACAGTGACCGATTGCGCACATGGCGGTGCCCGGATTCCCGAAGTCCATGCCGCTTCGTGTCGTCACGGTCACGATCGGTGCCCCCGGGATGGGCCTGCTCGACGCCTGATCTCGGAAAGGCCCGTTCCCGTACTCCTGTCCGGCGGCCTCCCGGCGGTACCGGCGGGCGGGTCGTCCGTCCCGCCCGGTCGAGCGGGACATGGACGGCGCGGAGGCCCGCTGCCGTCGCGCCGCTGCCCGGGCGTCGTCCGGGACCAGACAGGCGCACCGGCGCTCGGGGGTGGACCAGCCGGTCGCGCGTTCGGTCAGAGGCCGAGGGCGGCGGTGCGGAGTCTCTCCGCGCCGGCCGGCGGGCCGTCGACCTGAACCCGCGCCACCCGCTGCCGTCCGGAGAGGAACAACGCCAGCTCGCCCGGGCCCCCCACCAGCCGGAGGCGGTCGCCGCCCCGGCCCACGGCCACCTCCCCGTGCCCGGGGGCCTGCACCAGCAGGTCCGCCGGGAACCGGCGCAGCGCCGCGCGGGCCAGCAGGGCGACCCGCTGCCACAACCGGCCCTGCAGGCCGGCCGGCAGGTCGCGGGGCTGCCACCCCGGCCGGGCTCGGCGGACGTCCTCGTGGTGGACGAAGAACTCCAGGGTGTTGGCCAGCTCGTCGGTGAGCGGGTTGCTCAGCGGGCTCCACACCGGCGGCCGACGGACCTGTCCGACCAGTTCCGGCCAGGGCCGCGCGGCGATCCGCAGGCGTACCCGCTCGGCGTACCCGCGCAACGGCGGCAGCAGGATGCCGCCGGCGGCGTCCGGTCTGCGCTCGCGCAGCACCAGGTGCGCGGCCAGGTCGCGGGTCGTCCACCCGTCGTTGACCGTCGGCGCGTCCGGGCCGCACTCCAGCATCAGGTCGGCGAGCGCCTCGCGCTCCGGTCGGGCGTACCGCGGCATGAGGGAGATGGTAGGCCCGCCGGCGGTATCCGGCGCGGTGGGCTCGCTGGCGGCGGCCGACCGGCAGCCGCCGGCACACGTGACGGCGGACATACCGCATGCGGTCGGCGGGGCTGGCCCCGACCGGTAAGGATGAGGGGACAGAAGGCGGCTTACGGCGGGGGAGAGCGTGGCGAGCGGAACGAGTCGGGACGTCATCGGGCGGGGTCTGTGGGTCCTCGGCCGGGCGATCCGGGAACAACCACGCATCTTCGCGGTGGCTGTGACGGGTAGCGTGCTCTTCGGCCTCATGGTGGTCGCCAGCGCGTACGTCGTGGGCGCGGTGGTCGGCGAGGTGGTGGTGCCGGCGATCGCCCGCGGGTCCGTCCCGGTCGGCGCGCTCGCCCTGGCCGCGGCGGCGCTGTTCGGCATGAGCGTGCTGCGGGTGGTCGGCATCTTCGGCCGCCGCCTCGGCGCCGGCTACATGCAGTTCCGTCTCCAGGCCGCCTACCGCCGCCGGGTCACCCGCCGCTACCTCGACCTGCCGCTGGCCTGGCACCAGCGCAACGCCACCGGCACGCTGCTGTCCAACGCCAACTCCGATGTGGAGGCCGCCTGGTACCCCATCGCCCCGCTGCCCTTCGCGGTGGGCACCCTGGTGATGCTGGTCGGCGCGATCGTCTCGCTCTTCGTCACCGACTGGCCGCTCGCGCTGGTCGGCCTCGCGGTCTTCCCGGCGCTCTTCGCGCTCAACGTGGTCTACTCCCGACGGATGGCGCCCCGGCAGGCCCGGGCGCAGCGGCTGCGGGCCGAGGTCAGTGGCATCGCCCACGAGAGCTTCGACGGCGCCCTGGTGGTCAAGACGATGGGCCGGGAGGCCCACGAGACCGCCCGGTTCGCGGCCCGCGCCGCGGAGCTGCGCGACGCGCTGATCTCCGTCGGCCGACTGCGGGGTGTCTTCGACCCGATGCTGGAGGCCCTGCCCAGCCTCGGCACCCTGGCCGTGCTGGTGGTCGGGGCGTTCCGGCTGCGCTCCGGCGCGATCAACGTCACCGAGCTGGTCAGCGTCGCCTTCCTGTTCACCGTGCTGGCCTTCCCGGTACGCGCCATCGGCTGGGTGCTGGCCGAACTGCCGCGCAGCGTCGCCGGCTGGGACCGGGTCCGCCGGGTCCTGGACGCCACCGGCGAGATGCCGTACGGCGACCGTCGCCTCGACCCGACGAACCCGACACCGGCCACGCTCGCCTTCCACGACGTGCACTTCGGCTACGAGCCGGCCGAGGCGCACCTGCCCGGCGTCGAGGTACTCGGCGAGGTCTCCTTCACCGTTCCGGCCGGAAAGACGGTCGCCCTGGTCGGCCCGACCGGCGCCGGCAAGTCGACCGTCGCCGCCCTGGCGGTACGCCTGGTCGACCCGCGCGCCGGCACGGTCACCCTGGACGGCGTCGACGTCCGCGAGTTGCGCGCCGACGCCCTCGCCTCGAACGCCGCCCTGGTCGCCCAGGTGCCCTTCGTCTTCGACGACACGATCCGGGCCAACATCACCCTCGACCGTCCCGGCATCGGCGACGACGACGTGTGGGCGGCGCTGCGGCTGGCCGAGGCGGACGGCTTCGTCGCCGCGCTTCCCGAAGGGTTGGACACCATGGTCGGTGAGCGCGGCACCTCGCTCTCCGGGGGGCAGCGGCAGCGGCTCACCCTCGCCCGGGCGCTGGCCGGACGACCCCGGCTGCTGGTGCTCGACGACGCGACGAGCGCGGTCGACCCCCGGGTGGAGGCCGCCATCCTGGCCGGGTTGCGCGCCCCGACCGACGGCCGGGCCGCCGCGTCGATCCTGGTCGTCGCGTACCGCCGGGCCACCATCGCGCTCGCCGACGAGGTGATCTACCTGGAGCAGGGGCGGGTGCTGGCCCGGGGTACCCACAGCCGGTTGCTGGCCACCGTTCCCGGGTACGCGCAGCTGGTCACCGCGTACGAGCAGGCCGAGCAGGACCGCGAGCAGCAGCGCGGCTTCGACGAGGTCACCCCGCTGACCTCCGGTTTGGAAATCGAGGTGGACCGGTGAGCGCGGCGGTGGAACACGCGGAGAAGACCGAGTCGACCTGGCGGACCCTGCGCCGTGGTCTCGCGCTCTCTCCGGAGCTGAGGACCGGACTGGCCGGCACGCTCGTGCTGGCCCTGGTCTACATGGTCGGGCGCGTGGCGGTGCCGGTGGCGGTGCAGCGCGGCATCGACGACGGCATCGTCGGCGGTCTCGACCTGGGCGTGGTCTGGACGGTCGTCGGCGTCACCGCCGCCGTGCTGGTGGCGACCACCGCCTGCGGCTACCTGATGATGCGCCGGCTGTTCACGGTCAGCGAGACCGCCCTGGCCAACGTCCGCACCCGGGCGTTCCGGCACGTGCACGACCTGTCGATGCTGCACCAGCAGTCCGAGCGGCGCGGGTCGCTGGTCTCCCGGGTCACCAGCGACGTCGACCAGATCACCCAGTTCCTCCAGTGGGGCGGCGTGATCCTGATCGTCAACCTCGGCCAGCTCGTGGTCACCACCGCGGTGATGCTGGCGTACTCCTGGCAGCTGACGCTGGTGGTGCTCGGCGCGTTCGCGCCGGCGGTGCTGCTCATCCGGGTCCTCCAGCAGCGCCTCGGCGCGGCCTACGGCGTGGTACGGCAGCGGATGGGCGCCCTGCTCGGCGCCATCGGCGAGAGCGTCGTCGGCGCGCCGGTGATCCGGGCGTACGGCATCGCGGGGCGCACCGCCCGGCGGCTGGACAGCGCCATCGAGGGGCAGCAGAAGGCCCAGCAGCGGGCCATCCGGATCAGCATCATGGGCAGCTCGGTGGGGGAGCTGGCGGCCGGTCTGGCGCTGGCCGGCGTCGTGGTCGTCGGCGTCACCCTGGGCGCTGACCGCACCCTGTCCATCGGGCAGCTCACCGCCTTCCTCTTCCTGGTCACGCTCTTCATCCAGCCGGTGCAGATCGCCACCGAGGTGCTCAACGAGGCGCAGAACGCCATCGCCGGCTGGCGTCGGGTGCTCGACGTGCTCGACGTCGCCCCCGACGTGGCCGACCCGGGCGCGCAGGGGCGGGAGTTGCCGCCCGGCCCGCTGGACATCCGGTTCGCCGGGGTGACCTTCGCCTATCCGGGCGGCCCACCGGTGCTGCACGACGTCACCCTGGACATCCCGGCGAAGAGCCGGGTGGCGGTGGTCGGTGAGACCGGCAGCGGCAAGACCACCTTCGCCAAGCTGCTCACCCGGTTGATGGACCCGAGCGCGGGCGAGGTGCTGCTCTCCGGCGTGCCGCTGCACCGGGTCCGGTTCGACTCGCTGCGTTCCCGGGTGGTGATGGTGCCGCAGGACGGTTTCCTCTTCGACGCCACGGTGGGCGACAACGTCCGTTTCGCTCGTCCGGAGTTGACCGACGACCAGCTCACCGTCGCCTTCACCGAGCTGGGGCTGGCGGACTGGCTGGACGGCCTGCCGTCGGGCCTGGACACTCCCGTCGGCGAGCGGGGCGAGGCGCTGAGCGTGGGGGAGCGGCAGCTGGTCGCGCTGGCGCGGGCGTACGTGGCCGACCCGGACCTGCTGGTGCTGGACGAGGCCACCAGTGCCGTGGACCCGGCCACGGAGGTCCGCCTGCAGCGCACCCTGGACGCCGTGACCCGGGGCCGGACGACCCTGGCCATCGCGCACCGGCTCTCCACCGCCCAGGCCGCCGACGAGGTGATCGTGGTGGATCGGGGCCGGATCGTGCAGCGGGGGCCGCACGACGAACTGGTCCGCGACCCGGAGTCGGTCTACGCCCTGCTCTACGCCTCCTGGCTGGAGCAGACCCGCTAGGCGGGCGCGGGAACCGGCCCGCCGGGACGTGCCGGTGGTGACCGGGCGGCACGGATCGCGGTGGTGACGGTGGACGTCTCGGCGCGGGTGCTCTAGGGTGCGACTTAGGTAAGGCTAACCTGTGTTGGAGGTGTCCGATGGGACCGAGCCCCGCCGAGATCGTTCGTACCCTGGTCGCGGGCCGGCTCCCCGCTCTGGTGCACCTCGCTCACCGGCCCGGGCCGTTCCACGTCCGGCACGCCACGGACCCCGACGGCCGGGTGCTGATGCTCGTGCCGGTGGTCAGCGACCTCGCCGCCGAGCTGGCCCCGGGTTCGGCCGACGACGTGGCCGTGGTGCTGGACGTGCTGGACCTGCCCCCGGCGGCCGGTGCGCCGTCGCTCGGCCGGGCCTGGGTGTCCGGCTGGGCCGCGCCGTTGACCGGCGCCGCGGCCCACGCCGCGGCGGCGGACTTCGCCGCGGTCGACCCGACCGGTGACCTGCTCGACGTCGGCACCCGGTTCCGGCTGCACCGCTTCGAGGTGGTGGAGGTCCGGCTGGAGAGCGCCGGCGTGCACCGGGTCGACCCCGTGGAGTACGCCGCCGCCGCACCGGACCCGCTGCACCCGGTCGAGGCCGCGCTGCTGGCCGACCTCGCCGATCACCACGGCCCCGAGGTGACCGGATACCTGCGTCGACGGCTCGACCTGCCCGACGGCGAGCCGCGCGTGCTGCGACTGGACCGGTACGGCATGGTGGTCGCGTACGGCGGGCCGGGCGACCGCCGGCGCGCCCGGCTGGCCTTTCCCCGGCCGGTGGCGGACGTGGCGGAACTGTCCCGGCTGCTGCACCCGATGCTCTGCCGTCACGCGGTGGCCGCCCGCAGTGGTGCCCGGCCACCGGTCGACTAGACCCGGCGGCCAGTTCGGTCTGCCGCGGCGTCGGTCACCGGTCCGCGTCCGGCCCCGGCTGTCGCGTCGATGCCGTCCTGCTCGCCGGATCAGCAGTCGTAGCGGTGCTCGCGGAGCAGCCGCTCGACCGTCGCGGGATCGGGGCTGTTGCCACCCCAGCCGTCGACGTCCTTGTCGTCGACCTCCTCGATGTTCCAGTGGTCACCGCGCAGCGAGCGATCGTTGAACGCCGGGTGCCGGAGGAGGACCTCGCAGGTCGCCGGGTCGGCGTCGGTGTTGACGCGCCACCGGAAGGTGTAGGCGACGGTGTTGCGCCGCTCGCGGTTCTTCCGCAGGGAGGTCTTCACCTCCGGGGAGACCGTCACCGAGGTGAACCCGGCCCGGGTGAGCTTGTCGACGTACTCCCGCTGGGCGTCGCCCTCGCCGCCGCACGCCGTGACGCCCACCAGCGCGACGACCGCGACAGCCACCGGGGCGAACCTTCTACTTCCCAACCTGGCCTCCCGCCAATGCGTGCCACGCTCACCGTCCGGCGGTCCGTGACGGGTCACGGGACCGCGGCGCCATCACGGTAGAGGGTCGGGACAACGTGCCGGACCGGACGGACCCTCACCTGCTCCGGCTGCGGGCAGATCCCTGGTCGAGTTGGCCGGTGAGGTAGCGCTGCACCGTGGGGGCCACCGCCGTCACCAGGGCCTCCGGATCGGCGGAGGCGACCGGCTCCAACCGGATGACGTACCGCATCATGGCCAGCCCGATCATCTGGGTGGCGACCAGCGAGCCGCGCAGCGGCAGCTCGGCCGGGTCGACCGCCAACTGGTCGAGCACCCGGCGGAGCACCTGGGTGACCAGGAACTCGCGCAGCAGCCGGGCTGTCCACTCGTTGGCGACCGCCGAGCGCAGCAGGGCCACCGCCGCCGCGCCGGCCGGCGAGTCCCACACCGTGAGGAACGTGCGGACCAGCCGTTCGCCCACCCCGTCCACGTCCCCCGCGAGCACGGCGGGGAGCAGCTGCGCCGGGTCCACCGGGATGTCGACGGTGGCCCGGAAGAGCTGTTCCTTGGTGCCGAAGTAGTGGTGCACCAGCGCCGGATCGACGCCCGCGGCCGCCGCGATCACCCGGATGGAGGCCGCGTCGAATCCGCGCTCGGCGAAGGCCGTGCGGGCCGCGGCGAGGATCGCCTCCCGGGTGTCCGGGTTGCCGGGGCGCCGGCCGGTGCGTCGGGGACTCATCCGCTGCGCCGCCGCAGGGTCGCCGCGGCCAGCACCAGGGCCACCACGGCCGCGCCGGCCACGACCGCCACGTCCCGCCACATCGTGCCGGTCGGCTCGGCGTGCGCGCCGACCTGCTGGAGGGCCTCGACCGCGTACGACAGGGGCAGCACGTCGCTGACCGCCTGGAGCCAGCCGGCCATCTGCCCGCGCGGCACGAACAGCCCGCAGAGCAGCAACTGCGGCAGCACCACCACCGGCATGAACTGCACCGCCTGGAACTCGGTGCGGGCGAAGGCGCTGCACAGCAGGCCGAGCGCGACCGCCAGCACCGCGTTCACCGCGGCGATCAGGACGACCAGCCAGGCGCTGCCGGCGGTGTCCAGGCCGAGCAGCCCGTACGCCGCGGCCGAGGCGACCGCCGCCTGCGCGGCGCCGGCCAGGCCGAACGCGACGCCGTAGCCGAAGAGCAGGTCGAGCCTGCCCAGTGGGGTGGTGAGCAGGCGTTCCAGTGTCCCGGTGGTGCGTTCGCGGAGCATGGCGATGCTGGTCACCAGGAACATGATGATGAACGGGAAGATGCCGAGCATCACCAGGGCCACCCGATCGAAGAACGAGGGCTGCCCGGGTGGGGTGGGCTGGTCGGCGTACATGAAGTAGAGCAGGGTGAGCAGCGCGGTCGGCACCACCACGAGCAGCGCCACGGTGCGCCGGTCGTGCCGCAGCTGGCGCAGGATGCGCCCGGTGGTGACGGCCAGGATCCTCGGGTTCACGGGGTGGCTCCCTCTCGGGTCTCGCCCGCGCGGATCAACCGCAGGAACGCCTCTTCCAGGTCGTCGACGCCGGTGCGGGCCCGGACCGCGTCCGGGGTGTCGTCGGCGACCAGCCGGCCCTGCCGGATCAGCAGCAGCCGGTCGCAGCGGGCCGCCTCGTCCATCACGTGGCTGGAGACCAACAGGGTCGTGCCGGCTGCGGCGAGCGCGTGGAACCGGGCCCACAGATCGGCCCGCAGGACCGGATCCTGCCCGACGGTCGGCTCGTCGAGGACGATCAGCTCCGGCTCGCCGACCAGGGCACAGGCCAGCGAGGCGCGGCTGCGCTGCCCGCCGGAGAGGGTGCCGACGAGTTGGTGGGCCGCCCCGGCCAGCCCGACGTCGGCCACGGCCCGGTCGGCGTCGGCCGCCCGCCGGCCGTGCAGGGCCGAGAAGTAGCGGGCGTTCTCCCGCACGGTCAGGTCGGCGTAGACGCTGGGCGCCTGGGTCAGGTAGCCGACCCGGCGCCGCAGCGCCGCCGTTCCGGCCGGCTGGCCCAGCACGGTCACGCTGCCGCTGCCGACCACCTGCACCCCCACCACCGCGCGCATCAGGGTCGTCTTGCCGCTGCCGCTGGGGCCGAGCAGCCCGGTCACCGAGCCGCGCGGCACCGCGCAGCCGATGCCGTGCAGCACCCGTCGTCGACCGCGGTCGACGACCAGGTCGCGGATCGTGATCGCGTCCTCCACCGTCCACCTCCGCAGAAACTCATCATCTGTTGAACTCAACGGTAGATGAATTACTCGTCCGCGCGCAAGGTTGACTTCGAGCGCACTCGAACTGGAAACCTGGCAGGCGTGGACATCGCTACGCGGGAACGAGGCCTGTCCGTCGGCGAGGCGGCGGCCCGGGTCGGCCTGACCACCTACACCCTGCGCTGGTACGAGCAGGAGGGCCTGGTCGCCCCGGTGGGTCGGGACTCCGCCGGCCGACGCCGGTACAGCGACGCGGACCTGGACTGGCTCGTCCTGCTCACCCGGCTGCGTCGGACCGGGATGCCGGTGCGCGACATGCGCCGGTACGCCGAACTGGCCCGGCTGGGGGAGCGGACGCTGGGCGCCCGGCGGGCGCTGTTCGAGGCGCACCGAGTCCGGGTGCTGACCCGGATGGCCGAACTGGAGGAGGACCTGAAGGTGCTGGATTACAAGATCGATATTTATCGCAGGGCCGAGGAGGGGCGATGATCCGCCGACGGATGGGGGCCGGCGGGCCCGAGGTCTCCGCCATCGGGCTGGGCTGCATGGGCATGAGCCACGGCTACGGTGGCCGCGACGACGCCGAGTCGACCCGTACCCTGCACCGCGCCCTCGACCTGGGCGTCGACCACCTCGACACCGCCGACATGTACGGCTTCGGGGCGAACGAACGGCTGCTCTCCCCCGTGGTGCGCGCCCGCCGTGACGAGGTCTTCCTGGCCACCAAGTTCGGCAACCGCGCCGGCGCGGACGGCATGTACGTCGACAGCAGCGCCGCCTGGGCCCGCGAGGCGTGCGACGCCTCGCTGGACCGGCTCGGGGTGGACCGCGTCGACCTGTACTACCTGCACCGGCGCGACCCGGCCACGCCGATCGAGGAGACGGTCGACGCCATGGCCGACCTCGTCCGGGCCGGCAAGGTGCGGCTGCTCGGCCTGTCGGAGGTCAGCCCGGCCACCCTGCGTGCCGCGCACGCCGTGCACCCGATCGCGGCGGTGCAGATGGAGTACTCCCTGTTCACCCGGGACGTCGAGGGGGAGATGCTGGGCACCTGCCGGGAACTGGGGGTGGCCCTGGTGGCGTACTCGCCGGTCGGACGAGGGCTGCTCACCGGCGCGATCACCGGCCGGGACCAACTCGCCGCCGACGACTGGCGAGCCGGTGTCCCGAGGTTCGCCGAGGGCAACATCGAGGCCAACCTCCGGCTCGTGGCGGAGGTCCGCGAGGTGGCCGCGGAGATCGGCTGCACCCCCGCCCAGGCGGCACTGGCCTGGCTGCTGGCCCAGGGCGAGGACGTGCTGCCCATCCCGGGCACCAAGCGGGTGCGCTGGCTGGAGGAGAACGTCGCGGCGGCCGACGTGCGGCTCACCGACGAGCAGCAGGCCCGGTTGCGCGCGGCGGTGCCCGCCGACGCGGTGGCCGGCGAAAGGTACCCGGAGGTAGGAATGCGAACGGTCGGGCACTAGCCTTCGGAGCGGACAGGCTGTCCGTCTTCGGGCATTGCGGGCGGGTACCCCGTGCGGCAGGATGGCGAAGTGGATCACGGGCCGCTGTCAGAAGGCGTTTTCCTCGACGACTGGACGACCAGGCTCCGCGCCACCGCCGAGCGGCCCGTCGTGGGCATCCTGCTCCGTGGCAGCCATGCCCGCCGAGCCGCCACCGCGCACAGCGACGTCGACCTCGACGTGCTCGTCGAGCCCCGCCCCGCCCGGCCCCGGCCTGGCGCGGCGGGCCGCGCGGTGGACCCGCCGTACGCCGCCCGGCAGGCGTACCTCGCCGAGGTGGACGGCCGGCTCGTGCACGTCTCGGTCTCCGCCCGGGACGTCCGCTCCTGGGTCGACCGGCTCGGCGAGCCGGCTGACTGGGCGTTCGGCCTGCCGGTCGCCGCCCCCGCCCGGCTGCTCTGGGCCCAGGACGACTGGCGGTCCCGGATCGACCTGCCGGTGCTCTGCCAGCCGGCCGACCAGCCCCGGCTGGAGGAACTGGTCGCGACCCTCGGCAAGGTGGCCTCCGGCCGGGCCGCCGCGGATCAGCTCGGGGTCCGGCTGGCCGCCGCCGACCTGGCCCGGCTCTGCCCCTCGGTGCTCCGGCTGGCCAACCCGGGCGTCCGGGTGGCCTCCCGCCGCGCCGCCTTCGCCGCCGCCCTCACGCTGCCGGTCGCCCCGCCCGGCTACCGGGACGACATGCTGCTCTGCCTCGGGCTGCGCCCCGGCACCACCGGCCAGCTCGCCGCCGCTGCCGCCCGGCTGGTCGCCGGGGTCGTCCCGCTGGTCCGCCCGTACGCCGACCGGATCGCCGAGGCCGCCGGCGCGGATCTGGCCGCCGCGCTCGCCGACGGCCGGCTGGACCGCTACGTCGCCCAGCTCGGCCGGGCGGCCCGGCGGGGTGGGGACGGCCCGCAGGTGCCGGTACCGCGTGCGGGAGAATGGCTGACTGTGCCCGTACCCGAGTCTCCCGTGACCGGCGGCGCCCCCGCCGGCGCGGCCCGCCCCTCCCGCCTGGACCCGGCCGTCGCCGCCCGGCTGCGCCGCACCCCCGACGGCCTGGTGGCCGCGGTGGTACGCCAGCACGACACCGGCGAGGTGCTGATGGTCGCCTGGATGGACGACGAGGCGCTGCACCGCACGCTGACCACCGGCCGGGCCACCTACTGGTCGCGCAGCCGCCAGGAGTACTGGGTCAAGGGCGCCACGTCCGGCCACCACCAGTACGTCCGCTCGGTCGCCCTGGACTGCGACGGCGACGCGCTGCTGGTCAGCGTCGACCAGGTCGGCGCGGCCTGCCACACCGGCAGCCGCACCTGCTTCTTCACCGAACTGCCGGTCACCGCCGAAGGAGCCTCCTCATGACCGACGGCACACTCCACCCCGACCTGGACGCCTTCGCCGAGTTGGCCACCCGCTGGCGGGTGGTGCCGGTGACCCGGAGGTTGCTGGCCGACGCGGAGACCCCGGTCGGTGTCTACCGCAAGCTCGCCGGCGGGCCCGGGACCTTCCTGCTGGAGTCCGCCGAACAGGGCGTCGGGTCGGCCGGCATGGCCTGGTCCCGGTACTCCTTCATCGGGGTGCGCAGCAGCGCCACCCTGGTCGAGCGGGACGGGGTCGCCGTCTGGACCGGCCACCCGCCGGCCGGCGTGCCGACCTCCGGTGACCCGGTGGCGGTGCTGCGCGAGACGGTCGCGGCGCTCGCCGGCCCGGCCCAGGACCCGGCCGGCGGCCTGCCGCCGCTGACCGGTGGCATGGTCGGCTACCTCGGCTACGACCTCATCCGGCGCTTCGAGCGGCTGCCCGAACTGACCGAGGACGACCTCGGGGTGCCGGAGCTGGGCATGATGCTCGCCACCGACCTGGTGGTGCTGGACCACTACGACGGCTCGGCCATCCTGGTGGCCAACGCGGTGCTGCCCCCGGCGGACGCGCCCGACCGGGACGCCCAGGTCGCGGCGGCGTACCACCACGCGGTGGGGCGGCTGGACGCGATGACCACGGCGCTGTCCCGGCCGATCCCGCCCATGATCTCCACGGTCGACCGTCCGGCGGCGGGGGCGGTGGTCAGCCGGACCCCCGACGGCGGCTACCCGAAGGCGGTCGAGGAGGCCAAGGAGGCGATCCGGGCCGGGGAGTGCTTCCAGATCGTGCTGGCCCAGCGGTTCGAGCGGGCCACCCACGCCGATCCGCTGGACGTCTACCGGGTGCTGCGCACCACCAACCCCAGCCCGTACATGTACCTGCTGCGCTTCGACGGCTTCGACATCGTCGGCTCGTCTCCCGAGGCGCACCTCAAGGTCAACGCCGGGCCGGACGGCGAGCGCCGGGCGTTGCTGCACCCGATCGCCGGCACCCGGCCCCGGGGCGCCACCCCGGACGCCGACGCCCGGCTCGCGGCCGAGCTGCTGGCCGACCCGAAGGAGCGGGCCGAGCACGTGATGCTGGTCGACCTGGGCCGCAACGACCTGGGCCGGGTCTGCCGGCCGGGGACGGTGCAGGTGCCGGAGTTCGCCACCATCGAGCGGTACAGCCACGTCATGCACATCGTCTCCACCGTGGTGGGCACGCTGCGTCAGGACCGCACCGCCTTCGACGCCCTCGCGGCCACCTTCCCCGCCGGTACCCTCTCCGGCGCCCCGAAGGTCCGCGCCATGGAGATCATCGAGGAGCTGGAGCCGGTCCGGCGCGGCCTCTACGGCGGCACCGTCGGCTACTTCGGCTTCGGCGGCGACCTGGACATGGCGATCGCCATCCGCACCGCGCTGATCCGCGACGGGCGGGCGTACGTGCAGGCCGGCGCCGGGGTGGTGGCCGACTCCGATCCGGCCGCGGAGGACCAGGAGACCCGGAACAAGGCCGCCGCCGTGCTCGCCGCCATCGCCGCCGCCGAGACCCTGCGGTCCGCCCGGTGACGGCTCCCGGAGACGCCGCGACACCCATCCCGACCGGCGGCGCGCCGACCGACCGGGGCCGGCGCGAGCTGGCGTACGCGGTGCTGCTCTGCCTGGCCGGCGCGGGCCTGGCGGTCTGGGCGGCGACCCGCACCTGGGCGGTGGAGGTGACCGCACGGGGGGCGCTGCCGCCGGTCCGGCAGGACCGTTCCGGTGCGGAGCTGCTGCCCTGGCTGTCGGCGCTGGCCCTGGTCGTGTTGGCCGGCGGCGGCGCGGTGCTGGCCACCCGGGGCCGGCTCCGGCGTCTGCTCGGCGGGCTGCTGGCCCTGCTCGGCCTGGCCGTGGCGGCCGGCGGCGGGTACGGGGTGACCGCCGGTTTCGCCGGTGAGGTCAGCCGGCAGTGGCCGGCGCTCTGCCTGCTCGGCGGGCTGCTCGCGGCAGCCGGTGGCGGACTGGCCGCTCGGCGGGGCGACCGCTGGCCGGCGATGGGTGCCCGCTACGAGCGCCGGACCCGCTTCGGCCCGACGCCCGACCCGGGGCCCGCCGCCCCGCGGGGCAACCGGGAGGCGTGGGACGCTCTCGACCGGGGCGAGGACCCGACGGTCAGTTGACCGGCTGCCGCAGCTCGCGGCGTTCCCGGGCGGCGGCGCGGGCGGCGGACAGTTCGGCGACGAGCCGGTCGAGTTCGGCGCGCTGGTCGGCGCGGGCCCGGTCGGCGCAGACGGCCTCCCAGGCGTTGCTCCGGGCGGTACGCACCCGGCCGTCACCGACCACGGCGCGTTCGAGGCTGTGCACCACGCCGACGGCGAGGGAGGCGACAGTGCGGGAGATGGTCGTGAAGCCGATGGTGGAGTCCGGTCCCGTAGTGCTCATGGTCACTCCCCACGAGAAGTCCGACGGTCGGCAGGCCCGCTCCCGAGTCTGCCCGAGTCCAGGCTGCCCGGCGCACGTTTCACCGTGGTGACGGGCGGATCAACTGTCCATCGGCGTGGACGTCCCCGGTAGGTCCGTTCGTCCTTGAGCTTGGTCACACCATCGACCGGCGTCGCGGTGCTGCGGCGGACCGGCCCCTCGTGCTGTCATGGTCCATGGGTTTCGGTCGATGGGTCGGCGGGGGGCGCGGAAGCCCGCCAGATGACCCCTGTCGATCGCTGCGGTGGCGCTGCGTGACATCGCGTTCACCGGAAGTCGGTCATCATGCCACAGCCCATTCCGTGAGGAGCGCCATACCCCCGGCACGTGCTGCCAGGTGGCGCCCCCTAGCATCGCCCCATGACACCCGGAGAGGGGAGTCCGTTGGTGACTGCAGACCATGCGCACGCGGAAGGGGACGGGCCCGGTCCGGCAGCGTCCGGAAGCGTGCTCGACGAGATCCTGGCCGGCGTCCGCGAGGACGTCGCGCGGCGACAGGCGCAGGTTCCGCTGGAGCGGATCCGCGAGCTGGCCGCCGCCGCGCCGCCGCCGCTGGACGCGTACGCCGCCCTGCGCAAGCCCGGCGTGGCGGTGATCGCAGAGGTCAAGCGCTCCTCGCCGTCCAAGGGCCGGTTGGCCGAGATCGCCGATCCGGCCGACCTCGCCGGCCAGTACGCCGCCGGCGGCGCCCGGGCGATCAGCGTGCTGACCGAGGGGCGCTGGTTCGGCGGATCGCTCGACGACCTGGCCGCCGTCCGGGCCGCCGTGCAGGTGCCGGTGCTGCGCAAGGACTTCGTCGTCTCCAGCTACCAGGTGCACGAGGCCCGCGCGCACGGCGCCGACCTGGTACTGCTGATCGTCGCGGCACTGGAGCAGAACGCGCTGGTCGGGCTGCTGGAGCGGATCGAGTCGCTCGGCATGTGCGCGCTGGTCGAGGTGCACACCGAGGAGGAGGCCGACCGGGCGCTGGAGGCCGGCGCGCAGGTGATCGGGGTCAACGCCCGCGACCTGCGTACCCTGGAGGTCGACCGGGCCGTCTTCGAGCGGATCGCGCCCGGGCTGCCGAGCAGCGTGGTCAAGATCGCCGAATCGGGTGTGCGCGGCCCGCACGACCTGATCCGGTACGCCTCGGCCGGCGCCGACGCCGTCCTGGTCGGGGAGGGCCTGGTCACCCAGAAGAGCCCGCGGGAGGCAGTCGCCGAGCTGGTCAACGCCGGGAACCACCCGGCCACGCCGCGCCCGGTGCGCTGAGCCGTCCGCAGTTCCCGCAGCGAGAGGACACCGCGATGAGCACCGACACCTCGAGCCCGTCCGGCGGCGTTCCCGACGTCGCCGGGCACTTCGGCCGGTTCGGCGGCCGGTTCGTGCCGGAGGCGCTGGTCGCCGCGCTGGACGAGCTGGACGCGGCGTACCGCAAGGCGATGACCGACGAGGAGTTCCTCGCCGAGTTGGAAGCCCTGCTGCGCGACTACGCCGGTACCCCGTCGCTGCTCTACCCCGCGCGGCGGTTCTCGGCCGAGGCCGGCGCCCGGATCCTGCTCAAGCGGGAGGACCTCAACCACACCGGCGCGCACAAGGTGCGCAACGTGCTGGGCCAGGCGCTGCTGACCAAGCGGATGGGCAAGAGGCGTGTCATCGCCGAGACCGGCGCCGGACAGCACGGCGTGGCCACCGCCACCGCCGCCGCCCTGTTCGACCTCGAGTGCGTCGTCTACATGGGCGAGGTCGACACCCGGCGGCAGGCGCTCAACGTGGCCCGGATGCGGATGCTGGGCGCCACCGTGATCCCGGTGACCGCCGGCTCGCGGACCCTCAAGGACGCGATGAACGAGGCGATGCGGGACTGGGTCGCCAACGTGGACGACACCCACTACCTGATCGGCACGGCCGCCGGTCCGCACCCGTTCCCCGAGCTGGTCCGCGACTTCGTCCGGGGCATCGGCGTCGAGGCCCGCCAGCAGTGCCTCGACCTGACCGGCGCGCTGCCGGACGCGGTCGCCGCCTGCGTCGGCGGCGGCTCCAACGCGCTGGGCATCTTCCACGCCTTCGTCGGCGACACCGGAGTGCGGCTGTACGGCTTCGAGGCCGGCGGCGAGGGCGTGGAGACCGGCCGGCACGCGGCCAGCATCACCGGTGGCAGCTCCGGTGTGCTGCACGGCACCCGCACGTACGTGCTCCAGAACGAAGACGGCCAGACGATCGAGTCGCACTCCATCTCCGCCGGCCTGGACTACCCGGGTGTCGGCCCGGAGCACGCCTGGCTGCACGACACCGGCCGGGCCAGCTACCAGCCGGTGACCGACGCCGAGGCGATGGCCGCGTTCGAGCTGCTCTGCCGTACCGAGGGGATCATCCCGGCGATCGAGAGCTCGCACGCGCTCGCCGGTGCCCTGAAGGTCGCTCCGGGGCTCGCCGCCGAGCTGGGCCGGGAGCCGGTCATCGTGGTCAACCTCTCCGGGCGGGGCGACAAGGACGTGCACACCGCCGGCGAGTACTTCGGCATCCTCGACAAGGAGTGACGATCGTGAGCCGGATCGGGGTGGCCTTCGACAAGGCCCGCGCCGACGGACGGGCACTGCTGGTCGGCTGCATGCCGGCCGGTTTCCCGACCGTCGAGGGCAGCATCGCCGCGATGACCGCCATGGTGGAGTCGGGCGTGGACGTCATCGAGGTGGAGATCCCGTACTCCGACCCGGTGATGGACGGTCCGGTGATCCAGAAGGCCAGCGACATCGCCCTGGCCGGCGGGGTCCGCACCGCCGACACGCTGCGCATCGTCGAGGCGATCGCGGCCACCGGCGCACCGGTGGTCACCATGACCTACTGGAACCCGATCGAGCAGTACGGCGTCGACGCCTTCGCCCGTGACCTGGCCGCCGCCGGTGGCACCGGTCTGATCACCCCGGACCTGATCCCCGACGAGGCCGGCGAGTGGCTGGCCGCCTCGGACGCGTACGGCCTGGACCGCACCTTCCTGGTCTCGCCGTCGTCGACCGACGGCCGGCTGAAGATGACCGTCGAGCACTGCCGGGGGTTCGTCTACGCCACCGCGCTCATGGGGGTGACCGGGGCGCGGGCGCAGACGTCGCAGGCCGCGCCGGTGCTGGTCTCCCGGGTTCGCGAGGTCACCGACCTGCCGGTCGGCGTCGGCCTCGGCGTGGGCACCGGCGCGCAGGCCGCCACGGTCGCCGGGTACGCCGACGGTGTGATCGTGGGCAGCGCCCTGGTCCGCTGCGTGCTCGACGGCCCCGACCTCCCCGCCGGGCTGACCGCCCTGCGCACGCTCAGCGCCGAGCTCGCCGAGGGCGTGCGCAACCCGGCCCGCTGACCCACCACGCCCCGCGTCCCGGCGCGCGACGACCACCGCTTCCGGCCCGGTGATCGACTCCGTCTGCGCCGGTTGTGGCTGCGGCGCGGTGGACACCGCGAGGTGGCGCGGCCGGAGTTGATCATGGACCGGGCCGCCGCGGTGCGGCGCGGGTGGAGTGACCCTTGGGCGGGGCGTCCGGCGGCGGACCGGTCGGGGCGCGGAACCGTACGGACCGGGGTGCCGCGGAGGCGGTCCGCAACGGTAGCCTGTGCACCCGTGACCCTCGCCTCGACGATCCCGCAGGCAGCCCTGCCGAGCCCGACCACCGCCGTGTGGCAGCTCGGGCCGGTGCCGATCCGGGCGTACGCGCTCTGCATCATCCTCGGCATCGTGGTGGCCTGCTGGGTCACCGAGCGCCGGCTGCGCCAGCGCGGGGTGGCCCCCGGCGCGGTGCTCGACATCGCGGTCTGGGCTGTCCCGTTCGGCATCGTCGGGGCCCGCATCTACCACGTGATCACCTCGCCGGAGAAGTACTTCGGCGCCGGCGGCGAGCCGCTGAAGGCGTTTGCCGTCTGGGAGGGCGGCCTCGGCATCTGGGGCGCGGTCGCCGGTGGCGCGGTCGGCGCCTGGATCGCCGCCCGGCAGCTCGGCCTGCCGTTGACCGTGGTGGCCGACGCGCTCGCCCCCGGGTTGCCGTTGGCCCAGGCCGTCGGCCGGTTCGGCAACTGGTTCAACAACGAGCTCTACGGTGGCCGGACCACCCTGCCGTGGGGCCTGGAGGTCCACAAGATGGACCCGGCCAACGCCGGGCACGCGCTGCGCGACGAGACCGGCCAGCCGATCCTGCTGCCCGGCCTCTACCACCCGACCTTCCTCTACGAGGCGATCTGGAACGTCGGCGTCGCCGCCCTGGTGATCGTTCTGGACCGCAGGTTCAAGCTGGGCAAGGGCCGCGCGTTCGCGCTGTACGTGATGGGCTACACCGCAGGCCGGTTCTGGATCGAGATCATGCGCACCGACGAGGCGACCCGCGTCCTCGGCGCCCGGATCAACGTGTGGACCGCCGCCCTGGTCTTCGTCGGCGCGCTGGTCTACTTCCTGCGGGTCCGCGGCTCCCGCGAGTACCTCGTCCCGGTGGGTGTCACCACCCCGGTTCCGCCGTCCGGCGGGGACGTCTCCCAGGTCGACCTCTCCCGTACCGGGAACGGCCCTCGGGCGGTCGCGCCCGAGGGGTACCGGATGGTGAGCGAAGAGCAGTTCCGGGCGTACCAGGAGACCGGTGAGGTCCCCGACGAGCCTGCCGCCGCGCCACCCACGGCGACCGGCGAGCACGCCGTGGCACCCGGTACGCCGGCCGCCGACGCCCCCGAGGGGACGCCACCCGCCGACGTCGACGGCGAGCCGACGCGGGCCGTCGCCGCCACCGAGCGGGACGACCGGGCGGGTGCCGCCGGCGCCCGACCCGCCGACCGGGACCACTGAGCGGGGCCGGGGATGCGGACAGCGGTGGTGGTCGGCGCCGGGCTGGGCGGGTTGGCGGCGGCCGGCGCGCTGGCCCGCTCCGGCTGGCAGGTCACCCTGTTGGAACGGTCCGACCGGGTCCGACCCGAACCCACCGCCGTGGTGCTCTGGCCCAACGGGGTCCGCGCGCTGCACGCGCTCGGCCTCGGCGCGGGCCTGGACGCGATCGCCACCGCGCTGCCCGACTGCGGGGTACGCCGCCCGGACGGGCACTGGCTGGTGCAGCCGCGTCCCACACCGGCGGACCGGATGCCGGTGGTGGTGCACCGGGAGGACCTGCACGACGCCCTCATCGCCGGTCTCGGCGACCGGGCGGAGCTGCGTACCGGAGTGGCCGTGGACACCGTCCAGGTCCGACCGGGGCAGCGGCCGGCGGTCGGCGTCGGTGGCCAGCTCGTCGAGGCCGACCTGGTGGTCGCCGCGGACGGCGTCGACAGCGCGGTACGCCGCCGGTTCGCCCCCGAGGCCGCCGTCGTCAGCTCCGGCTCGGCCTCCTGGCGGGCGGTGATCCCCTGGTACCGGGCACCGAGGTTGGCCGCCGACCAGCCGCCCGGCGGGGAGGTGCTCGGTGCCGGCTACCGGTTCGTGGCCGCCTCGCTGGGGGAGCGCGGCTCGTCCGGGGCCTCCCGCCGGGGTGGGGTCTACTGGGTGGCCACCGCCGCCGGCGCGCCCCGCCCGGAGCCGCCCGAAACCCAGCTCGCCCTGCTGCGGCGCTGGTACGCCGGCTGGCCCGCCCCCGTCGGCGCGCTGCTCGAGGCCACCGAGCCGGACGACCTGGTCCAGCAGGAGGTCCGCGAGCTGCGTCCGCTGCCCCGGGCGTACGGCTTTCCGGCCGGCCCCGGTGGGGTGGTGCTGCTCGGCGACGCCGCGCACGCCATGCCGCCGCACCTGGGGCAGGGCGCCTGCCTGGCCTTCGAGGACGCCGCGACCCTGGCGTCGCTGCTGCGCGAGTCGACGCTGCCCGACGCCGTGCAGGCGTACGACCGGTTGCGTCGTCCCCGTGCGGCGACCGTGGTCCGGCAGACCCGCCGCATGTCGGCGGTCCTGCAGGCCCGGGGCCGGCTGGCGCTGCGCGCCCGCGACGCCGCGCTGGGCACGATCAGCCCCCGCCTGCTCTCCAGCGCCGCTTCGGCCGCCGCCCAGTGGCGCCCCCCGTCGCCCTCCTGACCCCCGTCGGGTCAGACCAGGGCGGTGGGTTCGGCGATGCAGGCGGTGCCGACGCGGCGAAAGCCGACCCGCAGGTAGACCCGGGCGATCTCCTCGCCGCCGGCGGAGAGGAAGACCAGGTCGGTGCCGGCGGCGAGCAGCTCGCGGGCGAGTACGGCGGTGACCGCCGCGCCCAGCCCCCGGCGGCGGGCGGCCGGCAGGGTCGCCACCCCGGCGATCTCGGCCACGTCGCCGACCCGCATCGCCATCCCGCTGGCGAGGGCTCCCTGTTCGGGTGTTCCGGCCAGCGCCGACAGCCGCCGGCCGTCGGCGATCCGGGCGCGTTCCTCGTCGAGCGCGCGCGTGTCGAGCCCGGCCATGGCAGCGTCCCGCGCGGCCGGTCCGGCCTCGCCCCGGGCGGTGCCGGCGGCGGTGAAACCGACCGTGGCCACCGCTCGCCGGGCGGCCACGTCGACGGCGAAGCCGGGCGCGTCGGGGTCCAGCAGCCACACCGGTACGTCGGTGAGCGTGCCCGGATCGGGCAGGGCGGCCGGGTCGAGCACCATCAGTGGCGCCTCCAGGACGTTCAGCCCGGCCGCGCGGGCGACGGCCAGCAGGTCCGGGGTGGTCTCGTGCACCCACTCGAAGGCCTCGGGCAGGCCCAGCTCGCGCTGCCGTTCCCGGACGGCGGCCACGTCGGCCAGCGACGGTGGCGCGGTGGCGTCGAGCCGGGGGCGGGCGTAGAACGGCCAGCCCGCTCCTTCCCGGACGAAGAGCACCAGGCCGCCGTGCTGCTCGCCACGGGCGGCGTCTCTGGGCACGGCGTCGTAGAAGCGTTCCAACCGGACGAACAGGTCGCGCTGGGTAGGATCCACCGCGCGAGACTACACGTCCCAAACTATGGAAGGTGTGATCAATCCGCACTGGCCTTGCGGGGGCCGCCCTAACGTAGACTCAATAGACCGCTGAGGGCCGACGTCGTCCCGACCATGATCCAACCTGAGTGACGACAGGAGGCCCGGTGGCCTTTCCGTACCCTCACAGCCCGCAGTCGGCCCCGCCCCCGGCCGGTCTCTACGACCCGGCCAACGAGCACGACGCGTGCGGCGTGGCCTTCGTCGCGGATCTGCACGGCCGCCGCTCCCACGCGGTGGTGGCCGGCGGACTCGGCGCGCTCTGTCGCCTGGACCACCGGGGCGCGCGGGGCGCGGAGCACAACACGGGTGACGGCGCGGGGATCATGATCCAGGTTCCGGACGCCTTCCTGCGCGCGGTGGTGGAGTTCCCGCTCCCGCCGGCCGGGCAGTACGCCACCGGGCTGGTCTTCCTGCCCGACGACGACGCCGCCGAGGCGCGCGCCCGGCAGGTGGTCGAGAAGTACGCCCTGGTCGAGGGGGCCGAGGTGCTCGGCTGGCGGGAGGTGCCCACCGACCCCACCGACCTGGGTGAGACCGCCCTTCAGGCGATGCCCCGGATCCGGCAGCTCTTCCTCGCCGCGCACCGGCTCACCGACACCCCGGTGGGCCCGGCCGGCACCCCGCTGACCGGGATCGACCTGGACCGGGTGGCCTTCTGCGTACGCAAGCAGGCCGAGCGGGAGACCGCCGAGCGGGGCGTGCCGGCGTACTTCCCGTCGCTGTCGTCGCGGACCATGACCTGGAAGGGCATGCTCACCCCCGACCAGCTTCCGGCGTACTTCCCGGAGTTGACCGACGAGCGCATGGACAGCGCCATCGCGCTGGTGCACTCCCGGTTCTCCACCAACACCTTCCCGTCCTGGCCGCTGGCCCACCCGTACCGGTTCATCGCCCACAACGGTGAGATCAACACCATCCGCGGCAACCGCAACTGGATGCAGGCCCGCGAGGCGCTGCTGCGCAGCCCGCACATCCCCGGCAACATCCGGCGGGTCTTCCCGGTCTGCACCCCGGGCGCCTCCGACTCGGCGAACTTCGACGAGGTTCTGGAGCTGCTGCACCTGGCCGGGCGGAGCCTGCCCCACGCGGTGCTGATGATGATCCCCGAGGCGTGGGAGAACGACCCGGGCATGCGCGCGGACAAGCGGGCCTTCTACCGCTTCCACGCCAGCCTGATGGAGCCGTGGGACGGCCCCGCCTCGGTCGCCTTCACCGACGGTGAGGTCGTCGGCGCGGTGCTGGACCGCAACGGGTTGCGCCCGGGCCGCTGGTGGCGCACCGCCGACGGCCTGGTCGTGCTGGGTAGCGAGGCGGGCGTGCTGGACCTCGACCCGGCCACCGTGGTCGCCAAGGGCCGCCTCCAGCCGGGCAAGATGTTCCTGGTCGACACGGTCAACGGGCGGATCGTCTCCGACGACGAGATCAAGACCGAGCTCGCCGCCGCCGAGCCGTACGCCGACTGGCTGCACGCCGGCCTGATCGAGCTGGGCGACCTGCCGCCGCGTGAGCACGTCGTCTACACCCACGACTCGGTACGCCGCCGCCAGCAGACCTTCGGTTACACCGAGGAGGAGCTGAAGATCCTGCTCGCGCCGATGGCGCGCAGCGGAGCCGAGCCGATCGGTTCGATGGGCACGGACACCCCGATCGCCCCCCTGTCGACCCGGCCGCGACTGCTCTACGACTACTTCCACCAGCTCTTCGCCCAGGTCACCAACCCGCCGCTGGACGCCATCCGGGAGGAGCTGGTGACCAGCCTGGCCTCGACCATCGGCCCGGAGGGCAACCTGCTCGACCCCGGCCCGGCGAGCTGCCGGCAGATCGTGCTGCCGTACCCGGTGATCGACAACGACGAGCTGGCCAAGATCCTCGACATCGACGAGGACGGCGACCTGCCCGGTTTCAAGGCCGTGCGGGTCTCCGGGTTGTACCGGATCCGTGACGGCGGCGCCGGCATCAAGGCCCGGCTGACCGAGATCTGCCGGCACGTCTCCGAGGCGATCGAGGACGGCGTGCGGATCCTGGTCCTGTCCGACCGGGACTCCAACGCCGACCTCGCGCCGATCCCGTCGCTGCTGCTCACCGCCGCCGTGCACCAGCACCTCGTGCGGGAGCAGACGCGTACCCAGGTGGCGCTGATCGTCGAGACCGGCGACTGCCGGGAGGTGCACCACGCGGCCGTGCTCATCGGGTACGGCGCGGCGGCGGTCAACCCGTACCTCGCCTTCGAGTCGGTGGAGGACATGATCTCCACCGGAGCCCTGGTCGGCGTGGAGCCGGTGAAGGCGATCCGCAACTACGTCAAGGCGCTCGGCAAGGGCGTCCTGAAGATCATGTCCAAGATGGGTATCTCGACGGTGTCGTCGTACTGCGGCGCGCAGGTCTTCGAGGCGGTCGGCCTGGACACCCGCCTGGTCGAGCGGTACTTCCGGGGCACCCCGAGCACCATCGGCGGCATCGGGCTGCACGAGATCCACGCCGAGGTGGCCGCCCGGCACTCCCTGGCCTGGCCGGCGCCGGGCGCGATGACGTCCGACCGGCTGGAGGTCGGTGGCGAGTACCAGTGGCGCCGCGAGGGTGAGCTGCACCTGTTCAACCCGGAGACGGTCTTCCTGCTCCAGCACGCCACCCGCAGCCGCCAGTACGACGTCTTCCGGCAGTACACCGCCAAGGTCGACGAGTTGGCCGCGAAGGCCGGCTCGCTGCGCGGCCTGTTCACCCTGCGCACCGGGGTCCGTCCGGCGGTGCCGATCGAGGAGGTCGAGCCGGCCGGCGAGATCGTCAAGCGGTTCGCGACCGGCGCCATGTCGTACGGCTCGATCTCGGCCGAGGCGCACGAGACCCTCGCCATCGCGATGAACCGCCTCGGCGGCAAGTCCAACACCGGCGAGGGCGGCGAGGACGTCGAGCGCCTCTACGACCCGGTCCGCCGCTCCTCGGTCAAGCAGATCGCCAGCGGCCGGTTCGGCGTGACCAGCGAGTACCTCGTCAACGCCGACGACCTCCAGATCAAGATGGCCCAGGGTGCCAAGCCCGGTGAGGGCGGCCAGCTGCCCGGCAACAAGGTCTGGCCGTGGATCGCCCGGACCCGGCACGCCACCCCGGGCGTCGGCCTGATCTCCCCGCCGCCGCACCACGACATCTACTCCATCGAGGACCTCGCCCAGCTCGTGCACGACCTCAAGTGCGTGAACCCGGCCGCCCGGGTGCACGTGAAGCTGGTCAGCGAGACCGGGGTGGGCACCGTCGCGGCGGGCGTGGCCAAGCTCAAGGCGGACGTCATCCTCATCTCGGGCCACGACGGCGGCACCGGCGCGTCGCCGCTGAACTCGCTCAAGCATGCCGGCACCCCCTGGGAGCTGGGCCTGGCCGAGGCGCAGCAGACGTTGCTGCTGAACAAGCTGCGTGACCGGGTCACCGTGCAGGTCGACGGCCAGCTCAAGACCGGCCGGGACGTGCTCGTCGCGGCGCTGCTCGGCGCCGAGGAGTTCGGGTTCGCCACCGCCCCGCTGATCGTCGAGGGTTGCGTGATGATGCGGGTCTGCCACCTGGACACCTGCCCGGTCGGCATCGCCACCCAGAACCCGGTGCTGCGCGAGCGCTTCACCGGCAAGCCGGAGTTCGTGGAGAACTTCTTCCTCTTCCTCGCCGAGGAGGTCCGCGGCTATCTGGCCGAGCTGGGCTTCCGCAGCATCGAGGAGGCGATCGGGCACACCGAGCTGCTCGACGTCGCCCCGGCGGTCGACCACTGGAAGGCCCACGGGCTGGACCTGTCGCGCGTACTGCATCTGCCGGAGCTGCCGGCGGGCGCCGCGCGGCGCGGCGTGCGCCCCCAGGACCACGGCCTGGAACTGGCGCTGGACAACGAGCTGATCGCGTTGGCGCAGCCCGCGCTGCGCGACGGCACTCCGGTCCGGGTCGAGGTGGCGGTGCGCAACGAGCACCGCAGCGTCGGCGCGATGCTCGGTGGCGAGGTCACCCGCCGGTTCGGCGGCGCCGGCCTGGCCGACGACACCATCGAGTTCGTGCTGCGCGGCACCGCCGGGCAGTCCTTCGGCGCGTTCCTGCCGCGCGGCGTGACGCTGCGGCTGCACGGTGACGCCAACGACTACGTCGGCAAGGGTCTCTCCGGCGGGCGGATCGTCGTCCGCCCGGACGCCGCCGCGCCGTTCGTCTATTCCGAGGCCCCGGCCGGGCAGCGGGCCGAGGACCAGATCGTCGCCGGCAACACCATCCTGTACGGGGCCACCGCGGGCGAGTTGTTCCTGCGGGGCCGGGTGGGGGAGCGGTTCGCCGTGCGCAACTCCGGCGCGGTGGCGGTCGTCGAGGGAGTCGGTGACCACGGCTGCGAGTACATGACCGGCGGCACCGTGGTGGTGCTCGGTGAGACCGGGCGCAACTTCGCCGCCGGCATGTCGGGCGGCACCGCGTACGTGTGGCGGCTGGACACCGGGCGGGTCAACGCCGAGCTGGTCGATCTGACGTCGCTGCGTGACGAGGAGCGCGAGCTGCTGCACGACCTGGTGCAGCGGCACGTGGCGGAGACCGACTCGGCCGTCGGGGCGGAGCTGCTCAAGCGCTGGCCGGAGGCGGCCGAGGAGTTCACCGCGGTGGTGCCCCGGGACTACCGCCGGGTGGTGGAGATCATGAAGGCCGCCGAAGCCGCCGGCCGTGACGTCGACGACGCGGTCATGTCTGCGCTGGCCGCGCCGGTGCTGCCCGCTGCGCGGGTGGCGGTCCAGGAGGTGGCTCGTGCCTGACCCGAACGGTTTCCTGCGCTACGACCGGCGGTTGCCGGCCCGACGCCCGGTGCCGGTGCGGATCATGGACTGGCGGGAGGTGTACCCGCCCGCAGGCGAGGAGCTGATCCGCGAGCAGGCCACCCGCTGCATGGACTGCGGCATCCCGTTCTGCCACGACGGCTGCCCGCTGGGCAACCGCATCCCGGACTGGAACGACCTGGTCCGGACCGGCAACTGGGACGCGGCGGTGGAGTCGCTGCACGCCACCAACAACTTCCCGGAGTTCACCGGCCGGCTCTGCCCGGCGCCCTGCGAGGCGGCGTGCGTGCTCGGCCTCGGCGGTCAACAGCCGGTCACCATCAAGCAGGTCGAGGTGGAGATCGCCGACGCGGCGGCGGCCCGGGGCGGGCTGCGGCCCCAGCCGGTGCCGCCACCGACCGGCCGGTCGGTCGCCGTGGTCGGCTCCGGCCCCGCCGGGCTCGCCGCCGCGCAGCAGCTCGCCCGCGCCGGTCACGCCGTGACCGTGTACGAGCGCGACGACGCGATCGGTGGCCTGCTCCGGTACGGCATCCCGGACTTCAAGCTGGAGAAGCGGCACATCGACGCCCGGCTGGCCCAGTTGGCCGCCGAGGGCGTGTCGTTCCGCACCGGGGTGAACGTCGGCGTCGACGTGACCGCCGAGCAGTTGCGCGCCGAGCACGACGCGGTGCTGTTGGCCTGCGGCGCGTTGCAGGGCCGGGACACCCCGGAGACGCCGGGGCGGGCGCTGCGCGGCGTACACCAGGCGATGGCGCACCTGGTGGCCTCGAACCGGGTGGTCGCCTCGGCCGGTGAGGGTAGGCCGGCCCTGGCGCTGCTGCCCGACGGCACACCGATCGACGCGGCCGGCAAGCATGTGGTGATCATCGGTGGTGGTGACACCGCGGCGGACTGCCTGGGCGTTGCCCACCGGCAGGGCGCGGCCGGGGTGCACCAGCTCGACCTGTACCCCGAGCCGCCGCACAGCCGCGACGCCGACCGCGATCCGTGGCCGACCTGGCCGTGGGTGTTGCGCAACTACCCGGCGCACGAGGAGGGCGGCGAGCGGGTCTTCGCCGTGGCGGTGCAGGAGTTCGTCGACGACGGCACCGGCCAGGTGAAGGGGGTGCGGATCGCCGAGGTCACCGTGGAGAAGCGGGACGGCCGGCGGATCGTCACCCCGCTGCCCGGCTCGGAGCGGGAACTCCCCGCCGACCTGGTGCTGCTGGCGATCGGCTTCGAGGGCACCGAGGAACAGCCGTTGCTGGCACAGTTCGGGGTGGCCCGCAACGCGCGCGGCGCGGTGGACGCGCGGCCGGACTGGCAGACCGACGCCGACGGGGTCTTCGTCGCCGGCGACATGCACCGGGGCGCCTCACTGATCGTCTGGGCGATCGCCGAGGGCCGGGCCGCCGCGTCTCCCGCTGCCGGCGGGCGGCGTTGCCCACGGGACCGCCCCGTCGAACAGGTCGGCTCCGAGCCACTTCCGTACCCAAGTGCCTCAGCCCGTGGCGAGGGTGTCCAACCCTGCCGGCGTCGCCACCCGGAGCCCGGGCGGACAACCAACCGTCGGTGGATCAGCGTTGCCGCACCTGGTGCGCCTCGCGGATCTTCGTCCACGACTTCGGCTGCTGCGGGGCGAGTGCCGCGCGGGCGGCGGCGGTCGGCAGCGCCGGACGACCGGCGGTGAACAGCCAGGTGGTGAAGAGGTCGTCCAGGTCCAGGCCGGAGATCCGCTCGGCCGACGCCTGGAACTGCGCGATCGTGGCGTTGCCGTGCCGGTGCGCGGCGGTCCACGCCGGGAGCAACGCGAAGAACGCCTCGTCGCCGACGGCGAGCCGCAGCTGGTGCACCGCCATCGCGCCCCGGTCGTAGACCGCGTCGTGGAAGATACGGCCGGCGCCCGGGTCTCCCGGGAGCACCTGCCAGAAGCCGGAGTTCTCCGGATAGCTGGCGTAGGTGAAGTCGAACAGCTCCTGGGCGGTGCCCTCACCCTGTTCCTCGGACCACAGCCACTCGGCGTACGTGGCGAGGCCCTCGTTCAGCCAGATGTCGCGCCACTGCGCCACCGACACCGAGTTGCCGAACCACTGGTGGGCCTGCTCGTGCACCACCACGTACGAGTTGGACCCGCGCCGCCAGAAGCCCGGGCCGTACACCGGCCGGGTCTGCGTCTCCAGCGCGAAACCGATGCCGTCGACCGGCCCGGCCACCCCACCCTGGGCCTCGAACGGGTACGGCCCGAAGACCCCGCTGGCCCAGTCGACGACCTCGGCGGTGCGCTCGATGCTGGCCCGGGCGGCCGGCCCGAGCTCGCCCAGCGTGGTGCTGTACGCGTTGACCACCGGTTGCCCGTTCGGCGCGGTGTCGGTGACGACGTCGTACTGGCCGATGGCGAGGAACGCCAGGTAGGTGGCGGTCGGCGTGGTGGTCCGCCAGCTCCACCGGACCCGGTTGCCGGGCTCGGCGAGCGCGGGCCGCGGCTGCACGCCGTTGCTGACCACCTCGACGCCCGCGGGCACCGAGACGGAGATGTCGAAGGTGGCCTTGTCCAGCGGATGGTCGTTGGCCGGGAACCACCACCAGGCCGACTCCGGCTCGTTGACGGCCAGCGCGCCGTCGGCGGTGCGGGTCCAGCCGGTGTAACCGTCCACCAGGGTCTCCGACGGCACGCCGGCGTACGTCACCACGATGGTGAGCGCCTGGCCCCGGGTGATCCCGCGCGGCGCGGTGACCGCCAACTCGTGGCTGCCCTCCCGGGCGAACCGGGCCGCCCAGCCGTTCACCCGGACGGACTCCACGTCGAGCAGGAAGTCCAGGTTGAACCGGGACAGATCCTGGGTGGCCTTCGCCAGGATGGTGGTGGTGCCGGTGAGGCGGTCGGTGGCCGGATCGTAGCGCAGGCGTACGTCGTAGTGGTCGACGTCGTACCCGCCGTTGCCGTAGGTCGGGAAGTAGCTGTCACCCAGGCCGGGGCTGCCGGGCGCGGATACGGCGACCGGGATGTGCCGGCTCCGACCGGATCGGTCGGCGGCCTGGCCGGGGGTGCCGGTCACCAGGGTGCCGGCGGTCGTGACGGTCAGGGCGGCGATGGCCGCCGTGAGAACGCGTCGCACGAAAGGGTCTCCCTCCGTCGGGGATGCTCGCGCGATCAACCTAATCGATGTTTGTGAACCGGGTGGGACCGGCCGGCGTGGGCTGCCTGGTCGGGCGGCGTCCCGGCCGATGATCGGCTGGTGCGCCGCCGGGTCGGCTCCACTAGGGTTTCCGAGGATCGGACGGCACGTGGTGGGGGAGCAGAGGGTGGGCAGGCTCGCGTCGGCGTACGGGCAGGCGGTGGCGGCGCACCGCCACGCCCGGGAACGCTGGGCGCACGCCCGCGCCCTGCTCGACCGGCTGACCGGCCAACCCGTGCCGGAGCGTACCGTCGACCTCGTCGCCCGGCTCGGCCGTCTCGCCGACGCGCTGACCGCCCCGGGGGCGCGGACCGCCCGCCCGGCCGGCGCTCCCGCGCCGGTGCGGATCGGTCAGGCGTCCACCGCCGACGGTCGCTTTCCGCTGCTGGTGCCGCTGGGCGCCGGCCGGCACCTCGCCGTCAACGCCGACGCCCGCGACCCCCGGGTGGCGGTGCTGCTGCGGGTGCTGGTGCTGCGCCTGCTCGCCACCACCGCCCCTGGCGCGGTCCGGGTGGTGGGTGTCGACCCCGCCGCGCTCGGCGCCACCTTCCTGCCGCTGCGGGCGTTGCGCGACGCCGGCGTCCTCGGCGCTACCGCCACCACCGAGGTGGAGATCGGCGCGCTGCTCGACGCCGCCCAGGCGCACGCCCGCGCCGCCCAGCAGGCCGACCGCGACGACCACGAACTGCTGCTGGTGGTGGCCGCCTCCACCCCGGGTCCCCGGGAACTGGCCCGGCTCGCCGCGCTCACCCACGCCGGACCGGCCGCGTCGGTCTGCGTGCTGCTCGCCGGCTACCCGGCCAGCTCGCCCGGTCAGGCGCCGCCGCCGCTGGGCGCCACCACGACGATCCGGCTCGACGAACGGTACGCCTGGATCGGTGACCCGCCGGGGAACCCGTACGGCGACGACGGCGCCGGCCTGGCCGTACCGGTGCTGCTCGACCCCGACCCGCCGGCGCAGGCCGTACGCGCGCTCGCCGAGCGACTGGACGCGGCCGTGCGGGCCGTCGCGGCGCTGCACGTCGCGGACCTGCTGCCCGAGCGGCGCTGGACGGAGTCGGCGCGGGCCGGGCTGCGCACGGTCGTCGGCCGCGCCGGGCGGGAGCCGGTCACCCTCGCCTTCGACGACGCGACCCCGCACTGGCTGGTCGGCGGGCGCACCGGCGCCGGCAAGACGGTGTTCCTGCTCGACGTCCTCTACGGCCTCGCCGCCCGGTACGCCCCGGCCGAACTCCAGCTCTGGCTGCTCGACTTCAAGGAGGGCGTCAGCTTCACCGAGTTCGTGCCCACCGCCCGCGACCCGTCCTTCCTGCCGCACGCCCGGGCTGTCGGCGTCGAGTCCGACCGCGAGTACGGCCTGGCCGTGCTCCGCGAACTCCGCCGCGACCTGGGCCGCCGGGCCGACCTGCTCAAACGCCACGGGGTCAGCAAACTCGCCGATCTGCCCGCCGACGCGGCGGCGCCGCGCGTGGTGGCCGTCGTCGACGAGTTCCACGTGCTGCTCGCCGGCAACGACCGGCTGGCCCGGGAAGCTGTCGACCTGCTGGAGGAACTGGCTCGCAAGGGCCGCTCGTACGGCGTGCACCTGGTGCTGGCCAGCCAGAGCACGACCGGCATCGAGGCCCTCTACGGCCGCGCCGACACGCTGTTCGGGCAGTTCGCGCTCCGGGTGGCGCTGCCCGGCGGAGAGGCCGTGCTCGGGGTACGTCCGACGACCTCCGCCGCGACCGAGGTCGGCACCGCCGTGGTGAACACCGCCGCCGGGGCCCCCGGCGCGGACCGGCTGGTCCGCTTCCCCGACGCGCACGCCGACGCCCGGCAGATCGCCCGGCTGCGCTACGAGCTGTGGGACGCCGCGCCGGAGGGCGTCCGCCCACCGTCGGTCTTCCGGGGATACGAGCCGGCACACCTGGAGGACGACCCGGCTGCCGCCGCGCTGCGGCCCGGCGCCGGTCGGCCGGTCGTGCCGGTCGGCCGCACCGTCGACGTGGACGGCAGCCCCGCCCGGTTCGCTCTGGACGCCACCCCCGGCCGGCACCTCGCGGTGGTCGGCACCTCCGCCACCGGGGCGCACGTGCTGCGCGCCGCCGGGTTGGGCCTGGCCCGCCAGCACGCCCCCGGGGAGGCGGAGTTCGTCCTCGCCCCGCTGGTCGAGGCCGCCGACGCCCTGGCGGAGGAGACGATCGCCGGGATCAAGGCCGCCGGGCACCCGGTCACCGTGGTCGACGCCGCCGAGCTGCGGCGCCGCGTCGGCGCGCTGGCCGCCGACCCCGGGTCGCGCAGCCGCACGTACCTCGTGGTGTTCGGGATGGACGCGGCGGCAGGCGCCCTGGGCCGGACCGACCCGGGCACCTTCCGCTCCGGGCACGACGACCTGCGGACGCTGTTGCGCCAGGGTCCCGGCCAGGGGACGCACCTGCTCGGCTGGTGGCGCGGTCTGCGCCGGCTCGGCGACGACCTGGGCGGTTCGCAGCACCGCGACGACGTGGCCTGCCTGGTCGCGCTCAACGTGCCCGCCGCCGACCTCGGCCTGCACCTGGGGGTCACCGACCTGGCGTACACCCCGCGGCCGCACCGGGCGTTGCTGGTGGACCGGCACGCCCAGCGGACCGCGCTGATCGTGCCGTTCGTCCGTGCGGGGCACCGTCCCGACGCCGAGGAGCACTGAGTGTCCACCTTCGAGGAGTACGCCGTCGCCGTCCGCCAGCTCTCCGCCCAGGTACGTGCCGGAGAGCGCGGCGTCGCCGCCGAGGTCGAACGGCGTCGCCGGCTGCACGCGGGCGTCGAGCAGCTCGCCCAGCGGCTCGCCGTGCAGGGGCAACGCCTCGACCAGCTCGGTCAGGCGATCGCGACACCCCGCGCCGCTCCCGCCGGCACCGCTCCCGCCGCCTTCGCCGACGCCGACCCGGCGGCCGTCCTGGACGAGGCGCGCGCGCTGACCGAGGAGGCCGACCGGCGGATCGGGTACGTCCAAGCCCTCGCCCAGCGGCCGGAACTGCTGCCCACCTGGTCACCGGCGGCCCGGGCGGTCGCCGTCTACGTCGCCTGCGCCGCCGCCGGGGTGCTGCTGATGCTGGTGCTGGTGGTCGCCTCCGGGGTGGGGTTGGTCAGCGGCTTCACCCTCGGCGCGTGGATCTGCGCCGGCCTGCCGGTGCTCTCCTTCGTCGCCGGCTGGTTCATCCTCGGCCGGTGGGGCCGCCCGGCACTGGCCACCGTGGACCCGCCGCGTTTCGTCCCGCTCGGCTTCGTCATCTGCGTGGCCCTGGTGCCCATCGCCTACTGCGCCAGCCTGCTGGTGGTCCGGGCCCTGCGCTGAACCGTCGGCCGCCCACCGGTTGTGGTCGGGCGGCAGCCGGTATCCCGTAGGTCTTCGGGTGGTCGCGGCGGGTGGGTTGATTCCGTAGGCTCCCTGGTGGCCGGCGCCGGTGCGGTGGCGTGGCCGATCGACGCGGGGCGACCAGGGGAGGGCGCGTGAGCGCAGCGCAGATGATCGCGCGGCTGACGGCGGCGATGCAGAAGCTGGACGAGGCCAGGGCCAAGACGGCTTCTGCCGCGCAGGACGCCGCCGAAGCGCGGGCGCTGGTCGCCGGCGCGCTGGAGGGGGTGGCCGCCGGCCCGCTCATCGGGGTGATCGACGCCTACCGGCAGGCGTTGGGCCAGGCCGCCCAGGGTGGTGAGCCGGCCCGGCAGCACGTCCAGGAGACGATCGCCAGGGTGCAGGCGCTGGGCAACTGAGCGGGGGTCTGGCGGCGCGACCGGCCGGCCGGGCCCCGGATGGCGGTGCCGGGGCCGCGATCGTGTGTCACGTCCGATAGGGCCCTTTGTGCTCCTGGAGCGACATCACGTTACCGGCCCGTAACTTTGCATTGACGGGCGCGGATCAAGGCGACCATCATCGATCCCACGATCGATCGGATCTCATCCACCCGTCCCCGGCTCCCGGGTACCTCCACCGGAGGTGTGGTCATGCTGCTCCGACCGATCCTCGCGGCCACCGCCGCCGTCACCGCGCTTCTCGTCCCCGCCACCGCCGCCCACGCCGCCCCGGACCGGTCCGCCGCCACTCGGTCCGTCGCTCCCGACGGACCGTTGACCGCTGTAGCCGACGCGAATCCGGTCATCGTCGTCGGCGGCCTGATGGGCGTCAGCATCGCGTACGAGCCGATCGTCGCGCGGCTGCGCGCCGACGGTTTCCGCGTCTCGGTCTACGAACTGCCCGGTCTCGGCTTCGGCGACATCCGGGAGTCCGCCCGGGCGTTCCAGGGATACGTCGACCAGGTGCGGGCCCGAACCGGGGCGGCCCGGGTCGACATCGTCGCCCACTCCGAGGGTGGCCTGGTCTCCAGGTGGTACGTGAAGTTCCTCGGGGGCGTCGACTCGGTCGGCCGGTACGTCAGTCTGGGCAGCCCGCAGCGGGGCACGTACGTGGCCAACATCCTGAACGTGGTCGGGCTGGGCAGCTGCGCCGGCGTGCTGGCCTGCCAGCAGATGGCGATCGGCTCGGACTTCCTCGCCAGCCTGAACGGGGGCGACGACACTCCGGGCGCGGTCCGCTGGCACACGATCCGCACCCGGCAGGACGAACTGGTGCGTCCGGTCGACAACGCGGAACTGGCCGACGGCGCGACCAACGTGCTGATCCAGGGCTTCTGCCCGCTACGGGTCGTCGGCCACCTGGGCCTGGTGCTCGACGGCGCCACCTACACGGCGGTCCGCCAGATCCTCACCGACCGCCCCGTCAACCCCGACTGCCACGCCCTCTGACAGGCTCCGGCGGGAGTGGGGCGACGCCGGCGAGCGTCGGCCCACTCCCGGCGCCGATCAGGCGACTCCGTTGTTGGTGATCTCCAGGTTGTAGGCCCTTGTGCCCTTGTAGTTGAGGACCCAGATGTTGAGCGGGGTCTCCTCGGGCCACATGTCCCACTGGAACGACTCGCAGTGGCCGTTGTTCGACGGATCCGAGATCAGGACCTCGTCGTCGAGGTTGTTCTGGTTGCGGATGATCGCCCGGGTGCCCATGCCGTCGGTGGTGTTGTCGCAGACGGTGATCTTCTCGTAGCCCGGGTGGCCGGCGAGGTCGGCGTCGAAGAACACCGCGTCCCGGCCGTTGCTGGTGTAGAACCAGCCGACGTTGCGCGACGCGAAAGCCGGCGTGCCGGCGCCGACCACGGCGACTGCGGTTACCGCCGCCACTGCGGCGATTCTGCGTACCCCATTCATGCGATAGATCATCGCCGTTGTCTGCCGGCCGGCGGAGCCCCGGTACCCATAAGCTACGTAAGGCGCACGAACCGCGCGAGAGGGGCTCGCCAGTCGCTCTGCCTCGACCGCACCACTCAAGCCGTCAGCCGGCGCGCCGGATCACCACCAGTGCCTGGTCGTCGTCGGAGGCGGAGAGCTTGTCCAGGATCGCGTCGGCGATGGTGTCCAGCAACGCCAGGTCACCCTCGCGCAGCGGGCGTTCCCGGTGCCAGCCGAAGGCCAGCGCGGCGATCGGCTGGCGCTGCGCGTCCAGCAGCGGCAGCGCCACCGTGGTGACGATCCCGTGCGCGCCGACCGGCTCGGGCAGCCCCGGGACCCGTGCCGCGAACGCCTCCACCAGGGTGCGGAACCGCTGGTCGGCCCGGTGCCGCGCGGCCCGGGCGGTGGTCTCGGCCCGAACGTCGGACGAGCGGCCCAGTCGGTCGGCAACCGGGCGCGGCCCGGGGCAAGTGCCGCAAGCGCCCGCTGCGGCCGGCCCGGTCGTGGGACGCTGGGCCGAGTCGGGGGCCGGCGCGGTGCGCCACGCCGGCAGCGCGGGAGGGAGCGCCATGACGGGTACGCCGCAGCTGGAC
The DNA here is from genome assembly GCF_004348595.1 of Micromonospora sp. KC723. Taxonomy (GTDB): domain Bacteria; phylum Actinomycetota; class Actinomycetes; order Mycobacteriales; family Micromonosporaceae; genus Micromonospora. Next base: position 50,719 of record NZ_SMKD01000024.1, read on the forward strand.
TTCGCGCTGGACACGTACGAGTGCATCGTCCTGTATCCGGGGCCGGCCGGGCCGGCCCTGCCGCAGGAGACGGTGCAGCGGCTACAGGCTGAGCACCTCGCGCACATGCAGGCGTTGCAGCGTCGTGGGCTGGTGCTGGTCGCCGGATCGATCGACGGGCCGGCCCGGGAGCCGGCGCCCCCGATCGGCATCGGGCTGGCCCACACCGGCTCGGTGGACGACGTACGCAGCGTGATGGAGGCCGACCCGGCTGTGCAGGCCGGGCTCTACCAGGTGGACGTGCTGACCTTCCTCTGCCCGGCCGGCTCGATGGAGTTCCCGCTGGCCAAGACGGAGAGCTGAGCCGGCGCGGAGCGGCGGTGCGGGGCGTCCGCGGTACGCCCTCCCTGTTCCCGGTGCCGGCGGGCGGTACGATTCCCGGCGCGCGGTCGCCGATGCCCGCCGTTCACGACGTCCACCGGTGGGCCCGCGTCCCGCCGGCCCACCGATCCGGTCACGCGTCGTTGGACAACCGTTCCACAGTCCGCAAGGGGTCGGCCCGCAGGTCGATCCGGAGGAGAGACTAGCCTGATGGGCGTGACACGCCGCGCGAAGATCGTCTGCACTCTTGGCCCCGCCACCTCGTCTCCGGAGCGGATCCGGGGGCTCGTCGAGGCGGGCATGAACGTGGCCCGGCTCAACTTCAGCCACGGCAGCCACGAAGACCACGAGGTGGTGTACCACCTGGTGCGTGAGGCGGCCGACGCGGCCGGCCGTCCGGTCGCCGTCCTGGCCGACCTGCAGGGGCCGAAGATCCGCCTCGGCCGGTTCGCCGACGGCCCGCACGAGTGGCGCACCGGCGACTCGGTGGTGATCACCGGCGACGACGTCCTCGGCACCCGGGACCGGGTCTCCTGCACCTACCGCAAGCTGCCGCAGGAGGTGAAGCCGGGCGACCGGCTGCTGATCGACGACGGCCGGGTCGCCGTCGAGGTCAGCGACGTCACCGGCAACGACATCCGCTGCCTGGTCACCGAGGGCGGGCCGGTCTCCAACAACAAGGGCGTCTCGCTGCCCAACGTCGCGGTCAGCGTCCCGGCCATGTCCGACAAGGACGCCGAGGATCTGCGTTTCGCTCTCGGCCTCGGCGTCGACATGATCGCGCTCTCCTTCGTCCGCTCGGCGGAGGACATCAAGCTCGTCCACGCGATCATGGCCGAGGAGGGCGTGTACCGCCCGGTGCTGGCCAAGGTGGAGAAGCCCGAGGCGGTGGACCACCTGGAGGCGATCGTGCTCGCCTTCGACGGGGTCATGGTCGCCCGCGGTGACCTTGGCGTGGAGCTTCCGCTGGACCAGGTGCCGCTGGTGCAGAAGCGTGCGGTGCAGCTGTGCCGGGAGAACGCCAAGCCGGTCATCGTGGCCACCCAGATGCTCGACTCCATGATCGAGAACTCCCGCCCGACCCGGGCGGAGGCCTCGGACGTGGCCAACGCCGTGCTCGACGGCGCGGACGCGGTGATGCTCTCCGGTGAGACCAGCGTTGGCAAGTACCCGGTGCTCACCGTCAGCACCATGGCGAAGATCGTCGCCACCACCGAGGCCGGCTCCATCGGGGTGCCCCGGCTCCAGCACGATCCGCGTACGCACGGCGGCGCGCTGACCGTCGCCGCCTCCTCGATCGCCCGGGCCATCGGCGCCAAGGCGCTGGTCGCGTTCTCGCAGACCGGTGACACCGTCAAGCGGCTCTCCCGGCTGCACTGCGACCTGCCGCTGCTGGCCTTCACCCCGGTTCCCGAGGTGCGTAACCAGCTCGCCCTCTGCTGGGGCGTGGAGACCTTCCTGATGCCGTTCGTCGAGCACACCGACGACATGTTCCGCCAGGTCGACCAGGCCCTGCTCGGCCTCAACCGGGCCAACCCGGGCGAGTACGTGGTGATCGTGGCGGGCAGCCCGCCCGGCACCCCGGGCTCCACGAACACCCTGCGGGTGCACCAGCTCGGTTCGCTGGTCGACGCCGCCTCCGCCCGGGCCCTGCAGTGAGCGCACGGTGACGGAGCCGTCGGCGCTGACCGGGCAGGCCGCGGTCGACCAGCTCCTGGAGGTTCTCGACCTCGACCACACCGGCGAGATGACCTTCCGGGGGATGAGCCCTCCGGTCGGGCCGCAACGGGTGTACGGCGGCCAGGTGGCCGGTCAGGCTCTGGTCGCCGCCGGACGTACCGTCGACCCGGACCGCCTGGTGCACTCGCTGCACGGCTACTTCGTCCGCCCCGGCGATCCCGCCGAGCCCATCGAGTACCAGGTGGAGAACATCCGCGACGGGCGGTCGTTCTCGGTGCGCCGGTCGGTGGCGCTGCAGCACGGCAAACCGATCTTCTTCATGTCCGCGTCGTTCCAGCGGCAGGAGGAGGGGCTGGACCACCACGCGCCCGTCCCGGCCGACGTGCCGGGGCCGGAGCAGGTCCCCACCATGACCGACCGGCTCTCCCGCTACCCGGAACGGCTCGGCATCTGGGGGCAGATTCCGCGCCCGATCGATGTGCGGTACGTGGGTGAGCCCGGTTGGGTACGACCCGGGGACCGGCCCGCCGAACCGCACCAGCGGGTATGGATGCGTATCGACGGCAAGCTGCCGGACGAGCCGCTGCTGCACGCGTGCGCCCTGGCGTACGCCTCCGATCTGACCCTGCTGGACTCGGTGCTCTCGGTACACGGCGAGGTGTGGGGCCCCGGTGGAGTGGTCGGCGCCAGCCTGGACCACGCCCTCTGGTTCCACCGGCCGTTCCGGGCCGACGAGTGGTTCCTGTACGACTGCTGGAGCCCGTCGGCGTCCGGGGCACGCGGCCTGGCCACCGGGCGGATGTTCACCACCGACGGTCGGCACATCGCCAGCGCCGTGCAGGAGGGTCTGCTGCGCCGCGTGGGCACGTGATCGTGGGGGCCAGGCCCGACCGGCCGGTCGGTCGGGCCGCCGACTAACCTTGCCGTCATGCGCCTCTCCGCCCGGGTCGACTACGCCCTCCGCGCGTCCGCCGAGCTCGCCGCGGTCGCCGACGGCGCGAACGGCGGGCGGGCCCGGCCGGTCACCGCAGAGCAGATCGCCCGCGCCCAGGACATCCCGCCGAAGTTCCTCGAGAGCATCCTGCTCCAGTTGCGGCGCGGCGGCATCGTGCAGGCCCAGCGTGGCCCGGAGGGTGGCTACTGGCTGGCCCGGCCGGCGGCGGAGATCTCCCTCGCCGAGGTCATCCGCGTGATCGACGGGCCTCTCGCCCACGTACGCGGGCAGCGCCCGGAGGAACTGGGCTACCACGGCGCGGCCCAGGCGTTGCAGGATGTCTGGATCGCCCTGCGGGCCAGCGAGCGGGAGATCCTGGAGCAGGTGAGCCTCGCCGACGTGGCCGCCGGGAAGCTGCCGGGGCGGATCAACGAGCTGGCCGCGGACCCGCGCGCCTGGATCTGACGCCTCTTCTCCCGTACCGGTCGCGATCGGCGTGGGTCGCGTCCCACTCCGCGACACAGGGGTTGACCCTGGGCCCTCCGTACCGCATTGTCGGCCAAGTTGATAGGAGATGCCGAAAAGCCTGGAGGGGCTCGTGCGCAAGCTTCTGGTCCTCGCCCTGGTCGGGCTGGCCGCCCAGCTCGTCGACGGCGCGCTCGGCATGGCGTACGGGCTGACCTCCTCCACCCTGCTGCTCTTCGTCGGGGTCGCGCCGGCCGCCGCCTCCGCCTCCGTGCACCTGGCCGAGATCGGCACCACCCTCGCCGCGGGCGTCGCCCACTGGCGCTTCGGCAACGTCGACTGGCGCGTGGTGACCCGCATCGCCGTCCCCGGCGCGCTGGGCGCATTCGCCGGGGCGACCTTCCTCAGCGCGATCTCCACCAAGTCCGCCGCCCCGTGGATGGCCGGCATCCTCTTCGCTCTCGGCGCGTACCTGCTGGTCCGCTTCGCCCGGCCGCTGCGTTCCCGCACCGGCGTCGGCACGTTGCGTGGACGGTTCCTCGGCCCACTCGGCCTGGTCGCCGGCTTCGTCGACGCCACCGGCGGCGGCGGGTGGGGGCCGGTGGCCACCCCCGCCCTGCTGGTCTCCGGCCGCCTCGCCCCGCGCAAGGTGATCGGCTCCGTCGACACCGCCGAGTTCGTGGTCGCCGCCGCCGCCAGCATCGGCTTCCTGATCGGTCTGGGCAGTGAGGGTTTCCTGCTGCCCACCGTCGCCGCGCTGCTGGTCGGCGGCCTGATCGCCGCCCCGATCGCCGCCTGGCTGGTCCGGATCGTCCCGGCGCAGCTGCTCGGTGCCGCCATCGGCGGCGTGATCGTGCTGTCCAACGCTCGCACCCTGTTGCGCGCCGGCGACGCCGGGCCGGCGCTCACCCCGGCGGTCTACGCCGTGCTCGTCGCCGGTTGGGTGGTCGCCCTGGCCCTCGCGGTACGGGCGCTGCGCCGGGCCCGCGCCGCCGACGCCGCCCTGGCCGAGGCCGACGCTCCCGCCGTTGCCGTCCCGGCCGGCGTGGCGCCGGCCGAGGCTCGCCTGGCCGGTGCCGACCGCTGAACCGGCCGCTTCGCCGGGGCGGGACGTCCCTGCTGCGACGGATCGGGCCGCCCACAGTCCTGCTGCCCCGCGACGCGTCACCACGCCGACGTGCGTTCGCTCGGGCAGAGCGGAGAACGGGCCGTACGGCACGCTCACGGAGGGTGACTGTCGCGCCCGTGCTGGCAGGGCGTCGTCCCGGCCCGGGTGTCGTGGTTGCCCGGTTGGGGCAAGCCGGCGGCGCGGGTGGGTTGTGCGGCGGGAAAGCGGTGTCCTAGCATCGGCGGTGCGCGGAGTAGTAGTTACATGTATCAATGCGTTACGTGCCACTGCCATCACCCTCAGTGCGGCGCACCAACCTCCCCGCCGGTCCTGGGCAGACCGGTGTGGTCGACGGCGCCGCGCGCCCACCTCCTCCGGAGGCACGCCGTGCGACTCATCCCGTCCCGCCGGGCCGCGCTGTTCGCCGCGATCACGGCCACCACCCTCGTCGCCGGCACCCTGACCGCCGTGACCGCGGCAGCCGCCGCCACCGGCTGCCGCGTCGACTACCGGATCACCAACCAGTGGGGCGGCGGCTTCGGCGCCGACATCACCATCACCAACCTCGGCGACCCGGTGAACGGCTGGACGCTGACCTGGTCGTACACGGCCGGGCAGCAGGTCGCCCAGGCGTGGAACGCCACCGTCAGCCAGTCCGGGGCCCAGGTCACCGCCCGCGACGCCGGCCACAACGCCAGGATCGACACGAACGGCACCGCCAACTTCGGCTTCAACGGCTCCTGGAACGACCGCAGCAACCCCGTTCCGGACAGTTTCGCGCTCAACGGCACCACCTGCACCGGGACGGCCAATCCCACCACCTCGCCCCCGCCGAGCAC
>NZ_SMKD01000249.1 GCF_004348595.1 Micromonospora sp. KC723
CTGTGTATAAGAGACAGGGTGAGGGAGCGGGGGTTCGAGGAGTTGGTCGCCGAGGCGGCCGGGGCGGACGTCACGGGCTGGGGTTTCTCCTGGCTGACCGGACGGGCCGCCGAGGAGCGCCCACCCTGGGGGTACGCCCGGCTGGTCGCGGCCCGGATGGCGCGGGCGCGCGCCGCGCTGGACGTCGACACCGGCGGCGGCGAGGTGCTCGCCGAGATCCCGACCCCGCCGCCCCTGCTGGTCGCCACCGAGGGCTGGCCGCCGAACGTCGCGGTCGCCCGGCGTACGCTGCGCCGGCTCGGCGCGCACGTGGTGCGGGTCGGCGCCGCGTCGGTCCTGCCGTTCCGGGCCGGCTCGTTCGACCTGGTCAGCAGCCGCCATCCGATCGACACCTGGTGGGCGGAGATCGCCCGGGTGCTGCGACCGGGTGGGGCGTACCTGTCCCAGCAGATCGGTCCCGGCACCATGCGCGAGCTGAGCGAGGCCATCCTCGGTCCGCTGCCGCCGGCCGCGACCCGCCACCCGGAGCAGGCCGTCGCCGCCGCCCGGGCCGCCGGCCTGACCGTGGCACGTCTCGAGGAAGCCACCCTGCGCGCGGTATTCCACGACATCGGCGCCGTGGTGTGGTTCCTGCGCAAGGTGGTCTGGACCGTGCCGGGTTTCACCATCGACCGGTACCGGCCGCGACTGGCCGCCCTGCACGACCGGATCCGCGCCGAGGGCCCCTTCGTCGCCCACGCCCGCCGCTTCCTCATCGAGGCCCGCAAACCCGTCCGCTGACCCGCCGGCGGCTCCCGGCCCTTTGTGGTCGGAAGTCGGCGGTGCCACCCGGCGCACTCGCCGACAGGCAGCTTCATGATCAGCCGGCATGGCCGGGGGCGGGGGTGGTGTTTCGGAGCGGGCGGATCAGTGGGCGTGGGCGTGGTGGGCGGCGAGGATGTCGGCGCCGAAGTCGCTGGCCGGGCGGCGCAGCACGGTGTGCGCGTGGTTGCCGTCGTCGGCGGTGTTGTCGTACTCGATCAGCAGGTCGTCGCCCTGCACCCGGTAGTAGTGGCGCCCGCCCGGGCGGGTCGACCCGGCCCAGGCGAAGTGCGTCTCGCCGCCGGCGAGCCGGTCGGCTTCCCGGCCCGCCAGCTCCGCCGGGAGCCGGGCCAGGTAGAGCGCGACGAGCTGGTCCAGCATGGCCCGTCCGGCGACCCCGAGCCGGCCCCGCGGCACGCCCAGCGGGGTGAGCGGCGCGTCCACCGAGGCCCGGGTGGCGCTGACGATGTCCGCCGGGGCGTCGTCGGCGACGATCGCCGCGTCCCGCCCGGCCGGGCCGATCACTGCCAGCAGTTCCCGGGCCAACTCCTCCTCGGCTGCCAGCGGGCGCAGGACGGGCCGGCCGGCGTGCGTGACGGTGGCCGGATTCGCGCCGAGGAAGACCGGGGCGGGGGAGACCTCGTCGTCCACCACGGTCATGCTCACCGAGAGGTGGTGCCCCTCGAACCGCCAGGCCCACCGGTCGTCGCGGCCCGGGTCGCCGTACACGGCCACCCAGTAGTCGCCGCTGTGCCGGCCACGCCGCCAGCCCTCCGCCCGGTCCAGCACCTCCTCCAGCGCGACGACCGCCATCGCCTGGGCGTACGCGCCGGGGCTGAGCGCGGTGGCGAGCAGCCGGTGGGCGGCCTTGCGGCCGGCGCGGTCCAGGTCGGCCAGGCACACTCCGGGTCGGGGGCGGGGCCGGTACTCCAGCCAGCGTCGCCGTCGGTCGTCGAAGGCGTGGCCGGCGGCGGCTCGGGCCGGCTCGTCGAGGGCGTCCAGCAGCGCGGTGGCCGCCGTGCGCATCCGCTCGGGTACGGGATCGTCCATGTGGCCTCAGCGGGTGGTGAGCAGGGTGAGCATCTCCGGCAGGTCGAAGAAGCGGGCGGTCTCCACCGCCGAGGGGCCGCCGTGGTCCGGGTCGGCGCCGGCTTCGAGCAGGACTCGGACCGCCTCGGCGTCGCGCCGGAACACCGCCGCCGCGAGGGCGGTCTGCCCCCGGTCGTTGACGCGGGAGTGGTCGGCGCCGCGGGCGAGCAGCGCGGCCACCGTCTCCGGATGGGCGTGGTACGCGGCCAGGATCAGCAGCGTGTCGCCCTTGTCGTTGGTCATGTTCACCGGCAGCCCGGCGTCGACGTACCCGCTCAGCTCCTCGGTCGCGCCACTCCGGGCGAGGTCGAACATCCGGTGGGCGAAGGCCAGTGTGTCGGCGTCCAGGTCGTCGGTCACCCGTCCAGGTTAGTGCTCCCCCGGGCGGCGGGGGCTGGTAGCTTGCCAGCCCACGACGGGAGGGCCATGGACGACGTGTACGTGGGCAACGCGGGTGTCGACGGCGCCGCCGAGGGCGGCTGGCTGCTGGGCCACTTCCTGCCCGCCGACGACCCTCGGCACAGTACCGAGGTCGAGGTGAAGTGGGGCGTCCACCCGCCCGGTCAGGCGCGCTCGCGGTGGGCGACGGGGGAGCGGCGCACAGCGCTGCTGGTGCTGGTGAGCGGCCGGTTCCGGGTGGAGTTCCGGGACCGCACGGTGGTGCTCGGCGAGCCCGGCGACTACGTCCTGTGGGGTCGCGGGGTCGACCACACCTGGTACGCCGAGCGCGAGTCGGTGCTGCTCACGGTGCGCTGGCCCTCGGTGCCGGGTTACCGGGTGGCGCCGCCCGTCGTGCGCTGACCGGGTCGGCAGGGGGCGTCGTGTCCCATCATCCGGTATTGCCTACTAAACCAATAGGGTTGGATGGTTATCCTTCTCCCGACGCACACCCACGGGAGACCGCCATGACCGACCCGCTCGCCGTCGCCACCCGGTACGCCGACCCGGTCGTCTGGCCGCTGCCGCTGCGCTTCGACCCCACCGGGCGCTGGTACGCGCGCCCATCCGCCGGCTCGCCCCTGGAAGGACCCGCCTCGATGTCGCAGCAGCACCCCACCCGTACCGGCCGGCGACCGGCGCCCCCACCGGGCTCACGGAGCATCGACGAGATCCTCGCCGACGCCCGGGCCCGGCTGCGCCGGCTCGACCCGGAACGGGCCCACCTGGCGTTCCGCGGTGGCGCCCTGATGGTCGACATCCGGCCGGCCGCCCAGCGCGCCGCGCACGGCACGGTGCCCGGCGCCCTGGTGGTCGAGCGCAACGTCCTCGAGTGGCGGTTCGACCCGCGCTGTCCCGCCCGGCTCCCCGTGGCCACCGGCTACGACCTGCCGGTGATCGTGCTCTGTCAGGAGGGGTACACCTCGTCGCTGGCCGCCGCCGCCCTGCAGGACCTCGGCCTGCACCGGGCCACCGACGTGGTCGGCGGCTTCGTGGCCTGGCGGATCGCCGGCCTGCCCGCGCTGGGCCCCGCCCGGACC
>NZ_SMKD01000250.1 GCF_004348595.1 Micromonospora sp. KC723
CACCCCCGCCGACGAGGCCCCGATCTGCTCGGCCCGTGGGTGTCGCGCCCCCGCCGTCTGGGCGTTGCGCTGGAACAACCCCCGACTGCACGACCCCGAGCGCCGTAAGACCTGGCTGGCCTGCCCGGCCCACCGGACGTCCCTCGGCGACTTCCTCGACGCGCGCGGCTTCCTGCGCGAGGTCGCACCCCTGCCGGGATCGCATACCCTCGGATCGTGAACGCGCGAAGCGGACGTCTCCGGTGACCGGCGCAGAGCCGGCGCAGCCCCCGGTCAGTGCCCTGGAACCCTGGCCGGACGCCGTCCGCTGGCAGCCCATCTCCCGTGACCTGATCTGGGTGGAGCTGCTGCGGCTGGCCATCGTGCTGGCCGTGGTGCTGGCCGGGTTGGCTGTCGGCTGGGCCCTCAGTGGCCACTGGCTCTTCGGCGCGGCGCTCGGCCTGGTGCTGCTGGCGGGGCTGTGGCGGACGGTGGCGATCGTCCGGGCCGTGCACGCCTGGGGCTACGCCGAACGCGACAGGGACCTGCTGGTCCGGCACGGGCTGCTGGTACGCCGGCTGTCCATCGTGCCGTACGCGCGGATGCAGTTCGTCGATGTCAGCGCCGGCCCGCTGGAACGCGCCTTCGGCCTCGCCACCGTGCAGTTGCACACCGCCGCGGCGGCCAGTGACGCCCGGATTCCCGGTCTGCGGCCGGCGGAGGCAGCCCGGCTGCGCGACCGGCTGACGGCGCTCGGCGAAGACCGCGCGGAGGGGTTGTGAGCGACGGCCCGCACCATCCCGAGCCGGTCCGCCCCGGGTCCGTGCCGGGCCACTCACGCGGCGATACCGGCGACGGCCGGTGGCCCGCCCCACCGGCCGGGCCGTGGCCCGCACCGGCCGGCCGGTGGGCCCCGCCGGAGGCCACCGGTACGCCGCCGGCGGACCTTCCGCCCGAGGAGCCCCGGCAGCGCCTGCACCCGCTGAGCCCCGTGCTGCACGGCGCGAAGTCCCTCATCGTCGTCATCGCCGGCCTGTCCTGGTCGACGCTGTCCCGGGTGGGCTTCGGCTGGTTCGCGGCGATGGTGGTGGTGCTGGCCCTGGGCGCGACCGTGCTCGCGGTGGTCAGCTGGTGGAACACCGGGTACCACATCGTCGGGCGGGAACTGCGGATCCACGAGGGGCTGCTGTGGCGGCGCACCCGGGCCATCCCGCTGGAACGGTTGCAGGCGGTGGAGGTGGTCCGGCCGCTGCTCGCCCAGCTCACCGGCCTGGCCGAGCTACGGCTGGAGGTGGTCGGCGGCGGCAAGACCGAGGCGCCGCTGGCGTACCTGGGGCTCGCCGAGGCGGCGACGTTGCGCCAGCGGCTGCTCGCGGTGGCGGGCCGCGCGCCGGGCCACCCGTCCGCCCCGGTGGTCGCCGCCGCCGGGCCCGCGCCGGAGACCACCGGGCGTGAGCTGCACGCCGTACGCCACGGCGACCTCCTGGTCAGTCAACTGCTCACCCCACAGGCGTTCCTGCTCCCCTTCGGGGTGGCCTTCGTGGTGGCGCAGTTCGTCTCCGAGGGGTCCTGGTCGTTCATCGCGGTGGCCAGCACGTTGACCGCGATGGCCGGCATCATCCTGCAACCGGTGCGTCGGGTCCTCGACGACTGGGACTTCCGGCTGGCCCGGGAGGACGCCGGCCTGCGGATACGCAACGGCCTGCTGGAAACCCGGATGCAGACCGTCCCGCTGGACCGGGTGCAGACGGTGGGGGTGACGTGGCCGCTGCTCTGGCGGTGGAAGGGGTGGCTGCGGCTGCGCCTGGAGGTCGCCGGCTACTCGGCCGGCGACCCGGACGACCGCAACCGGCCGGACCGGCTGCTGCCCGTCGGCGACCTGCGCACCGCCGAGATGATCGTGGCCGAGGTGCTCCCCGGGGTGCGACTGACCACGTTGCCGTTGATGCCACCGCCGGCCCGGGCCCGCTGGCTGCGCCCGCTGAGCGCCCGGGTGCTCGGCGCCGGGCTGGGCGAGCAGGTCTTCGCCGTCCGCTCGGGGCTGTTGACGCGGCAGCTGGCGATCGTCCCGTACGCCCGGATCCAGAGCGTGCGGGTGGTGCAGGGGCCGGCACAGCGGCGACTGCGGCTGGCCACGGTGCACGCCGACACGGCGTCCGGCGGCGGCGCCGCGGCATACGACCGTGACCTGGCCGAGGCGTGGGCCCTCGCGGCGGAGCTGGTCGCGCGGGCGCACGCGGCGCGGCGACGCCGCTGACCCGTCCCCGGCCGGCCGTGGCAACGGACGGCCGGCGGGCGGTTCAGCGAGTGACCGGTTCGGCGGGCTCCTCGACGTCCGGCGGGCCGGCGGGAGCCGGTGGCACGGCGTGCGGCTTCGCCGCGACCGGGGTGGCGGCCGGCGCCTCGGCGTCCGCCCCGGCCGGCCCGTCAGGGACGTCAGGGGCGTCGCCGACCGGCCGGCGACGGGCCCGGCGGGCCGCCCACCAGCGCTCGGCCAGACCGACCACCAGGAAGGTCAGCCCCACGTACGCCCAGCCGACCAGCACGTCGATCACGTAGTGCTCGCCGGAGTAGACCAGGGTGAAGGTCATCGCCAGCGGGTACGCCAGCAGCAGCGGCCACCAGCGCCGGCGGACGGAGCGGAAGAAGAACAGCACCACGAACAACGCCCACGCGGTGTGCAGTGACGGCATCGCGGCCACCGGGTTGGCGGCGATCTGGCCGGCGTTGAGCAGGTTGCCCGCGCCGTGCATGCCGAACGCCTTCCAGCCCCGGGTGGAGATCCGGGCGACCTCGGTGAGCAGTCCGTTCTGCGCCGCCCACCAGGGCGGGGCGGCCGGGTAGAGGAAGTAGGTCACCAGGCCGGCGGCGCAGAGGAACCCGAAGCGCCGCATGTACGCCGCCCACCGGCGGCGGTTGCGCAACCACAGCACCGCGGCGGCGGCCAGCGCCACCACGAAGTGGGAGAAGTAGACCCAGCTCGCCAGCACGTCCCACCAGCGCACGTCGGGCTGGTACAGGTGCTCCTGCAACCAGACGGTGGGCACCTCCCCGCCGGTGGCCCAGCCGAACATCACCCGGTCGGCGACGATCAGCTCGTAGGCGTGCGGGGTCGCGCCGTTGTCGGCGAACCCACGGGAGAGGTTGTAGACCGCGAGCAGCAACACCACCGGGATCCAGTCCCGGGCGAAGGCCAGGTGGCTGCGCCACGGCCGGTGCGAGTTCCAGGCGACGGTGCCCGCCCAGATCCAGAGGAAGGCGTACGCCGGATCGGTGGGCAGACCGATGGCCAGCCAGGCGACGACGAAGGCGACGCCCCAGACCGCCATCGCGGTCACGCGCCGGCGACCGGCGACGGGAGACGCGGGGGGTCCGGTCGGGGCGGGGG
>NZ_SMKD01000251.1 GCF_004348595.1 Micromonospora sp. KC723
GCTTCGGGGCGGGCGGGGCGTCCTGCGCCTGGCCGGGCACCGCCGCGCTGCCCACCGCCTCCTCGCCGCCGGCCGAGAGCCGCTGCGGCGGTTGCGCCCACGGCGACTCCCGGGTGCCGCTCTCCACCGGTACGACGGGGGTGCCGGGCCCGCTCGGCGTGGCCGCGCCGCCCTGCCCCCCGGCCGTCGTGACCGGAGCGGGATGGGTTTCGGCGGCACCCGGCGGACTGCTGTCGACCGGATCCGTCCATGCGGCGTCCGAGGCGCCGGCCGGGTTGCCGCTACCGGCCCGGCCGGACGCCCCCGGTGTCATCGGCTGGTCCAGGGTGAACGGTAGATCGAGGTCGACCGGGGCGGGCTGCCCCACCCGGGGCGCGGGCACGGGCGCGAGCTGCTCGGGCGCGCCCGGATGGCTCGGCTGCCCGAGCGGGGACGGGTCACCCGGGTGCCCGTACCCGTTGGTCACGCCGGTGCCGTTCCCGTGCTGGTCGGACGGGACGACCGGTGCCGTCGGCTCGGCCTGGAGCGACGGCCAGTCGCCGTCGGGCGGAGGCGGGGCCCAGGCGGCGGTCGCCGGCGGCCGGCCGACCTCGGCGGTCAGCGACGGGTACAGCGTCGCGGACGGGCCGCCCCAGGCCTGGGCGGGGTCGGTCGCGTCGGGTGGCCACAGCGGTTCGATGTCCCGCTCCGGCACCGGCTGCTGGCCGGTCAGTCGCGCCCGGTCGGCGTTCTCGTCCACCACGGTTCCTCCCCATTCCTCCTGCCGAGGATAGGCCGTCCCGTTCTGGTTACGGAGCGTAGCGAAGCGCCGGTTCGGGTCAGGTCGTCCAGACCGCCCAGGCGCCGGGTTCGATCCACCAGGATCGCTTCCGGCTCAACTCGCCCGCGACACCGTCGTCGAGGAAGGGAACCCGCTCGTCGCGGGGGACGACCGCCACGGCCCGCCCCCGGGCCCGGCGGACCTCGAACCGGACCTTCCTCCTGCCCAACGCGGAGCGGGTGACCACGGGGACGGCCACCGCCACCTCCAGCACGCCGTCGGCCGGGTCCGGGCCGGCCAGCAGGGGCAGCCCGTCGAGGCTCGCGTACCCGCCGGCATTGCCGACCGCGCAGGCCAGGATCGGGTCGTCGCCGTCGGAGAGCACCGCGTCGTCCACCTCCACCCGGCCGCGCCAGTGCAGTGGACGGCCTGCCTCGTCGGCCGCGCCCAGCAGCGCGCCGTCCAGCGTCACCGAGCCGGCGTCGTTGCGCAGCAGGTCGAGCCGGCGGGCCGTGCCGTCCAGCACCGCGCCGGCCACCGCCGCCGGGTCGCGCGGCAGGCCGAGCTGCGCGGCGAGGTCGTGCCGCGTACCGGCGCGGGCCGGGTCGAGCGGAAGGACACCCACCGGTGGCAGGTCCGGTACGGTGCGGTTGCCGGCGAGGTCCGCCGGGCGGCGGCTGGGTGGCGGAGCGTACCGCCGGACCAGCCGGCGCAGTACGGCGCGTAACTGCGCGTCACTGGCTGTGGCGACCACCAGTCGGGTCTTGGTGTCCGGCTCGGGCCAGGTGAGACCGTCGGGGCGCGGCGGAGCGTCCAGCCGGGCCAGCACGGTGTCGATCTCGGCGTCCGACCGGGCGGTCACGATCTCCACCCGGGCACCCCGGGCGGTCAACGCGTCTGCGCAGGTCAACACCGGCACGCGGGGCGTCTCGCAGCGTTCCTCGCGGTTCGCCGGGACGGCCTGGTCGGCACCGCCGCAGCAGGATCCGCCGCTGCCGCAGCCCCCACCGGGAGCGTCCCGCTCCGAGCCGAGGGTGAGCAGCACCACGTCGTACACGAGGCAGCCTCCTGCTTCTCGACGAACCCCTGCCGGTCCCGCCGTCACTACTTGTTAGCCTGACACCCCGGGCTCGCTGACCGGTCGCCGCCTGGCACCCGAGCCTTCTGGAGGCGAAGAAGATGCCAGCGATCGTGCTCATCGGCGCTCAGTGGGGCGACGAGGGCAAGGGCAAGGTTACCGACCTGCTGGGTGAGCGGGTCGACTACGTGGTGCGCTACTCCGGCGGCAACAACGCCGGGCACACCGTGATCACCCCCGACGGGCAGAAGTACGCGCTGCACCTGATGCCGTCCGGGGCGCTGTCACCGAGCGCGATGATCGTCATCGGCAACGGTGTGGTCGTCGACCCTAAGGTGCTGCTGGCCGAGATCGACGGCCTCGCCGAGCGGGGCGTGGACGTCTCCCGGCTGCGCATCTCCGGCGACGCGCACCTGATCATGCCGCACCACCGGGCGCTGGACCGGGTGGTCGAGCGGTACCTGGGCAGCGCGCGGATCGGCACCACCGGCCGGGGCATCGGTCCCGCGTACGGCGACAAGGTCGCCCGGATGGGCATCCGGCTGCAGGACCTGCTCGACCCGGGAATCCTGCGCAAGAAGCTGGAACTGGCGCTACGCGAGAAGAACCAACTGCTGTTCAAGATCTACAACCGCAAGGCGATCGACGTCGACGCGACGCTCGAGGAGTACCTGGGGTACGCGGAGCGGCTCAAGCCGTACATCGCGGAGACCCGGGTCATGCTCTGGGACGCGCTCGACCGGGGCGAGACGGTGCTGTTGGAGGGTGCCCAGGCCACCATGCTCGACATGGACCACGGCACGTACCCCTTCGTGACCTCGTCGAACCCGACGGCCGGTGGGGCCTGTGTGGGCGCGGGCATCCCGCCGACCGCGATCAGTCGGGTGATCGCGGTCAGCAAGGCGTACACCACGCGGGTGGGTAGCGGCCCGTTCCCGACCGAGCTGTTCGACGACAACGGCCAGCACCTGCGCAAGATCGGCCACGAGTACGGCACCACCACCGGCCGGGAGCGGCGCTGCGGCTGGTTCGACGCCGTCGTCGCCCGGTACGCCTGCCGGCTCAACGGCGTCACGGATTTGGTCGTCACCAAGTTGGACGTGCTCACCGGTCTGGCGAAGGTGCCGATCTGCGTCGGGTACGAGATCAACGGCGAGCGCTTCGACGACATGCCCATGACGCAGACCGACTTCCACCACGCGACGCCGATCTACGAAGAGCTGGACGGCTGGTGGGAGGAGATCGGCAAGGCCCGGACCGAGGACGAGCTCCCGGAGAACGCGCGCCGCTACATCGCGCGCATCGAGGAACTCACCGGCACCCGGGTCAGCGTGGTGGGCGTGGGCCCCGGCCGGGAAGAGAACGTCCAGCGCCACCCCCTCCTCCCCTGACAG
>NZ_SMKD01000252.1 GCF_004348595.1 Micromonospora sp. KC723
GGACGGGGCGGCGGCGCGCCGCGACCGGGCACGGCGTGGTCCGGCGCGGCCGGGGCGGGAGGTCCGCGCGGCCCGGGAGCCCGGGCAGGGCGAGCGGACCCGGTCGGGGCCGGTGGTCGTCCCCGAGTGCGTGGAGAGTCACGTCCGCTCCCGTGCCCCGGAGGGGGCGCTGCGGCGCTGGCTCTTCGCCCATCGGGTCTCGCCGGCCGGTCCCCAGGCCGAGGAGGGCCAACAGAAGCGCCACCCCTGGTGGCAGGTGATGTGCCTGACCGGTGTCGACTACTTCTCCACCCTCTCCTACCTGCCGGCCATCGCGGTGCTGGCGGCCGGGGCGCTCTCGCCGCTGGCCACGCTGTTCATCGTGGCGTTGACCCTGTTCGGCATGCTGCCGATGTACCGGCGGGTGGCCGGGGAGAGCCCGTACGGGCAGGGTTCGGTGGCGATGCTGGAGCGGCTGCTGCCGTTCTGGCGGGGCAAGATCTTCGTCCTGGTGCTGCTCGGTTTCGTGGCCACCTCCTGGATCATCACGATCACCCTGTCCGCCGCCGACGCCACGGTCCACCTGCTGGAGAACCCGTACCTGCCGCCCGCCTTCCCGCGCGGCACCCTGGTCGCGGTGGTGGTGACGGTGCTGCTGCTGGTGGTGCTCGGCGGGGTGTTCCTGATGGGCTTCACCGAGGCGGTGACCGTGGCGGTCCCGCTGGTCGTGGTCTTCCTCGCGCTCAACGCGGTGATCGTGCTGGACGGCCTGGCCGAGGTGGTCGCCGATCCGTCCGTGCTGGCGGACTGGACGGCGGCGCTGACCGCCGGCGGCGCCGGCGTCGGTGACCTGCTCGGCCCGGCGGTGCTGGCCTTCCCGCTGCTGGTGCTGGGGCTCTCCGGCTTCGAGACGGGGGTCAGCATGATGCCTCTGGTGCGGGGGGAGGGGCCGGACCCGGACCAGCGGCTGGCGGCGCGGATCCGCAACACCCGCCGGCTGCTCACCGCCGCCGCCGTGATCATGTCGGTGTACCTGATCAGCACCACCTTCGTGACCACCGTGCTGATCCCACCGGAGGAGTTCGGTCCGGGCGGGACGGCCAACGGCCGGGCCCTGGCCTGGCTGGCCCACGAGCACCTCGGTGAGGCGTTCGGGACGGTGTACGACGTCAGCAGCGTGTTGATCCTCTGGTTCGCCGGGGCGTCCGCCATGGCCGGTTTGATCAACATCGTGCCGCGGTACCTGCCCTCGTACGGGATGGCGCCGGAGTGGGCTCGGGCGGTACGACCGGTCGTGCTGGTCTACACGCTGACCAGCATCGCCATCACGATCGCCTTCCGGGCCGACGTCAACGCCCAGGCCGGGGCGTACGCCACCGGGATCCTCGCGATGATGGTCTCCGGCGCGGTGGCCGTGACCATCGCGGCGGCCCGGGCCCGGCGCCGGCTGGCCCGCGTCGGGTTCGGCGTGCTGACCGCGGTCCTGCTCTACGCGTTGGCGGAGAACGTCATCGAGAAGCCGGACGGGATCGCGATCTCGGCGATGTTCGTCGCGGGCATCGTCGTCGTCTCGCTGATCTCCCGGATCACCCGCACCACGGAGCTGCGGGCGGAACGGGTCGAGTTCGACGAGGTGGCCCGACGGATCCTCGCCGAGTCGCTGGCCCACGACGGCCGGCTGCACCTGATCGCCAACAAGCGGGACAGCGGGGCGGTGAAGGAGTACCGGGTCAAGGAGCGGGCGCAGCGTGGCATGAACCCGGTGCCGGGCGCGGCCGACGTGGTCTTCCTGGAGATCGACGTGGTGGATCCGTCGCAGTTCAGCCAGGTGCTGCGGGTGCACGGCGTGGAAATCGGCCGGTACCGGGTGTTGCGCGCGAGCAGCCCGGCCGTACCCAACGCGATCGCCGCGATCCTGCTCGCGCTGCGCGACGCCACCGGGGTACGCCCGCACGCGCACTTCGAGTGGTCCGAGGGGAATCCGGTCGCCCACCTGCTGCGTTACCTGATCCTCGGCCGGGGGGACACCCCGCCGGTGGTCCGCGAGATCATCCGCAAGAGCGAACCCGACCCGGCCCGCCGTCCGGGCATCCACGTCGGGGGCTGAGCACGGGGTGGAACCGGCACCCCCGATGGTCCAGCCTCCTAGGACGGACAGGAGGTGGTGACGGTTCCGCCGCGACTAGGAAACGGCCCGCGCCCCGGGAGTGGGCGCGGGCCGGTGTACGACGGGACGGCCTACTTGGACGGCTCGGGAAGCTTGCAGTCGACCTTCGGGTTGGCGCCCAGGTAGTTCAGCGGGCCGGCCACGATGGTCACCAGGATGGTGCCCGCCTCCGCGCAGTTGGTCTCGTCGTTGCCGTAGTAGCCGCGCTGACCGGCCGCGACGGCACCGATGATCAGCCAGATCACGACGAGAACTCCGAAGATGGACGTGCCGCGCATGGGGGCCTCCCGGGTCGTGGGGGTCGAGGTGACGCCATGTGTACCCAGCTGCGGCGAGTGGATAAACGGCATCCGGACCGACCGATGCCCCGGACATCCGGTTGCCGGCCGCCGTGGCATGACCGTCCGGAGCCGATGGACACCGTCGGCGACCCCGTTCCGGGCCGCCGGGCGCAGGCACGGCGAACCCGGGACGCCGTGCTGTCCGGGTACGCGGCGTCCGGTCGGCCGGCGACGCCGGGCCGGTGGCCGTGCCGGAACACGGCGACCGGCCCGGCGGTCACCTCAGTTCTGCTCGCCAACTCCGGTGGGGGCGGGCAGCACGGACTCGGCGCCGGTGCCGGCCAGCACCTTCGCCTGCTGCGGCCAGGTGGCCAGGCTCGGCGCGCCGCGGAGCCCGGCGGCGCGGATGGTCTCCCGCAGCGCCGTCTCGTCCAGCTCGGCGAGCTGACGGTAGGTGCGGATCCCGGCGGCCTGCAACGCGGCGGCCATCTTCGGGCCGACGCCCTGGATCCGCCGGAAGTCGTCGGTCGTCCCGGCCTCGTCGGTGGGCGCGGCCTCGTCGGTCGTCGCGAGCGCGGCGTCCTCGGCGTCGGGGATGGCGGTCGGGGTGGCGG
>NZ_SMKD01000253.1 GCF_004348595.1 Micromonospora sp. KC723
TCCTCAGAAGCCGCCCGCCGGGCAGCTCTCCCCGCCTGGCTCCACGCCTACAATCACCACCGCGCGCACACCGCACTCGGCGGCCACCCACCAGCCAGCCGCGTCCCCAACCTCTCTGGGCAGAACACCTAGTCGGCGGCGACGGCGGCACGCAGCTCACCGAAGGCGGTACCGAGAGTCTCCGGGGTGAAGTGCGCGTTCAACCCACTCGGGTTGGGCAGCACCCAGAGCCGGGAGCCGGCCAGCGGCTCCGGCTGTGGACCGAATCCGGCCTTGGGCCGGGCGAAGCCGATCCGGTAGGCCGTCACTCCGACCACCGCCACCCAGGCCGGCCGGTACCGTGCCACCTTGCCGGTCAGGATCTCCGCGCCGGCAACCAGTTCGTCAACGGTCAGCTCGTCGGCCCGCGCGCTGGCCCGGGCCACCATGTTGGTGATTCCCAGGCCGAGGCCGGGCAGCAGGCCCTGTTCGCTGGGGTGCAGCTGGCGCGGGGTGAAGCCGCCCCGGTGCAGCGCCGGCCAGAAGCGGTTGCCGGGCCGGGCGAAGTGCCAGCCGGTGGCCGCCGACCAGAGGCCGGGGTTGATGCCGACGAAGAGCACGCCCAGGCCGGGCGCGATGACGTCCGGGACGGTCCGGTCCGCGGCCGCGGCCAGCTCCTCCCGGGTCGGCCGGACGTCCTGCCCCCGGGCTCCGGAACGGGGGCGGTCGAGGTCCGCCGCGGCCGGAAGGTGGCGCTCCGTCGGTGTCGGGCCCGGCCGGTGGCCTCTCGGCCGGGAGCCGGACGGCCCGTCTGCCCGGCCCCGCCGGGGACCGGTGGGGTCGGGGGTGCGCCGTGGTGGAGTCACAGCCCGCGCAGGGCGCCGCCGTCGACCGGCACGGTCACCCCGGTGACGTAGCCGGCGGCGGGGGAGAGCAGGAACGCGGCCACCCGCCCGAACTCGGCCGGATCGCCGATCCGGCGAAGCGGGATGCCGGCCTCCGCCTCGGCGCGCGCCGCCGCCGCGTCACCCGTGGCGGCGAAGAGCGCCTGGTTGCGGTCGGTCATGATGCGCCCGGGCAGCAGCCCGAGCACCCGTACGCCCCGGGGCCCGTACTCGTCGGCCAGGTCCTTGGCCACCCCGGCCAGGCCGGGTCGCAGGCCGTTGGAGATGCCGAGGCCGGGCACCGGGCTGCGGGCCGAGGTGGACAGCACCAACCCGATCGCGCCACTGCCGGTGAGCGCGGCGGCCACCGTGCGGGCCGTGCGGACACTGCCCAGGAAGACCGTCTCGAAGGACTGCCGCCACTGGGCGTCGTCGACCTGGGCGGCGGTGCCCGGTGGCGGCCCGCCCACCGAGACCAGCGCGCCGTCCAACCGGCCGAAGTGTTCCCGGGCGGCGGCGACCAGCCGTTGCGGGGCGTCCGGGTCGGCGAGGTCGGCGGTGAGCCCGACGGCGTGGCCCGCGCCGCCCAGCCGTTCGACCGCCTCGGCCACCCGCTCGGGCCTCCGAGCGGAGACGACCACCCGGGCGCCGTCGGCGACGAGGCACTCGGCGGTGGCGAAACCCAGCCCGCGGGAGGCGCCGGTCAGCACGTACACCCGGTCGGTGAGTCCCAGATCCATGCGGTCGATCCTGCCGTATGTGCCCTACGGTCGCACGTCGGCGGTCAGCGACGGGCGGGACGCAGCAGGCGTACCCGACCGGCGACCTGGACCGCGACGGCACCGCCGGCGCGGGCGACGGCCGGCAGCCGGCGGGGGCGTGGCGGGGTGCGGCCGTCGTAGCGCCCGGTCGCCTCGCGTTCGGCGAGTTCCTCCGCGCCGGGGGCGGGCAGCGTGCCACGGTCGCGCAGGGCGCGGGCCAGGTCCCAGCCGTCGCGCAGGGAGCCGCCACCGGGTCGCCCGTCGGCCCACTCGCGGAAGGTGCCCCACCAGGCGTCGCCGAGGCCGGCGGCGAGGCGTGGCCACTGCCGGGCGACCTCGCCGGCGCGCTTGCGCAGCAGGGCGAGCCGGGCGGCCGTCACCGGACCGGCGGCGAAGCCGGACGGCAGCGCACCCCCGGCGACCAGGGCCGCCACCAGTGCGGCCTGCCGCGCGGCGAGGTCCCCGGCTGGCTGCCCCGACCCGCCGGCGGCCGGCGAGTCGCCGGCATGCGGGGTCCGGCCGGCGGGCCGGCTCACGTGACCACCGGGTACCCGGAGACGGCAGCCAGGGCGTCCAGCTCCGCGCGCAGTTCGGGCGCCGGCGGGTAGTGGCCGTCGCGTTCCAGCATCAGCGCCGGCGGCCGGTGCCGGGCGCAGAGCGCGCCGACCAGGTCGAACACCTCCGGTGGCACCGGGTCGGTGTGCGTGTCGTGGTAGAAGCCGCCCCGCTCGGCGCCGCCGGCCACGTGGACGTAGGCGACCCGGTCCAGCGGCAGCCGGTCCAGCAAGCTACCGGGGTCGCCGCCCCGGTTGCGGGCGTTGGCGTGCAGGTTCGCCACGTCGAGCAGCAGTGCCGCCCCGGTCGCGTCGAGGATCTCGGCGAGAAAGTCCGCCTCGTCCAGCTCGTCGTCCGGCCAGTCGAAGAGCGCGGCGATCGGTTCCAGCGCGAGCGGCACCGGCAGCTCGGCCTGGGTTCGCCGGACGTTCGCCACGACCGCGGCCACCGCCTCCCGGCTGCGGGGCACCGGCAGCAGGTGCCCGGCCTCCAGGCCGCCGGCCCGGACGAACGCGATGTGTTCGCTGACCAGTGGCGCGTCGACCAGCTCCGCCACCCGCGCCAGGTGGGCGACCCGGGCCGGCTCGACCGGCTCCGCGCCGCCGAGGGAGAGCCGCACCCCGTGCGGTACGACGGTGACGCCGCGTTCTCGCAGCTCAGCGAGACCGGGCGGGACCCCGTCGTGCACCGCCTCGGCCACCACCTCGACGAAACGCAACCCCGGCAGCTCGGCGACGAAACCGGTGATCTCCGGCCGCCAACCGATGCCGACCCCGACGGGGCCAATCATCCGCCGCACCCGCCGCCGCAGCCACCGCCACCGCCGCCACCGCAGGAG